>JBPCLB010000299.1:0-21030 GCA_051003695.1 Gaiella sp. | reverse complement strand
CGTATCTGAGGGGCGAGACGGAGATCGAGCCGGTCGAGCCGTCGGAATCTCTCTGCGAGCCCGTCGTCGGTCAGCCGGACCTGTGCGAGGTTCGCGGGCAGGAACGGGGTCGTCGTGCCCTCGAGATCGCGGCGGCCGGTGGGCACAATCTGCTGCTCGCGGGGCCGCCCGGCACAGGCAAGACGATGCTGGCCCGCCGTCTGCCCTCGATCCTGCCTCCGCTCACGCGAGCCGAGGCGCTCGAGGTGACCCGGATCCATTCGGTCGCGGGCCTGCTCCCGACCGGAGCGGGACTCGTCTCGGTGCCGCCGTTTCGCGCGCCGCACCACGGTGCCTCCGCAGCAGCCGTCGTCGGAGGGGGCGCGATACCACGGCCGGGTGAGGTAAGTCTGGCGCATCGTGGGGTCCTGCTGCTCGACGAGTTGCCCGAGTTCCCCCGCCCCGTGCTCGAGGCCCTGCGCCAACCGCTCGAGGACGGGATCGTCTCCGTTGCGCGAGTGGGCGGCAGAGCCGTCTTTCCGGCGCGCTTTCGACTGGTCGGAACCATGAACCTCTGCCCATGCGGGGGCCGTGGCGACCCTCGTCTCGACTGCACGTGCTCGGCGGCGCGGATCGCCGCCTACCGCGACAAGCTCTCGCGTGCGTTGCTCGACCGGTTCGACCTGGTCGTCGCCATGCCGCGGTCAAGAGCGGACGAGCTCGCGGCTCCGGATGGGGAGGGATCCGCGGTCGTTCGCGACCGTGTGATTACCGCCGCCGAGCGCCTGGTCGGCCCGACCCCGAGGCGCGTGCCCGCCGCGTCGGAGCTCCTCGACCGTGCGGTCGAGCGACTGCCGCTCTCCGGTCGTGGTCGCGCCCGGATCGCCCGGGTCTCGCGGACGATCGCCGCGCTCGCCGACAGCGCGGAGGTGCTACCCGAGCACGTCGCCGAAGCGCTCTCCTATCGTGGCTCGGTGGAGGTCGGGTCGACGTGACGTTCCGCCGCATCGCACGATCGAGCGCCGACTATCCGCCGCTCCTGCAGAAGATCCCCGATCCACCTCCTTCGCTGTGGCTACGCGGGGACGCGGATCCGGAGATTCTCACACGGACGAGCTTGGCGGTGGTCGGAGCACGTGCGTGCTCCACGTACGGCCGGGGCGTCGCGCGATCGCTGGCTCGGGAGGCGTCCGCATGCGGCGCCGTGATCGTCAGCGGTCTCGCTCGGGGAATCGACGGAGAGGCGCACCGGGGAGCGTTGGAGTCGGCGGGGGTCACGATCGCTGTCCTCGGCTGCGGGATCGACCGTGACTACCCCTCCGCGCACGCCGAGCTGGCGCAGCGGATCGTCGCTGCAGGTGGGCTCGTCGTGTCGGAGTACGAGCCCGGCATCGAGCCGGCGCCATGGCGATTCCCTGCCCGCAACAGGATCATTGCCGGTCTTACCCGCGCAACCGTCGTGGTCGAGGCGCGCGAGCGCTCGGGCGCGCTGATCACCGCCGACTTCGCGCTCGAGGACGGCCGTGAGGTGCTGGCGGTACCGGGCGAGATCACCTCAGGGCTCAGCGTCGGCACGAACGCCCTTCTCCGTCTGGGTGCGACACCTGTGACCTGCGTCGCCGACATCCTCGAAGCCCTGGGGCTCGAGCAGCCCGTCGCGAAGGCGCCGGAGGTCGTCGGCGACGGCGCCCTCGTGCTCGAGGCACTTACCACCGGTGAGTCGAGCGTCGATCAACTGACCCGTGCGACCGGGCTTCCGCCGGCAGCCATCTCTGCCGCGCTGACGGCGCTCGAGCTCGACGGGCGGGTGTCGAGTGGGGAGGGGGCCTACCGCAGTACGATCGCGCGGTGACCGCGTCCTACTGGCTGGACGAGGACGGCCCGGCGTTCGGTGCCGCAAGCACGGATCCGATGGATGTCGCGATCGTCGGCGGCGGGGTAACCGGCTGCTCGGCCGCGCTGGCCCTCGCCGAGGCGGGACTGCGCGTTCGTGTCCACGACGAGCGCGAGATCGCCGGCGGCGCAAGCGGCCGCAACGGCGGTTTCGCGCTCCGTGGAGTGGCCGCGCCGTACGACGTCCTCGTCGCGTCGGTCGGTCGGGAGACTGCGGCCGAGATCTGGCGCTGGACCGAGGACGAGATCGAAGTGCTTGCCGGTCTCGCCGGCGATTCTTTCCGTCAGCTCGGGAGCCTCCGGCTCGCGGTCGATGCGGAAGAGCGCGACGACCTGCGCACCGAGGTCGAGGCGCTGTGGGCGGACGGGATCGAGACGGAGTGGATCGACCGACCGGGCGGCGTGCTCGAGGGCCGCTATACCGCCGGGCTGCGCCACCCGCCCGACGGCGCATTGCAGCCCGGACGATGGGTGCGGCGACTCGCGGAGCTCGCGGTCGCGGCAGGGGTCGAGATCGCTCCGCGACGCCGCGTGACGAGTCTCGACGAGCTCGATGCGGAGTCCATCCTGATCGCGACCGACGGCTACCCGAGCGGGCTGTTGGGCGAGCTCGAAGGCTTGATCGTCCCGACCCGCGGCCAGGTGATCGCGACCGAGCCGATCACCGAGCGCCTGTTCGAGGTGCCGCACTACGGTCGGCACGGCTTTGACTACTGGCATCAGACCCGGGACGGGAGGATTGTTGCCGGGGGATTTCGAGACGTCTCGCTCGAATCCGAGCTCACCTCCGTGGAGGCCCTGACACCGGCCGTGCAGGGGGCGCTCGAAGGGTTCGTCAACGGTCTCGTCGGACGTGACCTCCGCATCGACTATCGGTGGGCCGGCATCTTCGGGCTCGTGCTCGACTTCCTCCCGGTCGTCGGACGCGTGCCAGGGGACGCACGGCTCTGGGTCGCCGGCGGGTACTCGGGTCACGGCAACGTGCTCGGCTTCGCCTGCGGACGGCTCGTCGCGCGTGCGATTCGCGGCGATCGCGAAGCGCTACTCGACGTGTTCGAGCCCGAACGGTTGCTCGTGAGGTGAATGCCGGCGTGGTCGGCGTGGCCAGACGGGTTGGTGGAAATTCCTGAGCAGGTGCGCACGAACCCGCGATTCGCAGCGGCGTGTGGCTAGAGCTCGATGGTAGGGAGCTCTAGCTCGTCGGTCTTCGCGTGCGCGAGGCGTGCGATCGCGAGATCCTGGATCGCGAGCCCGGTCGAGTCGAACAGCGTGACCTCCTCGTCCGACCGTCGCGCCTCGGCCTCGCCCGCGAGGACGAGACCGAGTTGGGTGACATCGGCACGCGAGACCAACCCGCTCGCTACGCCTGCCGCAAGCTCGCCGCCGTGGCTCGCCTGCTCCCAGTCGTCGCAGAAGAGGCGTGCTCGCCCGAGCTCCTCGACGGCGATCTCGGCTTTCCCCGGCCCGTCGGCGCCCATCAACGAGACGTGCTGCCCCGCGGAGAGAGAGCCCGGCACGAACAGCACCTCCTTTCCGGGCGTGAGCGTGATCACGACGTCGCACGCGAGCGCGTCGGCGAGACTCGACGCTTCGCGGACGCCCAGTTCTTCGACAACCCGGCGACGGCGGTCTGCGTCGATGTCCCAGACGAGCGGGGTGATTCCGCGGGCGTCGAGCATGCGTACCGTCTCGGCGCCGTTGACGCCGCAACCGACGACTGCGTGCGACGAGGCGTCCTTTCGCCCCAGCGTCTCGGCGGCGAGGACGCCCGCTGCCGCTGTCCTCAGCGCGGTGACAGTTGCGGCGTCCAAGAGGGCGAGCAACTCTCCCGTTTCGCTGTCCGAGAGCAGGACGAGCCCGGTGACGGTCGGCAGCCCTCGTGCGGGATTGCGGGGAAACGAGGTGACCCACTTGAGCAGTGCGTACCCGCCGCCGAGCGCCGGCATCGCACGGAAGTCGCCCGCGGGGTAGTTCGTCACGTAGACCTTCGGCTGCATCGTCCACTCGCCTCGCGCATGCGCGACAAAGGCCGCCTCGACAGCTGCGTACGCCTCGAGCGGCGAGACCGCGCGCCTGACGTTCTCGCCCGAGAAGACCGAGACGCTCATATCGGTGAGCCGACGTCCGGCCGAACGCCGTCGTAGGGGCCGGACCTGTCCGGCCCTAATAGAAACCCTCGCGGCGCGCGTACCGCTCGGCGCGCTCGGCATCGTATGTCTCCGCGTCGAAGGCGGGGTTGAGGCTCCGGTGCACCTCGCCGCTGGAGGGCAGCTCCGCAGGGTCGACGAAGCTCGCAGGATCCCACAGACCGGAGCGGAGAAACGCCTTCGAGCAGTGCGTGAACACCTCGTCGACCTGGACGAGCAGCCCGAGCTTCGGCACCTTCCCCTCCACAGCAGCCGGCTGCAGCACCTCGGGGTCGGTGACGATCGTCGCGCGGCCGTTCACCCGGAGTGTGTCCGTGATTCCGGGAATGAAGAACAGGAGCCCGACGTGAGGGTTCCCGAGGATGTTGCGCAGCGAGTCGGCGAGCCGGTTGCCGGGCCGCTCGGGGATGAGCAGCGTCTGCTCGTCGAGCACCCGCACGAACCCCGCCGGATCGCCCCGCGGAGTGACGTCGCATGACCCGTCGGGGCCAGATGTCGCGAGGCAGAGGAACGGAGAGCGATCGAGGAACTGCCGCGTGAGGTGGTTGAGTCGATCGCTGACCTTCGCGCGCACCAGCTCGGCGGGCTCACCGATCAGCTCGCGAAGCCCGGCCTCGTCAAGGGGGGCGGGCACGTGTGCCTGACCCCTGGTCGTCGACGGACTTCGGCTCACGTCAGCTCGCTTTGACGGCCGAGATCAGCTTCACGACCGAATCCTTCGCGTCCCCGAACAGCATCGTCGTCTTCGGGTCGAGGTAGAGCTCGTTGTCGATCCCCGCGAAGCCGGGATTCAGCGAGCGCTTCATCACGATCACGCTCGCGGCGTTGTCGACGTCGAGGATCGGCATCCCGTAGATCGGGCTTCCGGTGTCGGAGCGCGCGGCGGGATTCGTGACGTCATTCGCGCCGATCACGAGCGCGACGTCGGTCTGCGCGAATTCGGGGTTGATCTCGTCCATCTCCTTGAGCTGGTCGTACGGGACGTTCGCCTCGGCGAGCAGCACGTTCATGTGCCCGGGCATGCGTCCTGCGACCGGGTGGATCGCATAGGCGACCTCGACGCCCTTCGACTCGAGCACCTCTGCGAGCTGGCGCACGTCGTGCTGCGCCTGCGCGACTGCCATGCCGTAGCCGGGCACAACGACGACCTTGCGTGCAAACGACAGCTGGACAGCGACGTCCTCCGGTGACGTCGCGCGGACGGTACGCCCGTCGTCGACGCGAGGCCCGCTGGTGGTGGCCTGAACTTGCCCGAACGCGCTGAAGAGAACGTTCGCGACCGAGCGATTCATCGCCTTCGCCATCAGCAACGTCAGGAGCGTTCCCGACGCTCCTACGAGCATCCCGGAGACGATCAACACCGTCGAGTCGAGGACGAAACCGGTCGCGGAGGCGGCGAGCCCGGTGAACGCATTGAGGAGCGAGATCACAACCGGCATGTCGGCCCCACCGATCGGGAGCACGAACATCACCCCGAAGCCGGCCGCAAGGGCGAGCAGAAGCCACAGCAGCCACTCGTCCTCGGCGCCTGCGACGAGCACGGCGCCGAGCGCGATCGCTCCACCGAGCACGGCGACGTTGACGACGTTCTGTGAGCCGAAGACGATCGGCCGGCCGCTGATGAGCTCCTGGAGCTTCGCGAACGCGACGATCGAGCCAGAGAACGAGATCGAGCCGATCAGCGCGGAGAGGACGGTCGAGACGATCGCGTCGGTTGCGAACCCGCCGGCTGCCTCGTGGAACTCCGCCAGCGCGACGAGCGCCGCGGCCCCGCCTCCGACCCCGTTGAACAGGGCCACCATCTGCGGCATCGCTGTCATCTTGACGGTGCGTGCGCCGACCAGGCCGACGATCGAGCCGAGCGCGGCACCGATCGCGATCCACACCCAGTTGCCGATCCCGTCGAGCGAGAGAGTCGTCGCGACCGCGACGACCATCCCGAGCCCGCCGATCCAGTTCCCTTGGCGGGCCCGCTTGGGTGAGGCGAGGAAGCGGAGCGAGACGACGAAGCAGACGATCGCGACGAGGTAGAGGAGCCCGACGACGTCGGGATCGGAGATCACGCGTCGTCCTTGCGACGGTCGGGGCGCGGCTTGAACATCTCGAGCATGCGATCGGTGACGAACCAACCGCCGACGACATTGGCTGTTCCGAGCACCATCGCGACGAACCCGATGACCCTCGTGAACGTGTCGTCCGCGAGCCCGAGCACGATGATCGCGCCGACGACGACGATCCCGTGGATGAAGTTCGTCCCCGACATCAGAGGCGTGTGCAGCATCGTCGGCACCTTCGAGATCACCTCGAAGCCGAGGAAGATCGCGAGCACGAGAATCGTCAGCTCGATGATCAGCGTGACCTCGGTCAAACCGCCACCTCCACATCGGGTGCTCGCTTGCCGGCGACACAGGCACCCGCAGTGATCTCGTCGTTCCAGTCCAGCCTCAGCTCCCCGTCCGGGGCGAGATGCTCGAGCAGCGCGAGGACGTTGCGCGCATAGAGCCTGCTGGCATCCGCCGCCATCTGGGACGGCAGATTCGTCAGCCCGACGATCGTGACGCCCTCGCGCACGATCTCTTCGCCCGGGTGGGTGAGCTCGCAGTTCCCGCCGGCCTCGGCTGCCAGATCGACGATGCAGCTCCCGGGGCGCATCGCGGCAACCGCCGAAGCGGGCACGAGCTTCGGTGCTGGACGACCTGGCACGAGCGCCGTCGTGATCACGACGTCGAAGTCGGGGATCCGCTCGGCGAGGGCGCGTTGTTGCTCGGCCTGCTGCTCGGGGGAGAGCTCCTTCGCGTAGCCGGTGTCGCTTTCCTCGCCGGCGACACCCAGGTCGAGAAATCTGGCACCGATCGACTCGACCTGCTCCTGAACCGCGGGACGCACGTCGAACGCCGTGACGACCGCGCCGAGCCGGCGCGCGGTCGCGATCGCCTGGAGCCCAGCGACCCCCGCACCGACGACGAGCACGCGCGCCGGGGCGATCGTGCCGGCCGCAGTCATCAGCAGCGGAAACAGCTTCGGGATCCGATCCGCGGCGATCAGCACGGCTTTGTAGCCGGCGACCGTAGCCTGCGACGACAGCGCATCCATCGACTGCGCACGAGTGATGCGGGGAATCGACTCCATGGCGAAGGCGACGATGCCGTGAGCCTCGAGGCGCGCGATCCCGTCACGATCCGTGAGCGGTGCGAGGAACCCGAGCAGCGCCGTCCCGGGCTGCAGCTGCGCAACCTCCTCGGCCGATGGCCGGCCGACCCGCACGACGACCGCCGTGCCGTGGTAGAGACTGCCGGGGTCGGCGACGCGCGCGCCGGCGTCGGAGTAGCCCTCGTCGCTGAAACCGGCCGCCGCGCCCGCGCCGCGCTCGACGACGACAGCGAAACCCTTCGCTACGAGCTTCGCCACCGTCTCGGGCGTCAAAGCGACGCGGCTCTCGCCGGGTGCGGACTCGCGGGGTACGCACACACGCATCCGCGGGAATCTACGGGAAGGGTTCTCGGCGCGGAACGGGAACCTGAAGCTCCAATGGTGATGTGGCGGGTTGGTCAGTGAGCGCGCTGGCGACGTTCTCGACCGCGATGAGCGTGTACGACCCCGAGCTGAAGGGTCACGCATCACGCGTCGCGGGCCACGCCGAGGCAATCGCAACCCGGCTCGGCTGGGACGACGAGCGACTCGACCAGCTTCGGGTCGGTGCCGCGTTGCACGACATCGGGAAGCTCAACGTCCGTCCCGCGGTGCTGGCAAAGCCGGGGCGGCTCGACGAGGCGGAGCTGGCGGAGATCCGCACGCATCCCGTCGAAGGAGCGTGGCTGATCGCGGGTGTCCCCTCGCTTGCCTCGGCATTGCCGTACGTCCTCTTCCACCACGAGCGCTGGGACGGGCTCGGATACCCGACGCGCCGGGCCGCGACGGAGATTCCGATCGAGGGTCGGATCCTCGCGCTGGCGGACGCGTTCGACGCGATGACCTCGCCGCGCGCCTACCGGACCGCGTGCGCGCCGGACGATGCACTCGGCGAGGTACGGCGGTGTGCCGGAACGCAGTTCGATCCCGAGCTCGCCGAAGCGCTGGAAGACGCAGTCACCTCGTGCACGGTCGTCAACCCCGCGTCCACGTGATTGTGCAGAGCGGCTCGACCTGTCCGGCTCGAACGATCACAGCGTTCGCCAGATCTCCAGCTTTGTGCGCGTCCTCCGGATCACCTCGTCGGTGAACGCGGTCGTACCGTCGTGCCCGCCGAGATCCGCGGTTCGGACGCCTTCGGCCACCGCCTCGAGTGTCGCTTCACGAATCGCGCGACCCGCGGTCTGTGCGTCCTCGTCGTCGTTGTGCCCGAGCAGCGCGGCAGCCGCGAGGATCATCGCCATGGGGTTCGCGACATCTTTGCCCTCGAGTGACGGGGCGGTTCCGTGGGCCGCCTCCGCCATCAGCGCTGACGGCACCAGGTCAGCCTCGTTCTCGAACGCGACGAGGAGCGACTCCGATCCGGCGATCGACCCGAAGAGCGGCAGTACGAGATCCGAGAGAATATCGCCGTCTCGATTGAGCGCGGGAATCACCATCGGCGCGCCGTTCGAGGAGATCAGGAGCGCGAAAGTCGCATCGATCAATTGCGGCTCGTACGGAATGGTCGGGTTGCGTGCCGCGGCTGCATCCATCTCTTCCTTGAGCATTCCCTCGTAGATCGGGCTGACCGTGTACTTCGGTCCTCCGAACACCCTGGCACCCATTCGCTCCGCCTGACGAAACGCAAACTCGGCGACAACGCGGCACACGGAACGCTCGATGCGCTCGGTACGAAATGCGACTTCGCCGTCGCCCACCCCTTCACGCCATTCCTTCGCGCCGTAGGCATCGCCAACCGCCATGCGCACAACCGAGATCGGCGAATGCACCCCACCGACGGGCAGGACACCTGGGATCCGGTGCCCGGTGCGGACGATCACCTTTCCCCCAATCTCCTTACGGAGGATCTGGTTCGGTGAGCCGACGTCGCCGCTCTCCTCGGGAGTTACCGTCGCGGCCTTGAGTCCGAAACCGTGCGTCCGAATCGCCTGCGCCGCTTCGCTTACGACCGCGTTGGCAGTTGCACGCCGCCGGCCAAGCGAGAGATCGAAGCGCGGGAGCGTAAGCTCGAGACCGATCACGTCGGGCGCGAGCACACGGACTGCAGCCTCGAGCAGTTCCTGACCGGTTTGATCGCCTTCGAGTACGACGATCGTCCTGGAATCCATGGTCGTGAGTGTAATGATGCGCACTTCGGATGCATGGGCCACCCACGTGCGACTCAACGACGCTATGCGTATGATCGTCGAAACACAAACGCTCATCGGCGGTGCGGAAATCCGCTGGGATTCTCACTAGAGGAGGAAAACATGGCTCGAAAGACAGTGTTGGTTTGCGACAGTTGCGGCTCCGAGGTCGAGGAAGGCAAGGGCGCGGTGTCGCGCGTTACCTTCAACGACGCGCGGCGCGGCGCAAAACAAGCGGACCTGTGTGACGGTTGCGCGGGGGGGATGCCGGGAGCGGCAGTCGCCCGCCGTGGGCGCAAGCCGAAGTCGCTCGCCTGACGCTACCTGGTTTTCAAGCAGGTGAATCGCGGTAGCGGATCACCTGCGTAGGACTCCGCCTGCGAAGAGACCCGGGGATCAGTCCCGTCGGGAACTACGATGGCGCGGTGGGCCTTTCGCTCGTCACCGGCCCTGCACACGCCGGAAAGATCGCCGCGCTCCTCGACCGCTTCGTCGGGCTGCTCGATCGTGATCCGTGGCTGATCGTGCCCGGGCGTCCGGACGTCGAATGGATCGAACGCGAGCTGCTCCACCGGCGAGGCGCGTTGCTGACGGGCTCGATCGGCACCTTCGACACACTGTTCGAGCACCTTGCCGGGAGTGATGCACGGCGCGTGATCGGAGAGGTCGAGCGAGCGGTGCTGGTCCGGCGTGCCGTCGCGTCGGTCGAGCTCGACGCGACGAGCGCCTCCTCGCGCTTCGGCGGCTTCGCTCAGACGCTTGCCGCCACGCTCTCCGAGCTGGATGGGGCACTCGTCGACCCGGCGACACTCTCCGGCGATCTCGCCGTGCTCCAGATGGCCTATCGCGCCGAGCTCGAGCGTGCGGGAGCGTGGGATCGAGCGGGCCAGCGCCGCCACGCCCTCGAGAGACTCTCGAGCGAGCTCGGCGCGTGGGACGGTCGTCCGGTGCTCGCATACGGCTTCGAGGATCTCACCGGCGCCGAGTGGCGACTGCTCGAGATCCTTGCCGCTCGCACCGACGTGCACGTCTCACTCCCCTACGAGCCCGGACGCACCGTCTTTGCCTCGCTCGAGCGAACTGTCGCCGACCTCGCAGCGCATGCCGGTGCGGCTGTGGTCGAGCTTCCGGCTCGGGCGTCGGAGCACCTGCCAGCGCCGCTCGCTCACCTCGAGCGGGAGCTCTTCGGGGACGCAGTCTCGGTCGGTGGGCTCGACGGATCGGTCAGATTTCTCGAAGGCGCCGGACGCCGGGCCACGCTCGAGCTCGTTGCCGACGAGATCCTCGAGCTCGTCGCGACAGGCGTGGAGCCGCACGAGATCGCGGTCGTGTGCCCTTCGACAGAGCACCTCGCGCGCTCGATCGAGTCGGCGTTTGGCGCGCTGGGCGTTCCCGTCGCGATCGAACGGCGTGCGAGTCTCGGCTCGACGACGTTCGGAGCGGCGCTGGTCGCGCTGCTCCGGTTCAGCTGGCTCGGCGGGACGCGCCACGACCTGTTCGGGTTCCTTCGCTCCACGTTCGGCGGGCTTGCGCGCTCGGAGGCCGACTGGCTCGAAGGAAGGCTGCGTGGCCGAGCTGTCACCCGGGCCGACCGGGTGCTCGAAGAGCTAGGCAACCTGCGCGGGCATCGACCACTGCCGGCCTTCGGCGCGGTGGCGAACGCGGCAGAGCCTCTGGCGGCCATCCGTGTGGCCGCCGCGATCATGCTGCGGAGTGCTCACGGCACGATGAGACCCCGACCGGGCGAGGCGCTGCGGGCCGATCTCCGTGCGTACGACGCAGCGATCCGCGTCCTCGCGGAGCTCGAACTGGCCGCGGCTGCAGGGGTTGAGCTCAGCCGCGACGAGATCGTCGCCGCACTCGAGCGAGGCGACGTGCGCGCCGAAGGCGCCGGCGCGCGCGGTCGAGTGGCGGTGCTCGATCTGTCACGGGTGCGGACACGACGCTTCGACGTCGTCTTCGTGCTGGGTCTGGAACAGGGGACGCTTCCTCGACGAGCTCGGCCCTCGCCGTTTCTCGACGACGGGGCTCGTCGAGCGCTCGACGAGCGAGGAGCTCGGATCGAACGTCCAGACGCCTCGAGCCGCGATCGCTACCTCTTCTACACCGCCTGCACCCGTCCGCGTCGTGGTCTCGTCCTCGTCCGCGAGGCGACGACCGATGACGGAGTGCGGCGAGAGCCGAGCCCGTTCTGGGAGGCGGTCGTCGGGCTCTACGACCCAGACGACGTCCGGCTGATGACGACCCGGCGCTCGCTCGCGTCGCTGACCTGGCAACTCGAGCGCGCGCCCACCGATCGCGAGCGCCTGCGGTCTCTTGCTGCGTTGGCCGCAGTCGACCGGGATGACGCGTTCGACCTCGCGCGCGCCAACGGCTGGGAGCGCCGGCTCGAGCGCGCTTGTCGTGCCTTCACGCGGCCGACTGCCGTCACGCATCCACGCGCGCTCCAGCTGCTCGCGTCACGAGAGACGTTTCGCGTCACCGATCTGGAGCGGATGGCCGGCTGCTCGTCTGCGTGGCTCGTCGAGCGGCATCTGCGACCCGGCCAGATCGACCAGAGCGTCGATGCGCGGATGCGCGGATCGATTGCACATGTGGCACTGCAGCGGTTCTACAGCCAGTTGCCGAGCGCCATCCCGGGGGCGGATCGCGTCACTTCGGAGAATCTGGAGGACGCTGTCCGGCTGATGCGCGAGTGCGTCTCGAGCGCCCTCGCGAGCGGTGTTCGAATCGATGTTTCGCCGCTGCGCCGGCGCGAGCTCGAGCACAGCTTACAGCGCGATCTCGAGCAGCTCGTGCTCGACGAGGCCGTTCGCGCGTCACCATTTGTCCCGCGCCGGCTCGAGGTTTCGTTCCCTTCCTACGAGCTTGCGGACGGTGTGCTCGTGAGCGGGAAGATCGACCGGGTGGACGCCGACCCCCTCAGCGCGCGCGGTGTGGTCGCCGACTACAAGTCGGGAAGCGCGCCGTCGGCCGTTCAGATCAGAGAAGAAGCACGGCTGCAGATTCCACTGTATCTCCTCGTGCTTCGCGACCAGCTCGGCCTGGAGCCCATGGGTGGGCTGTATGTCCCACTCGGCGGCGGACGCAAACCTCGTGGGCTCCTGCTCGGTGGCGACGAGCGGGTGCCTGGGTACGCCGCGGCCGACTATCTCGACCCTGACGCATTCGCAGCCGAGATCGACCACGCGCGAGACCATGCGATCGAGCTGGTCGGACGGATTCGCGAGGGTGATATTCGTCACGACCCCCGCGGCGGCCAGTGCCCCGCATGGTGCGATCTCTGGCGGATGTGTCGAATCGAACGGCCGTGAACGCTCGCCTTTGGCTCGCTCGTGGGGGAAACCATGTTTCCCCCGCGGACCCCCTTCTTCGCGATTCGTGGATTCGGGCGATGACGAGCCCTCCCGGCCGAGTGAATCGGCCTTCGGGCACGACGTTGGTGGGAATCAACGGTGTGGGCTGCGCTTGGGGAAGGCAGGTGACGTGAGTTCCCGCGCGCCGAACGCGCAGCAGGCTGCGGCGATCGCGGCGCGCGGCCCCGGCACGTTCGTCTCGGCGGGGGCAGGTACGGGCAAGACGACCGTGCTGGTCGAGCGGTTCGCCGGCGCCGTCGTCGACGAGGGTCTCGACATCGGATCGGTGCTCGTGATCACGTACACGGACCGCGCGGCGGGCGAGCTCCGCGCCAGGATTCGTGAGGAACTGCTGCGCCGCGAGCGGCCCGATCTCGCTCGTGAGCTCGACAACGCGTGGATCTCGACGATCCACGGCTTCTGCCGGCGGCTGCTCGCGACCTACACGCTGGAGGCTGGTCTCGACCCGCGATTCCGCGTGCTCGACGACGCCCAGGCCCGTGTGCTCCAGGGTGAGGCGTTCGATGCGGCGCTCGAGACCTTCTGCGCTGTCGACGACCCGGAGCGCTGGCAGCTCCTGGCCACCTACCGCTCGGCGGGTCTGCGCTCGATGCTCGTCGCGGTCTACGACACGCTGCGCTCCGCAGGACGGGAGTTGCTCCTCGAGCCGGGCGAGCAGGACAGCCTCGAGACGAGGGTCGAAGAGCTTCGCACAGCAGCCGCATGTCTCGCAGACGACAAGGACGCGACGCAACTGCAGCACGCCGCGGCCCGTGCAGTGCTCGACCTGCTCGATGTGACCTCGTTGCCCGAGAGGATGCTCGACCTCGCCGAGCTGGGCGCGCGCGGCCCTCGTGCGGCCGCCTTCAACGAGGCGCGCACGAACGTGCAGCAGGCTGCGTTGGAGGAGCTCGCCGCGCGGGATCGGGGACTGCTGCAGGAGCTTCTCGTCGGGTTTGCGACTGCCTACAGTGCTGCGAAGGATCGCGAGTCGGCGCTCGATTTCGAGGATCTCCAGCTCCGTGCGCGTGACCTGCTTCGTCAGCAGGACACCGTCCGGCTCGCGGAGCAGCGGCGCTTCCGGTCGATCATGGTCGATGAGTTCCAGGACACGAACCGGCTCCAGTGCGATGTGATCGACGTGCTCATCCACGGCCCGGACAAGGACGTGCTGTTCGTCGGCGACGAGTTCCAGTCGATCTATGGGTTTCGGCACGCAGACGTCGCTGTCTTTCGCGAGCGCCGGGAGGCTGCACCGACCGTCCTTCCGCTGACGCTCAACTATCGATCTCGCCCGGAGGTGCTCGCGGCCGTGAACGAGCTCTTCGGCGGTGTGTTCGGCGACGGCTTTCGGCCGCTCGAGCCGATCGCTGGATACGGCGACCCCGTGTTCGGGACACCCGTCGAGTTGCTCGTCACCGACAAGGACTCGTACGCGGGAACCGGCGTCCATTGGCGCCGGGCCGAGGCGCGTCACGTCGCACGGCGTGTCCGCGAGCTGGTCGACGCCGGCGCGGCTGCTCCGGGGGAGATCGTCCTGTTGTTCGCGGCCGGCACCGACGCCGAGTGGTTCGAGCAGGAACTGCACGAGCTCGGTCTGCCGACGATCCGGCAGACCGGGCGGCGCTACTTCGGGCAACAGCAGGTCGTCGACCTGCTCTCGTACCTGCGCCTGCTCCACAACCGCTACGACGACGAGGCGTTGCTGACCGTGCTTGCCTCACCGTTCGTCGGCGTTTCGAACGACACCCTCGTACTGATCCGAGGGGACGCCGAGCGACGACCCATCTTCAAGGGGATCGAGCGCTCGCTTCCCCACGACCTCGCCGATGGCGACCGACGTCTCGTGCGAGCTTTCCTGCAGCGGTACGAGCGGCTCGTCGATGCATCTCGGTCGCTGCCGCTCGAGTTGCTGTGCGAGCGGATCCTCGTCGAGCACGACTATGACCTCGCCGTGCTCGCCCGACGTGACGGGCGGCGACGGTACGCCAATTTGCGCAAGCTCGCCCGTCTCGCCCGCTCGTTCGAGGAGCTCCGTGGGCCGGATCTCGAGGGTTTCGTCCGGTTCGTCGCCGAACAGGAGGCGGCCGGCGCGCGTGAGCTCGACGCGGTCTCGGAGGAGGAGGGCGCGAATGCGATCCGGCTGCTCACGATCCACACCGCGAAGGGGCTCGAGTTCAAGGTCGTGGTGGTCGCCGACGCCGGGCGAGACCGGCAACGACCGGACGAGATCCTCTGTCTGTCCGACGGCCGCTTCGGATTCAAGGTCGCCCATCCGGCAACTGGTACACGGGTGCTGACACCCTCCTACGAGGGCGTCCGGGACGCGCGTCAGCAGGAGGAGGACGCCGAGCGGCTCCGCCTCTACTACGTCGCGATGACGCGTGCCATGGAGCGGCTGATCGTCTCGGGCTCGGTCGAGCTCGAGCGTCTCGGGGGCGAGCGCACACCGATCGCCTGGGCGCTCGACCGCCTCCGCCTGGCGGACCAGATCGACGCCGCGAGCGTGGGGCCGGTCGAGGTGAAGCGAGGAAGCGCCGGAATCGTCCTTCGGGTCGACCGCTTCTCGGCGGAGAACGAAGGCCGGCGACCGGTGGAGCCGTCGGTCGAAACGACCTTGCCCGCGGTGGCGGAGCAGCTCGCGCTGTTCGAGGGTGTCGGCGAGGGATTGCGGACGCCTGCGCCACAACTGAGAGAGCTATTCGCGATCCCGGAGCCTCCGCCGCCCAGCCTGCGTCGCCTGTCGTTCAGTGCGATCTCGCTCTATGAGCGCTGCGGTCTGCGTTTCTGGGCCGAGCGAATCGCGGGCATGCGTCCCGCGGAGTGGGAGCGGGCGGCCGACGGGGACGGCGGTCTGCATCCCACGGAGCTCGGGGATGCCGTCCACCGGCTGCTCGAGCTCGTCGACCTCGCTGCGCCTGTGGCGCCCCAACGGCCGCGGCTCGACCAGCTCGTCCAAGGCTGGTATCCGGCCGTCAAGCCCGAAGAGCTCGACCGGATCGAAACGCTGGTCGAGGCGTACACCTCGTCGTCGCTCGCACGCAGGGTTGCCGGTCTCGAGGGTGTGCGCGTCGAGCGTCCGTTCGCGTTCCTTGCGCGGGAGGTCGTCCTCAACGGGCGACTCGACGTCCACTGGAGCGACGGCGAGCGCGCCCTGGTGCTCGACTACAAGACAAACGCGTTGCTGGGTCGGGAGCCTGACGAGGTCGTCGCAGGCGAGTACACGCTGCAGCGGCTGGTGTACGCGCTCGCCTGTCTGCGGGCGGGCGCACGTGAGGTCGAGGTCGTGTACCAGTTCCTCGAGGCACCGGAAACCGTCGTCAGCGCCACTTTCCGCGCCGACGACGTATCCGAGCTCGACGGGGAGCTGGCGCTGCTGCTCGAACGCATCGCGGCGGGCGACTTCCGGCCGACGCCGAGCCCCTTCACCTGCTCCGGCTGTCCAGCGCTCGACGTCGTCTGCGCAGGGCCCCGCCTCGTGGACGGCGACTACGCCTTCGATGAGCTCGCCGAGGCGGCTATCGGTTGAGGCGCGTCGCGGCGCTCTACGACGTCCACGGCAACCTGCCCGCGCTGAAGGCCGTGCTCGCCGACGTCGCCCGGGAGCCGATCGACGCGATCGTCTCGGGTGGGGACGTCGTGTGGGGCCCGTTCCAGGCCGAGTGCCTAGCGCTGTTGCAGTCTGCGGGCGCACTCTTCGTCGCCGGAAACTGCGAGCGTGAAGTCCTCAGCAAGGCAGACCGACGCAGCCGGTGGTGCCGCGAGCAGCTCGAGCCAAGCGCGCGGGAGGTCTTGGCGGCATGGCCGGCCACGATCGAGTTGGAAGTCGACGGGGTCGGCCGGGTCGTGTTCTGCCACGCGACACCGCGCTCGGACGACGAGATCCTCACGCGCCGTACTCCCGATGTCGACGTCGCCAGCGCCTGTGGCGGGGCGGATGCCGACCTCGTTGTGTGCGGACACACACACGTTCAATACGACCGACAGGTGACCGGTTGTCCGAGGCTCGTCAACGCGGGCAGTGTCGGGATTCCCTATCAGGGCGAGACCGGTGCTTTCTGGGCGCTCATCGGCCGAGACGTCCAGCTGCGTCGCACGGAGTACGACGTCGAAGCCGCGCTTTCCGCGCTCGCGTCGTCCGGCTTTCCGTCGGCGCTCGAGAGCTTTGGCGAGTCGCTGCGAGGCACGGCGAGCGCAGAGTCCGCGACCGCATACTTCGAATCGAAGCGCTGTGGCGCGTAGCTTCGTCGGCGAGGTCAGGCGCCGAGGGCTCGGAAGACGTCGTGAGCGCATCGGCCCGATCGTCGAGCGTCTTGCCGAGGAGCACGCAGATGCGTCGATCGCCCTCCGCTTCGGCAGCGAGGTCGAGCTCCTGATCTCGGTGATGCTCTCCGCCCAGACGACCGACGTCAACGTCAACCGGGTCACCGAGCACCTGTTCCGCAAGTACCGCCGGCCCGAGGACTATCTCGCCGTGTCGCCGGAGGAGCTGGAGCGGGATGTCTACGCGACCGGCTTCTTCCGTCAGAAGACGAAGTCGATCCAGGGAGCGATGCGCGTGCTGCTCGAGGAGTTCGACGGCCACGTCCCACGCCGGGTCGACGAGCTGCTCCGGTTGCCGGGTGTCGCTCGCAAGACCGCGAACGTCGTCGCCGCCGAGTTGGGGGAGGCGCAGGGAATCGTCGTCGACACGCATGTCCGGCGTCTCTCGCAGCGCCTCGGCCTGACGCGGAACGACGACCCGGTCAAGATCGAGCGCGATCTCGTGCGAATCGTTCCTCGACCGGATTGGGCGCGGTTCCCACACTTGCTGATCTGGCACGGCCGACGTGTGTGCGACGCCCGCACGCCGCGGTGCGAGGCGTGCGTCCTTGCCGACCTCTGTCCGTCAGCGCGGTCGCCGGGTGACGCGACGCCTTCCTAGCCGTAAGGGGAACGACGTGACCCTCACGGCCTGACCCAGCGCTGGATCACGAGCTGATCCGAGATCCGACGCTCCTCGAGCAGCGCGTACCGCGGCGTCGCGACGACCGTGCGGGCGGCCACGATCGTCGCGCGCTCGTCTCCCCTGAGCACCACCGAGACGACGTCTCCGCCTGCGCGCGACACGATGCGTGCATCGGTCAGCTCACGGGCGAGAGCGGCGCGGGAACGATTGGGAAGGACGACGACCGTATCTGCCCGGGGCTGTAGACGAAGCGCCGCGGCCGCCGCGCGCCAGTCCTCGGCCGGGGAGGACGTGTACCACCGCCCAAGTCCGACACATGCGACGGCGGCCGTCGCCGCGGCGAGGACGACCACGAGGCGCCGGTCGCGGAGCGCGCCAACTCCGGCTCCAGCAGCTAGCGCGACACCGCCGAGGGCGACGACCCCGGCGGTCTCGGCGTGTACGGGGACGAGAGGCTCCGCGGCTGCCGCGACGAGGAGCGGTGTGACGGCGAGACCGCCCACGAGCGCCGCCTTGGACGGCGCCCCACCAGGACCACGGCGGGTCGCGCTCGCCACGATCCCACCGACCCCGACCAGCGCCAGGAGCGGATTCCACGCGATCGCGTCCACGAGCCCGGAGCGGAGATCGCCGCGCCCGGGATCTCCGACGACCTCGAGCCGGGCGATCCCGACGCCGGCGAGCACGGCCACTCCGACGACGAGCGGAACGAGCGTGACCGGCGGGACACGCTGGCCGCTACGTCTGTAGACGACAAGCGCGACGCCGTGAGCGAGCAGTGCAGCGGCGACCGCCGGGTGGACGAGGACTGCGACGCACGAGGTCGCGGCGTAGAGCGTCCAGCTACGGCCGCCTTCCCCGTCGAGCGCCCGCACGAGCAGCCAGGTCGAAAGCAGGGCGAACGCGAGAGCGAGCGTCGTTGCCTCGACCCGTTGTGCGGCAGCGACGACGGGGGCCGCGCTGGCGAGCGCAAGCGAAGCCGCGAGACCTGCCCGACGCCCGTGGAGACGCGCGCCGGTGAGATAGGCGAACGTGACAGAGAGGCCGAACGCCACAACCGAGGGAGCGCGCACGACCTGATCGTCGAGCGACAGAGCAGCAACGCGATCGAGGATCCCCGCAAAGACTGCACCTCCGGGATCTCGCTCGAGCCCGGAGCGCACGCTCTCCCAGAACGACCCGCTGACCGAGTCGACCGCAGCCGCCTCGTCGGTCGTCAGTGAGCGGCGCTCGAGCAGGAGCGCACCGAGACCGAGCGCAGTGACCGCGCCCACCAACGGCGCGCCGCGAGCGACCACCCCCCTCGATGCCACTCCGTACTGCCTCGAACCGACCCGCTCATCCGCCGATGCGACCCCAACTGTCATCGAACGGACGGTAGCGCCGCCGCCAGACGTCGGAGCCGCGGTGTGGCCCGCCTACCTGCTCACCCGCGCCGAACCTTCCCTTCGAGCCAGTCTGCGGTCTTCTCGAGCTCGCTCATGCGCTGCGAGAGGTAGTCGATTTGGTGACCGGCAAGCAGCATTGTGCCGTGCAGGGCCACGAGTGCCTCGGCGATCGTCTCGACCTGCGCGTGGAGGTCGTCGGTCCGGTGATCCGGGAACGTGTGCCCACCAACGACGGCGAGTCCGCCGTCGGCGGGTGCCGGTGCTTCCATTTGCTCGCGAAGCTGCTGCTCTGCCCCCACCAGACGATCGTCTCGCGGCTGATGCCGTGAGTCAAGTGCGTGGAACGACTCCCGTGCGGCTCACCGGAATCGGCGTCGCGATGCAACTCCTACCCGTGGAGATCCTGTCGAGGACGTTGCGTTAGGGGCCTGTCCGGAAAGTGACCCAGGGCGGCATACAGGCGTCAGGCGGCGCGATGCTGCGTCCTCGGTCGCCCCGATATGCCTGCAGTGGGCTATCGGGATGACGCCCCTTTGTGCTGATTCGTCATGTCCTGGTGCGATGCTGCCGTGGTGGACGCTCCGCTGGCCAGCCGCGACTATCCGGGCACGCTGCGCGAGTTCAATGCGTGGTTTGCCGATGACGAGGCGTGTCTGGACTACCTCGCCGCGCTTCGTTGGCCGGGCGGGTTTGCTTGTCCCGGCTGTGGCTGCGGCCGGGCTTGGCGGATGAGCAAGGGAAGGAATCTCCGCTGCGCGCGCTGCCGGCTCGACGTCTCGGTGACAGCCGGGACGGTATTCGCCGACACGCGCCTGCCGCTGACGACGTGGTTCGCGGCCGGCTGGTATCTGACGGGCACCAAACACGGCGTGAGCGCGCTCGGTCTGCAACGTCTGCTCGGCCTGGGGAGCTACGAGACCGCCTGGTCGCTACTGCACAAGCTGCGCCGGGCGAGGGTGCGGCCGGGCCGAGACAAGCTCGTCGGTGAGCTCGAGGTCGACGAGACCGCCGTCGGAGCCTCCGCGCCGGGAAGGCTCGGACGCGGCACTTTCGCCGACAAGGCGATCATCGCGATCGCGGTCGAGGCGCGAGCACGCGGCGCCTGCGGCCGTGTCCGGCTCGCCCGCATCCCCGACTGCTCCGGCCCGACCCTGACCGACTTTGTCGCCCACGCGGTCGCGCCGGGCTCCGTCGTCTACACCGACCGCTGGCAGGGCTACGGCGGACTCGCCGCCGCCGGCTTCCTCCATCAGCCGACCAGCATCGCGGCCAGCGGCGACCCGGCGCACGTCGCCATGCCCCGCGCCCACCGCGTCTCCTCGCTGCTCAAACGATGGCTGCTCGGCACCCACCAAGGAGCCACCCGCCCGCACCAGCTCGACTTCTACCTGGACGAGTTCACCTTCCGCTTCAACCGCCGCAACTCGCAGCGCCGCGGCCTCCTTTTCTACAGGCTGCTCGAGCAGGCGATCCAGCTCGACCCCGTCCCCGTCACAGCGATCGTCGGCCGGCCCTGAGCACCCAGAAAGGCAAGGGGCGTAAGCCGGATAGCCCGCTGCGGGCATATTGGCGCGACCGAGGACGCTGCATGGCGGAGTTTGGCGCCCGTCAGGCGCCCTGGTCGACTTTCTGGACAGGCCCTTAGATTAGGTCTGAACGAGATACGCCCCAGGGCACGGCACTCGAAGCGCTCCACCACGGTCGGTGGTCGCCCCTAGACGATGTCGAGGATCGGGTAGCGCGCGTCAAGGTCGAGGCAAGCCGCGGCGAAGAGGGCGGTGCCGAGGTCGCCTGTCCAGAGCGAGTAACGGCCACGGCCGTTTTCAGCGCGCAGGCGCTCTACCTGGCCGAGCGCGTGGAGGGCGAAGCGGCGCGCGCGCTCGAGCCAGCGCTCGTCGCCGGTGCGCGCGAACGCCTTGAGGAGCGCGAACCCGTTGCCCGAGGTGCCGTGGCAGATGCCGTGGCCCTTCTCGTCGCCGTGGGCGCCGGCCCGCCAGATCAACTCGGCGCCGGCAAGGATCAGCTCCTCGTCGAGATACTCCCAGGCGCCGGCGAGGATGC
>JBPCLB010000298.1:0-5618 GCA_051003695.1 Gaiella sp. | reverse complement strand
CGAGCGGCTCTGAGTGCGGATCGCGCTTTTCGTCACCTGCATCGGCGACACCGTCTTCCCGGAGGTCGCGAAGGCGACGGTGCGGGTGCTCGAGCGGCTCGGCCACGAGGTCGTCTTCCCCGAGCGGCAGACATGCTGCGGCCAGATGCACTTGAATAGCGGCTATCCCGACGAGGCCGCCCGGCTGGCCAAGCGTTTCGCCGAGATGTTCTCCGAGTACGAGGCGGTCGTCTCGCCCTCGTCCTCGTGCGTCGGCACCCTGCGCGAGAGCTACGGCGCCGGCAACGTCTTCGAGCTCTCGGAGCTCCTCGTCGGGGAGCTCGGCGTGGAGGACGTCGGTGCGACCTTCCCGCATCGCGTCGCCTACCACCCGACCTGTCACTCGCTGCGGGTGACGCGGGTCGGCGACGCGCCCCTCCGGCTCCTGCGGTGCGTGCGCGGGCTCGAGCTCGTGCAGCTGCCGCGCGCGGACGAATGCTGCGGGTTCGGCGGCACGTTCTCGCTCAAGAACGCCGACACCTCGAGCGCGATGCTGGCCGACAAGTGCGACAGCCTGCTCGCCACCGGCGCCGAGGTGTGCACCGCGCTCGACGCCTCCTGCCTGCTCCAGATCGGCGGCGGTCTCTCACGTCGCCGCTCGCCGGTGCGCACAGTCCATCTCGCCGAGATCCTCGCCTCGACGTGAGGCCGTTCCCCGAGGCCGCCCGGGTCGAGCTGGCGAACGTCCAGCTGCGCACGAACCTGCGGAACGCGACCGACACGATCCAGGCGAAGCGGGCGCGCGTCGTCGGCGAGCTGCCCGACTGGGAGGAGCTGCGCGAGGCCGGCCGCGCGATCAAGGCCGACGTCCTCGTCGGCCTCGAGGGCTACCTCGTCCAGTTCGAGGCCGCCGTCGAGGCTCGCGGAGGCCACGTTCACTGGGCCTGCGACGCCGCCGAGGCGAACGCCGTCGTCGCCCGAGTGGCACGCGAGCACGGGATCGACGAGGTGCTGAAGGTCAAGTCCCTGACCACGGACGAGATCGGCCTCAACGACGCGCTCGCCGCCGCCGGGATCCGCGCGCTCGAGACTGACTTCGCGGAGCTGATCCTCCAGCTCGACGGAGACTGGCCGTCGCACATCCTCGTCCCGGCGATCCATCGCAACCGGCGCGAGATCCGTGACCTCTTCGCGCGCACGATCGCGCCCGGAATCGCGTCCGACGAGCCGGGCGACCTCGCCGAGGCGGCGCGCGTCTACCTGCGGGAGAAGTTCCTCGACGTGCGGATGGGGGTGAGCGGCGCCAACTTCGGGATCGCCGAGACGGGCACGGTCTGCGTCGTCGAGTCGGAGGGGAACGGGCGCATGTGCACGACGCTGCCGCCCGTCCTCGTGAGCGTGCTCGGGATCGAGAAGCTGCTGCCGCGCTTCGCCGACCTCGAGGTATTCCTCCAGCTGCTGCCGCGGTCGGCGACCGGCGAGCGGATGAACCCGTACACCTCGCTCTGGACCGGCGCGACAGAGGGACAGGAGCTCCACGTCGTCTTGCTCGACAACGGACGCACGCGCGTGCTGCGCGACGAGGTGGGCCGGCAGGCGCTCGCGTGCATCCGCTGCAGCGCCTGTCTCAACGTCTGCCCGGTCTACACGCGCACGGGCGGGCACGCCTACGGCTCGGTCTATCCCGGTCCGATCGGAGCGATCCTGACGCCCCAGCTCCTGGGAGTCGAGGAGGCGCCGTCGCTCCCGTTCGCCTCGACGCTGTGCGGGGCCTGCTACGACGTGTGCCCGGTCAAGATCGACATCCCGTCCGTGCTCGTCCATCTGCGCGCGAAGGTCACCGCCGCGCAGGGGCCGACGCGCGAGCGGACGGGCATGCGCACGGTCGCGTGGATTCTCGGCGCGCCACGGCGGCTCGCCTTCGCGCAGGCTCTCGCGCGCTTGCTGCAGAGGCCGTTCCTCCATGAGGGAATGCTGCGCCGACTGCCGCCGCCTCTTGCGGCCTGGACGAGGACGCGCGACCTGAAGCCCGTCGCGCCCGAGAGCTTCCGCGAGTGGTGGCGGCGCCGATGAGCGCGCGGGAGGAGATCCTCGGCCGGGTCAGGAGCGCGGTTGCCGGGGCGCCTCGGCCCGAGGTCTCGCGCTCCTACCGGACGGCCGGCACCCGCGACCGCAAGGAGCGTGTGGCTCTCTTCTGCATGCGCGCCGGCGAGTATCGCGCCGAGGTGCGCCGCGTCACCGACGTCGCTGCCGCGGTGGCCGAGGTGTGCCGCGGCCGCCTCGTCGTACCCGCCGGGTTCCCGCGCGCCTGGCGGCCGCCCGCGCTCGAGCTCGTCGAGGACGAGGGTCTGAGCGCCCGCGAGCTCGACGCGCTCGACGGTGTGCTCACCGGCTGTACGGTCGCGATCGCCGAGACGGGAACGATCGTCCTGACGGCCGCTCCGGACGAGGGCCGCCGCGCACTCACGCTCGTGCCCGACCTCCACGTGTGCGTCGTGCGAGAGTCGGAGATCGTCGAGCTCGTGCCGGAGGCGCTGGCGGTGCTCGCAGACGTGGCGAGGCCGATCACGCTCATCTCAGGCCCCTCGGCGACATCGGACATCGAGCTCGATCGGGTGGAGGGCGTGCACGGCCCGCGCACACTCGTCGTCCTCGTGGCCGAAGAACCCTCGGCAGGCGAACCGGCGCAGCCTCCGTCAGGTAGCGAGCGCGAGCCCGATCAACAGCGGCAGCACGATCCAGACGCCGACCATCAGCACGATCGCGATCGTCGCGAACTTGCGTGACTGGTCTCGGGGCGGAGTGCCGCACCAGCCGACCGACTCCCAGACGGTCGCGAGCGGCTCGCGCGTGGTGAGGCGGATCCGCCTCGAGGCGAGCGCGGTCCCGCGGAGGATCACCCACGAGATCGCGACGCCGACGAGCGCGCTCACGACGCCGATCAACGCCGCCTCCCACCACGCGTCGAAGCTGAAGCCGCTCGCGAGCCGCCAGATCGACGCCGCCAGCGGGATCAACAATCCGGCGAAGACGAACGACGGCACGCCGATCTCGCGCGAGCGCATGATCTCGACGAGCGCCAGCGCGTCGAGCCGCGCCGGGCGGAGCAGCTTGAACTCCGTCGAGTCGAACGGCGCCTCCAGCTCACGCACCCAGTAGAGGTTGCGCAGCGTCATCACGACGTGCTTCACGTAGGAGACGACGATGTAGCGCGCGACGAGCTCGATCGCCCAGCGCACGACCAGTTTCGGCGCCCCGAGCCTCGAGGCGGCTCGCGAGCCGTGGAAGCCGTGTCGGCGCAGGCTCTCGAGCGCCTCGATCAGCCGCCGGTGGTCGGACTCGAACCGCTCCGGTCGCGCGAGTTGGGCCTGCCGGGCGAGCTCCGAGAGCAACTCCCGCTCACGTGGACTGTGGACGTCGAGCTCGTCGAGGAAGCCCGCGATCGCGTCGTCGTCGCCGGCGAGGAGCTGCAGCCGCTCGAGCGGATTGTCGTACGCCTCGCCGACGGGTCTGTCGGACGCCTCGGGCGAGGTGGGCTCGGTCATCGCGTGGGATCGTACGGCGTTGCTACATTTCCAGGTAATGGACGGACTCGTGCTCTATCTCGTTTTCCTGATCCCGCCGCTGATCCTCGGTTTCGTGATCCAGGGCTGGCTCAAGCGTACGGTCGCAACGCAGCTGCAGGTACCGATCGCCAGCGATCTCACCGGCGCGGACGTCGCGCGCCAGATCCTCGACCGAAACGGCTTGCACGGTGTGCCCGTCGAGGTCTCGCCCGGAGGCCCGCTCTCGGACCATTACGACCCGCGCAAGAAATCGGTGCACCTTTCGGAGCCCGTCTACGGAGGGCGCGCAGTCGCCTCGACGGCGATCGCTGCGCACGAGGTCGGTCACGCGATTCAGCACGCGAAGGGCTACGCCTTCTTCCGGCTCCGCTCGGCGATGTGGCCGGCCGTCTCGATCGCGTCCAGCGCGTGGATCTTTCTGCTGATGGGTGGCGCGATCTTGGGTCTGCTCGGGCTCGTACAGCTCGCGATCGTGCTCTTCTCCGTCGTCGTCGTCTTCCAGCTCGTGACCCTGCCGGTCGAGTTCGACGCCTCGCGGCGCGCGCTCGTCCAGGTTCGAGAGCTCGGGCTCGTCACCGAGGGCGAACGGGGCGGCGCGAAGAAGGTGCTCACGGCCGCCGCGATGACGTACGTCGCGGCCGCTCTCGCAGCGCTCACGCAGCTCGCGTACTACGCGCTCATCTTCCTCGGCAACCGCGACTAGCAGCCCGACGTGAGGGTGCTCGCCCTCGCGCTGCGCGCCGGAGCGGTGATGACGCTGCTCGGGTTCGCGATCGCCGCGGTCGTCGACGGAGTACCGCGGGCGATTCCCGTCCCCACGCCCGTCTCGGCGACGCAACCGGGTAAACCTGCGACCACGCCTCCCGTCAAGCGACCGCCGCCGAGCGGACTCGTGACGATCGCCGCGACCGGTGACATCGTGATGGGCTCCACTCCGAACCTGCCACCCGACGGCGGACGCACGTTCTTCTCCGGCGTACAGGCGGATCTCGCCGGCGATGTCGTCCTGGGGAACCTCGAAGGCACGCTGTCGGTGGGCGGATCGTCGAAGTGTCGGGCTGGAAGCACCAACTGCTACGCGTTCCAGACCCCGCCCGCGTACGCGCGCTGGCTTGCCCAGGCGAGGTTTACGGTGCTGAACGTCGCGAACAACCACGCGTACGACTTCGGTGCGGCCGGGCAACGGCAGACGCTCGCGGCTCTCGACCGGGCCGGCCTACTCTGGACCGGGCGGCCCGGGCAGATCACGATCCAGCGTGTCGGGCAGATCCGGGTCGCGATCCTCGGGTTCGCGTCGTATCGCTGGGCTGCGTCGCTCACGAACGTGCCGGCCGCGGCACGGCTCGTGCGTCAGGCGGCGCGACGGGCCGACGTCGTCGTCGTGACGATGCACGGCGGCGCGGAGGGCGTGGAGCGGCAGCGTGTCGCACGGGGCGTCGAGAAGTACCTCGGCGAGAACCGCGGGGATCTCGTCCGCTTCACCCACGCGGTCGTCGATGCGGGCGCCGACCTCGTGGTCGGTCACGGGCCGCACGTGCTGCGCGGGATGGAGTGGTACAAAGGCCGTCTGATCGCCTACTCGCTCGGGAACTTCGCGGGGTACAAGGTCTTCTCGCTCGGGGGACCGCTCTCGATCAGCGCGATCCTGCGCGTGACGATTCGCGGTGACGGCACCTTCGAGACGGGGACGCTGGTGCCGACGCGCCTCGTCCGCGACGGTGTGCCGGCGATCGATCCGTCGGAGAGCGCCCTCGGTCTCGTGCGGACGCTGTCGCGCCAGGACTTCGGGGCTCGAGCGGTCAAGATCGCGTCGACCGGGGTGCTCTCGCGGTGACCGGTCCTCCCGCCGAGCGCGAGTTCGACGTCGTCGTGCTCGGCGCAGGATCGACGGGTGAAGTCGTCGCAGGTCGACTCGGCGAACGCGGGCTCGAGGTCGCGATCGTCGAGGAGCGGCTGGTCGGCGGTGAGTGCGCCTACTACGCCTGCATGCCCTCGAAGGCGCTGCTGCGGCCGGTCGAGCTTGCAGCGGAGGCGCGCCGGGTTCCCGGCCTAGAGGTCGGCCCGCTCGACGCC
>JBPCLB010000297.1:0-10606 GCA_051003695.1 Gaiella sp. | reverse complement strand
CGCGGCTTCGGCGTCGAGGATCGAGACGTCTCCGCTCGCGGAGGTCACTTTCGACACGCCGCGAACAGCGGCCACCGACACGTCGCCGCTTCCCGTCTTCACCTGGAGCGCGCCGAGCTCGCCCTCGGCCGTCAGGTCGGAGGACCCGGACGTCGAGTCGACGTCTGCACCGTGCGGAGCCCGGATGCGGAACCGGAGCTGCGAGTCTCGACCGAAACGGCGCTGCCGCTTGGGCTCCTGAACGACGATCTCCGTCCGACCTCCACTGCTCTCGCGCGCCCGGACGACGACCTCCGCCGCGAGCTCGGGGCTCGGCGCATCCACCTCGATCTCGGTCGCCGGCTCATCCCAGGTCGTGATCGACACGTCGGCGGCGTGGAGCTGGAGCCGCAGGAAGACGGGGCCGCTGGTCGCGAACGTGTGGATCCCCGGCGCGCTCAACGCCGTCGCCCCTCGTGACGCGGCCAACCTTGACGGCGGACGCGAATCCCGTCCGGCCAAGGCCAGTCGGCGCGGCGCCGGTCGAGGTCGTCCTCGCCCGGGAGCTCCACGTGCCCGAAGGGGGCGGGATAGATCGCCATCTCGTTCTCCTCTCTAGCCCCGGGCGAAGCCCTGGAGCCGATTGCCCGAGCGGACGCGGCCGCCGCCACGGCGCCCCCCGTCCGCTTCACGTTTCAACGTCCGCACGATCCAGGCGTTGGTCGAGATCCCCTCTCGGTCCGCGGCCCTCTCGACCGCGTCCTTCAGCAGCTCCGGCAAGCGCAAGGTGATGCGTGCGCTCGTGTCGTCGCCCGGCGACGGCGGCGCGTCCTCGGTGGCCGCCTCGTCGACGAACACGAGCTCGGGCTCGCGGCCCGCCAGACGCACCTCGACGTGGCCCGCGGCGAGCTGGCCGTTGAGCGAGAGCGACGCCTCGGTCAGCACGTCGAGCAGACGCAGCTGCAGCGTCGCCTCCACCGCGTCGCCGAGTCGACGGCCCGCCTCGGCGACGTCCTGGCCGCCGAGCGCGGCCGCCGAGGCGAGGTCTCGCTGGATCGCCTGCACGTGGCTGAAGAGATTCATAGACGCAGTATGACATCAAAGTGATGTCTGTCAAGCGTCTAATGGACATTACGGTGAAGTCTGCGGGCGCGCTGGTAGGGTTTGCGTCGTTCGGCTCGAGGCACCACGCCCGGCGAACGACCGCGCTGCCGCCGACGTGTGCCGGTTCGCGCTCTCGAAACACGAACCCGCGTGCACGTCGCAAGGAGCCCGCACCGCCTTGAATCCCGTCGACCCACCCGATCTCGGTCTCTGGCCGACGCTCCGCCACCTGTACCCGCTCTGGAGGGAGCAGCGCAGGCTCGTAGCGCTCGGCGTCGGCTGCGCGCTCGTCTTCACGGGGCTTTCGCTCGCGATCCCGATCCTCGTCCAGCGGACGATCGACAACGCGATCGATGCCGGCGACTCGTCGCTCCTGCTCCCGTACCTCGGTGCGATCGTCGTCATCGCGACGCTTCGCTTCTTCGTCAACTTCACGCGCCGGTACGCAACCGCGCGCGTAGGGATCGCTGTCGAGGCGCGCCTCCGCGGCAAGCTCTACGACGCCTACCTCAGCTACCCACGCGCGTTCTACGATCGTCATGCGACCGGCGAAGTGATCTCGCGCGCCACGAACGACATCTACCCGGTGCGCTACTTCATCGGCTGGGGCGTGATCCAGGCGCTCCAGAGCATCTTGATGCTGGTCGGCGCGGGGATCGTGCTCACGGTCGTGAACGCGAAGCTCGCCCTGCTCGCGGCGCTCGCGATGCCGCCGATCGCGATTCTCACCTGGCTCTTCGCGCACCGGGTCTTCCCGATCTCGCGGATCGTGCAGGAGCGGAAGGGACAGCTGACGGAAGCGTCCGACGAGGCGGTCGTGGGCATCGAGATGGTGCAGGCTTTCGGCCGAGAGGACGACGTCCGCGGCCGCTTTCACGGCCGCGCGGAGGCCGTGCGCAGCGAGACGATGCGGCAAGCCTCCGTCGAGGCGCGCTTCCTCCCGGGACTGATCTTTCTCCCCACGCTCGGGATCGCCGCGGTGCTCTTCTTCGGGGGTCGTGCATCGATTGCCGGGGAGCTCACGATCGGACAGTTCACGCTCTTCGTCACGCTCCTGCTGCAGCTCGTCTGGCCGCTCGAGGCGCTCGGGTGGATCATCAACCTCGGCCAACGGGCGACCGCGGCCGCCTCGAGGTCGTTCGCGTGGCTCGACGGGATCCCTTCGCTGCCCGAGCCCGCAACCCCAGGCGAGCTACCGGCCGGGGGGCTCACGGTCGCGCTCGAGGGCGCACGGTTCGCGTACGGGACCGGGGCCGAGGTCCTGACCGGCGTCGACCTGCGGGTCGAGCCGGGCGAGATCGTCGCCGTCTGCGGTGCGACCGGCTCCGGGAAGACCTCGTTGCTCAACCTCGTCGCGCGCTTCTACGACCCGACCGCAGGTCGCGTCCTGCTGGGCGGCGTCGATCCCCGGGAGCTCGCGCTGGCCGACCTCCGTCGCTCGGTCGCCATCGTCACGCAGAAGGCGGTGCTCTTCTCCGTTCCGCTGCGCGACAATCTGCTCGCCGCTCGTCCCGACGCAGACTGGGTCGACGTGCTCGACGCATGCGAGGCGGCGGGCGTCGCTACGTTCGTCGAGGACCTGCCGGACGGCTACGACACCTTGATCGGAGAACGCGGCGTCAATCTCTCCGGCGGGCAGCGACAGCGGGTTGCGCTCGCTCGTGCGTTGATCGCGGGAACGCGTGTGATCGTGCTCGACGACCCGATGTCCGCGGTCGACACCGAGACCGAACGGCATCTGATCGAGCATCTCCGACCTGCCGTCGCGGGACGCACCGTGCTCATCTCCGGGCAGCGACTCTCGACGGTGCTCGTCGCCGATCGCGCCGTCGTGCTCGAGGGGGGGCGGATCGTCGAGGACGGCGCCCCGGACGAGCTCTTCGCCAACCACGGCCCCTTCGCATCGCTGTTCGGGGACGAGGCGCTTGCCGCGTAAACCGAACACCCGTACGGGGCTGAGCCGTCTGTGGCGCTACACGGTCGGGCGGCGAAGGCGTGCGGCCGTCGTGATGCTGCTCGCGGCGGTGTCCGCCGCCGCGCCCGTGGTCGGCTGGACGATCGTCGGAGACGCGATCGACAACGGAATCCGCTCGGGCGACGAGGGGCGGCTCGCGGTCGACGTCGGGGCGTACGTCGTCGTCGGCGTGCTCGCGTGGGCACTGGGAACGATCACCTGGCTGATGCTCGCCGGCATCGGGCAGCAGATCGTGCTCGACCTGCGGCGCGACCTGTTCGACCACCTCACGTCGCTCTCGCTGCGGTACTTCTCCGAGCAGAAGGCCGGCTGGATCATCGCCCGGCTGACGAGCGACGTCGACGCGCTCTCCGACGTCCTCAACCAAGGGCTCACGACGCTCGTGGTCAACACGCTCACCCTCGTCGCGGCGATCGGGGGCCTCTTCCTGCTCGATTGGCGACTCGGTCTCGTCGCTCTCCTCGTGCTTCCGCCCGGGATCCTCGTCACCCGCTGGTTTCAGCGGCGCTCCCACGTCGCCTTCGCGGAGGTCCGGACGCGGATCGCCGCGGTCACCGCGCAGCTCGCCGAGTCCGTCTCCGGCATGGCCGTCGTGCAGGCGTTCAACCGCGAGCACGCGTTCCAGCGCGAGTTCGGGGAGCTCAACGAGGCGAATCGGCAGGCGAACGTCGTCGCGCAGCGGCTCTCGTCGGTGTTCTTCCCGGCGATCGAGCTGCTCGGTGTGGTCGCCACGGTCGCAGTGCTCTTCGCGGGGGCGATGCTGATCGACGGCGGATCGCTCCAGCTGGGCACCCTGATCGCCGCAATCGGGATGCTCCAGCTCGTCTTCCAACCTCTGCAGGAGCTCTCCGAGCTCTACGGCCAGGTTCAGGCCGCGAGTGCGGCGATGGGCAAGATCTCGACCGTCCTCGACGCCGAGCAGGACATCACCGACAAGCCCGACGCCCGGCCGATGGGCCGGATCGCAGGGCGCCTGGAGCTCGATGACGTCGTCTTCGCGTACGGCAGGGAACCGGTCGTCAAGCACCTCTCGTTCTCGGTTCCCGAGGGAGGGTGTCTCGCCCTCGTCGGTGAGTCGGGTGGCGGCAAGTCGACGACCGCCAAGCTGATCGCGCGGTTCTACGACCCGGGCAGCGGCAGCGTCCGCGTGGACGGCATCGACCTGCGCGACGTCCAGCTGGGGACCTACCGGCGCCAGCTCGGCGTCGTGCTGCAAGATCCCTTCCTCTTCAGCGGCACGATTGCCGACAACGTCCGCTTCGGCCGTCCGGATGCGAGCGACTCGGAGGTCACCGAGGCTGCTCGCGCAATCGGTGTCGATCGTGTCGCCGCTCGGTTCGAGGACGGTCTCGGACACGTCGTCCGCGAGGGTGGTGCGGGCCTCTCCGCAGGCGAACGACAGCTGATCTCGATCGCTCGGGCGCTCCTCGCCGATCCACGCATCCTGATCCTGGACGAGGCGACCTCCAACATCGACCGGCCGAGCGAGATCCTGATCGAGCAGGCCTTCGACACGCTCCTCAACGGTCGGACGTCGATCATCATCGCGCATCGCTTGGCGACCGTCCGGCGCGCCGACGAGATCCTCGTCGTCGAGCACGGTCGAGTCGTCCAGCGTGGCACCGAAGCGGAGCTGCTGGCCGAGGACGGGCCGTTCAGGCGGCTTGCGAGGCAGTTCGCTACGCGAACTGCCTAGGAAGAACCCTCAGAGGACGAAGACGTCGTCCCTGATGATCGGCGTCGCGTTACCGCTTGCGTCGAGCCCGTCGACAGCCACCTCGGGCCCCCCGATCATGAAGTCGGTGTGGAGGCTCGCGACGTTGACGCCGAGCTCGAGTAGCTCGTCGGTCGACCGGCCGATCGCGCCTTCCACGGCCAGAGGCAGCCCACTTCCGTAGGCGATGTGGCAGGACGCGTTCTCGTCGAAGAGCGTGTCCGAGAAGACGAGGCCGGTCTGCCGGACACGAGAGCTTCCGTCCACCAGCGCGACCTCGCCGAGAAACGGGGCCTGCGGCTCCGACTCGAGCTGCGCGCGGACGAACTCGACGCCTTCGTCCGCGTGGACGTCGACGGCTCGCCCCTCGACGAAGCGCATCTGCAGGCCCCTCACCCGGCCGCTGCTTCCGGGCACGACGAGCGGATAGGTGCTCCGCACCTCACCGTCCACCCGCCGCCAGTCGGGTGTCGTGAACACCTCCTCGGTGGGAAGGTTGGGAATGAACCCCAATCCATCGACGGTCGACATCGACGCCGACTGCCAGCGGGACTCCCGCAGCAGGCCGACGGTCAGATCGGTACCGGGGCCGGTAAAGCGGATCGCGTCGAAGGCACGCCGCGTCAGGGTCAGCGATCGGGTCTGCAGCCGAGCCGCGTGAGCTTTCCACGCCTCGACGGGGTCATCGGCATCGAGACGCATCGTGGTGGCAACCGCGTCCCAGAGACGATCGACGTCGGGCTCGCCGAAGACCGTCTCGGCCCAGCCGGGGTTCGGAGCGGCGACGATCGCCCAGTTGATCAGTTGCTCGACGACGAGCGGCAGGTAGAGCGCGCGAACATCGCGCGGCTCCGAGCGCGCGACGAGCAGAGGGTCGAGCCCGTCGAAAACGGCCGGCAGCGGGTTGCCGGTCAACTGGATCACCGCGGGGCGCGTCGTGCGCCAGGACCGGACCCAGTCCAGAGCGAAACTCGGCGAGAGTCCGAGCTGATCCTCAGGCCCCAGCTCGATCGCGGCCCGGCGCAGCTCGAGGTCGATCCAGAAAGGCGTCACCCGACGCGCTCCGCGCCGAAGTGCCGACCGCGAGATTTCCCGCACCAGCTCGGCGTGCTGAACGTGGCCCATCAGGACGACGTCCTGACCCGGTTGCACGTTGGCGCCGACGCCGACCACGACATCGGCATACGTTCTCAGAGCTTCTGGGCGCACGGAACTCGTAGCTACCAGCGAGCCCGAAGGAGAGGTGCGGTTACTCGCCCCAGTCGAAGTCGCGCGAGCGACCCCAGAGCGTCTCGTCGAGCGCAGGGCCTTGAGGAGAGTCTTCCCCCGGCCACGGGAGCGCTCCGCTCGCGACGCTCACCGGCTCGGGAACCGTCTCGAGCGTCTCCTCCAACCGCGCCTGCTCCTCGGACTTGAACAACGGGTGATTCTCGAACGGATCTTCGACTTCGTACCTGGTGATCGGCATCTCCTCGCCGAGTGCCGCATTGCGCTGCTTGAGGTCGAGGTGATCCTGGATTGCACGCGAGAGCGGTGAGGTGTGAGCATCGACGGCCATTGATTCTCCGGGCTCGGGGACGGGGGCTAGCGACTCGCGTCAGTGTACCGCCTTCGGAAACGCCTGCACAAACTCGGTTTCGCATTCGCCGACGCCTTTTTGCTTGGATACCGTGAGATGCCACGCGTGCCAACGACACCGATGAGCGCGGGGGTTGCACTCTTTCGGCTCTGGCGCCGGCTTCCGCCCGGGCAGCGACGCAACTTGCTGCTCGCCGCTCGCCGGCACGGCCCGCGCCTGGCGGCCGGCGCTGCCGCGGCGGCTCGTGCGCGTCGGCGCGTGCGCTAGAGCCTCGCGGATGCTCGACGCGTGCCGGGCACGCCCGGCAGCTACGGGGTTCACGGATCCGGGTCGACCGATGCGCCCTTACACACCAAGCGCGGCGCGCACGATGCGGTCCTGCTCGCGTTGGTGCGCGGTCGGATAGCCCTCGCTCGGGCTCGCCTTCCATGTTCGTCCGACGTAGGTCACCTGGGATGCGGCAACATTCGCGCGCGCGGTCTCCTCGAGGCGATGGCGGATCGAGCGCCACGGCCCCATGTTCTGCGGTTCCTCCTGCGCCCACACGATCTCGTGGAGGGCGGGATAGCCGGCGATCAGGGCCGAGAGCTCCTCGACGGGAAACGGATACAGCTGCTCGAGACGCGCCACCGCGACATCCTGTGCCCCGCCACGTGCGTCGTGACCAACGATGTCGTAGTAGACCTTTCCCGAGCAGAGCACGAGCCTGTGGGCCTCGGCGGGGTCGACCGTCTCATCGCCGATCGCAGGCCGGAACGAGCCCTCGGTGAGCTCGGCGAGCGTCGACGACGCGGGCCGCAGGCGGAGTAGGCCCTTCGGGGTCATCACGACGAGTGGTCGGGCGACCGGATCGAGCGCCTGGCGTCGAACGAGATGGAAGAACTGCGCCGCCGTAGTGCAGTTGGCGACGCGCACGTTCTCCTGCGCGCCGAGTTGCAGGAACCGCTCGAGCCGTGCGCTCGAGTGCTCGGGCCCGTTGCCCTCGTATCCGTGCGGCAGGAGCAGCGTGAGCCGTGAGGTTTGACCCCACTTCGAGCGCCCGGCGACGATGAACTGATCGATCACGATCTGTGCGCCGTTGACGAAATCGCCGAACTGCGCCTCCCACAGCACGAGCGCGTCGGGCGCCGCGACCGAGTAGCCGTACTCGAAACCGAGCGCCGCGTACTCGGAGAGGGGCGAGTTGTAGACCTCGAACGACGCGCCGGCGCGCGAGAGCTGCTGGATGGGCGCGTACGTCTCCCCCGTTTCCGGATCGTGGAAGACGACGTGACGGTGCGCGAACGTGCCGCGCTCCGTGTCCTGCCCGGAGAGCCTGACGGGAATCCCGTCCTCGAGCAGCGTGGCGTAGGCGAGGGCCTCGGCCTGGCCCCAGTCGATCCCGCCCGCTCGCACCGTCTCGCGCCGGCGATCGAGCTGGCGTGCGAGCTTCGGGTTGATCGTGAATCCGTCCGGTACGCGCAGCAGTTCCTCGTTGAGCGCAAGCAGCCGCTCGGCGGCGACCGCGGTGTGCACGCTCGTCGCCCCCGCAGCTCGAACAGGCGGCGCGTCGGCAAGCGGCTCGGCGCCTGCGATCGATGCACGCAGCCGGTCGTGGGCAGCCCGCAGAGTGGTGGTCAGCTCAGCGACGAGGGCCGCTGCGTCCGCGCCGGAGATCACCCCGTCGGCGACGAGGCGCGCCGCGTACGTCTCACCGACGGTCGGCTGTGCCTGGATGCGCTCGACCATCAGCGGTTGCGTGTATGCGGCCTCGTCCTGTTCCTGGTGACCGAAGCGGCGGTAGCCGACGAGGTCGATCACGAAGTCGTGGCCGAACTCGGCGCGATAGGCGAGGGCGAGCCGGATCGCGCTGATCGCCGCTTCGGGGTCGTCGGCGTTGACGTGCACGATCGGGTTGTCGAAGCCCTTGGCGAGATCGCTCGAGTAGCGAGTCGAGCGACCTTCGGTCGGATCGGTGGTGAATCCGACCTGGTTATTCGTGATCAGGTGCAATGTGCCGCCGGTCGAATAGCCCTCGAGCGACTGGAGGTTGAGCGTCTCCGCCACGATCCCCTGGCCTGCGAATGCGGCATCGCCGTGGATGAGCACGGGCAACGCGACCGAGGGATCGTGGAGACCGGCCCCGGTCGAACGATCCGTCTGCTCCGCGCGCGCACGACCTTCGACGACGGGATTGACGGCCTCCAGGTGACTCGGATTGGGGGCGATCGTGACTTCGATCTCGCCGGCCCGGGTCAGCCGGTTACCGGAGGCAGGCAGGTGGTATTTGACGTCGCCGCTCCCACCCTCGGGATCGACCACCAGCGCGTCGTACGAACGCTCACCTTCGAACTCCCGCAAGATCGACTCGTACGAGCGCCCGACCGTATGGACGAGCGCATTGAGCCTTCCGCGATGGGCCATGCCGATCACGAGCTCGTGCGCGCCGCTCTCGGCTGCGAGCTCGATCGTCTCGTCGAGCATCGGAATCAAGGCGTCGAGCCCCTCGAGGGAGAACTGCTTCTGGCCCAGGAACGATCGCCGGAGGTACTGCTCGAAGCCCTCGACCTGCACGAGGCGTCTCAGCAGCGCAACGCGTTCCTCCGCCGTGAACGGCTGACGGAAGCGCCCCGACTCGATCGCCTTCCGCAGCCAAACGCGTTCTGCATGATCGGAGATGTGCTCGATCTCGTACGCGATCGAGCCTGAGTACACGTCACGCAGTCTCGGCAGGGCCTCTGCGAGCGTGTCACCCGGGACGTAGAGCCGCAGGAGAGCGGCTGGGATTGCTCTTTGCAGCTCGGGCGTGAGGGAGGGCACGAGCCGGCTTTCGTCCAGGGCGGGATCCCCCGGTGGCTCGGAGCCGAGCGGATCCAGCCTCGCGGCGAGATGCCCGTGCATCCGGTAGGCCTTGACGAGGGCCATGGCCGCCGCGACAGCACCGAGCATGAGCTCGTCGGAGGGCCTGGCCGACTGCGCCTCGAGGGCGGAAGCAGCGCGCGCCGGGGCGCGTCCGCCATTCGCGGTCGGCGAGCTCGGCTCCGGTTCTGCCGGGGATGGCGCAGGGATGGACGGCGCCGCCGGAGCGAGCGCCGGTGCCGGACCGTCGTCCTGCTCGACCGTTGCTCGCGCCTGCCCGTCTTGCGCGGCTGGAGCTGCTGCCCCGTCGGCAGGCGGCTCGCCCACGAGAGCCACCGGCGTCTCGCTCGAGTCGGCCTCGAACAGCACCCGCCATTCCGTCGGGACACTCGCCGGGCTCTCGAGATACTCCTCGAGCAACTGCGCGACATACCCGGCGTTCGGATCCCCTAGGTCGGTCGTGCCCATCTCGCCCCGTTGTAGCAGCGACGGTGGTTCGAGGGCTGAGCTCAGAGCAGTGGCGCCTGGGTGATCACGGCGATCGCCATCCCGACGAGCCAGCCGAGAGCCCCGATGAGCGCCGCCTTGAGCGCAAGCCCCTGGACGCGCTCGCTCATGCGCGCCGCGATCAGCGCAACGACGATCGCCACCGGGGCCGTGCGTGCGGGATGCGCATCGAGTTGGAGCAGGAGCCCGCCACCCATCGCGATCGCCGAGAGGGCGATCGAGCCTGCTGCCAGGACCCCGGCGACCGTGTCGATCCACGCGCGGCGGTCGTCGAGGCGGTCGAGCGAGCTCATGGGCGCACCTGCTCACGAGTCCGGGTCACCGGTCGACCCCGCGGTGACCTGTCAGGACCGCGTCGCAACGGGGGCCGGCGGTGCCTCGGCGACCAGTGCGCGGGCGAGGGCGTATCGCTGACCGGGACTCGCGCATCGGGCTCCCGCTGCTCCGGCTCCGAGGTGATCGCCCACCAGACGATCGCGCAGAGATAAATGATCGGAATCTTGAGAATCACGAGCAGGAAGAGCATCTCCCAGACCATCGCGATCCGAGTCTACGCGAACGACATGCTGCGAGAGTCCCTCTGGTTAACGTTCCAAAGCTGGGTCGAGTCTACGCGCGCTCTCGCCGATCGGTCAACAATTTCCCTGTCACTTCGATAAAATCGTGGTGGTCTACCTATCCGATATATGGACCGAGGTTCAACACCGTGACCCAATCTGCCGCTGTCGGTTCGGAATCGATCGAGATCGAGGCGGCCGGAGCGCGTCGGCTCAGCTCGGCCGGCGTGCAGGCGGCGCTGAGCGTGCTCGAGCTGCTGGGCGAGTAGGGTGCGCTGCCGCTCGCGGAGTTCTCGCGGGAGCTCGATCTCCCGAAGAGCACCCTGCACAGGATCTGCGCGGTCCTCCTCGAC
>JBPCLB010000296.1:0-2997 GCA_051003695.1 Gaiella sp. | reverse complement strand
CGAGGGACGGGAAAGACGTCGATGGCACGGATCCTCGCGAAGGCGCTCAACGCGGAGGGTGGGGCGAACGCCGAGTTCGACCCCCAGTCCCGCGTCGCACGGGCGATCGCCGACGGTACCTCGCTCGACGTGATCGAGATGGACGCTGCATCGCAACGCGGGATCGACGACGTCCGCGAGATCCGTGAACGTGCGCTGCTCCAGCCGGTCGAAGGGGGCTACAAGGTCTACATCGTCGACGAGGCGCATCAGCTCACCGACGCCGCCTGGAACGCTCTGCTGAAGCTGATCGAGGAGCCACCGCCGCACCTCGTCTTCGTCTTCTGCACGACCGATCTCGCGAAGGTGCTGACGACGGTTCGATCGCGTTGCCAGACGTTCGTCTTCCAGCGGCCCCGGCTGCACGAGCTCGTCACGGCGCTGAAGCGGATCTGCGAGGGGGAGGAGCTCGACGTCTCGGAGGCGGCGCTCGCACTCGTTGCGCGCGCGGCCGGCGGCTCGTTCCGCGACGCGATCTCGACGCTTGATCAGCTGGCAGCGGCGACGGGGAAACGCGTCACGGTGCAGGACGTGCTCCAGCTCCTCGGAACGATCGAGGAAGACGTGCTCTTCCGGATCTGCGACACGATCGTCGATCGGGACACGGCCGGGGCACTGCTGTCGGTCGAGGAGCTCTCGGAACGAGGTCACGACCTCGGCCACCTCGTCCGCGAGCTGCTCGAGCACCTTCGCTATCTGCTGCTGATCCAGCATCTCGGCCACGTTCCCGAGTCGCTGCCCGTCACCGAGGACTCACGCGAGCGTCTGCGCGAACAGGCGAATCAGCTCCCCGAGCCGACCGTGCTTCGGCTCGTCGACCTGCTGTCGGTGGCGGTGGACGACATGCGTCAGGGAGGAGACCCGCGCCTCCCGCTCGAGCTCGCGCTCGTCAAGGTGACGCGTCCACAGGCCGATCTCGCCCGCGAGTCCCTCGCACATCGAGTCGAGCTGCTCGAGTCTCGCGCGCATGCGCCGACGGCTGTCGCCGGCGAGCCACACGTCACCGCGCCCGCGAGCTCGATCGGCGAGACGTCTGCCGAGCCCGAGCCCGAGCCGGTTCGGCCCAAGCTCGAAGTCAGCGTCGAACGGCTCCAGGAAGCGTGGTCGCGCAACGTCTTGGCCGCGGTGCGGGAGCGCTCGATCCCGACGGCGACGCTCCTCGAAGGAGCTACGCCGACATCGCTGGACGGCGATCGCCTGACGCTAGCGTTCGCACCGGGCGCGGACTTTCACCGGCGTCAGGTCGAGGAAGAGCGAAATCTCCGTCTCGTCCAAGACGCCTTGCACGACGTCACGGGTCAACGGTTCGCGATCGTCACGACGATCGCCGAAACCGCCGAGGCACCACCCGAGCCCGACGGCCCGATGTCCGAGGAGGACGTGATCTCGCTCCTCCGCGACCAACTGAACGCGACCGAAGTGGAGGAGACCCCGTGAAGCTCGACATGAACGCGCTGATGAAGCAGGCACAGCAGATGCAAGAGCAGATGGCCAAGGCACAGGAGGAGGCACGCCACGAGCTCGCGGAAGCCTCGGCCGGCGGGGGGATGGTGACGGTGCAGGCCAACGGTGGTGGCGAGCTGGTCGAGCTTCGGATCGACCCGCGGGCAATCGATCCGGCCGATCCGGAGCTCCTGGCGGACATGGTGCTCGCGGCCGCGAACGAGGCGATTCGCTCAGCGCAGCAGGCAGTCGAGACGAAGTGGCGCGGGCAGATGCCCGATCTGGGCACACTCGGCCTGCCCGGACTCTAGGAGTCAGCCGTCGCCGACCAGTCGTCTCGGGGGTCAGGCACGCGTGCCTGACCCATATGTCGTCGCGGCAGGCACTTGCCCGCGTGCGGCTTGCTCGACGTGCTCGGCGGTCGCGCCGAACCGCAGCAACCGGCCGCCGAAGGCGATCGCCGCGACGGCGAACCACGCCCAGCCGAGCAGCACGCCGCCGATCACGTCGCTCCACCAGTGCACGGCGAGCAGCGCTCGCGTCGAGGCGACCGCGACGGTGATCGAGATCGCGCCTCCAGTGATCAGCGCCCGCGAAAGCGGCGAGCGCCGGCGGCCGAGCAGCAGGGCAGCGGCCGCGTAGAACGCCGCCGCCGTGGCGGAGTGTCCGGACGGGAAGGACGGCCCGAGCGTCTCGGCGATCGGATTGAGCGTCGGCCGAAGCCGGTCGAAGACCTCCTTGAGGCCGTTCGTGACCAGGTTCTGGCCGACGATCACGAGTACGAGGAACGGCACGATCCACCTGCTCGGCGCCCGTCGCAGCTCCACGATCGCGACGACGACGGCGAGGCCGATGACGAGCTCCGTGGCCCCGAGCTGGGTGACGGTCTCGAGCACGTCGGTCGACCAGGAAGACGCGTGCTCCGAGCCCCACTCGGCGACGCTCCTGTCGAGGTCGAGCAGCGTCTCGTTCCCCCGGACGAGGTAGGCGAGGAGCCCGAGGGCGACCCCACCGACGAAGATCATGCCCAGGGCGATCGTGAGCGCGAGCCCTGTTGCCTTCGACGGGTCGCGGCGTCTGCGGAGCAGGGCACCGTACGCGTGCCTTCGCGACCTTCGCCCCAGCTCGTCGGCGACCGCCAGCGTCGGTGTTCCTGCGGCCGGCGTGCGCCTGGGATAGCGATAAGCGAGGTAGGTTGCGACACCGCCGGCGGCGAGGGAGAGCGCGAACATCGCGAGCGCCGGCACACCGGTCGTTTACCCGTCGGAGATATTGGGTAAACGGCGGCTCGTGCCGTTAGGGGGAAGCCGACCGAGGAGACCCGGCGAGGCTGCGTCGGGGGTTCCTCTCCTCGAGCCGGTTCCCGGCAGCCTGGCCGAACGAACCGTTCGTGCGCTGGCGGGCATGCACCCGGTGGCAGCATTCCTCGTGGCGGCGATCGCCGCATGGCTCGTCGTGCTCGGCATCTCGATCGCCGTCGGTCTGCTCGTCACGGAGGTGATCGTCCCCATCGAC
>JBPCLB010000295.1:0-26123 GCA_051003695.1 Gaiella sp. | reverse complement strand
GTCCTCCGGCCGGTGGCGTCAGGAGAGGTTTATGCTCGTCGATCCGGGTGGAGAATTTCTCGTTCGTTCACGAGGTGCGCGTGCGGTTCGCCGAGACCGATGCGCAAGGCATCGCGCACCACGCCTCGTTCGTCGTCTGGCTCGAGGTCGCGCGCGTCGCCTATCTCGCGGCGTTCGCCGGGGGCTACCGCGCGATTCGCGAACGCGGGATCGAGGCGCTCACGACCGCTGTTCGGATCGAATATCTGCGCGCGGCGTACTTCGACGACGTGCTCTCGGTCGGTGTCCGGTGCGGCGAGATCCGAGGTGCGCGATTCGGCTACGTGTACGCGATCGAGCGTGAGGGTCAAACCCTCGCCACCGCGGCGACCTCGCACGCGACCGTCGATCGGGAGACGATGACACCAACGCGTGTCCCGGCGTGGTTCCGGGAGGACGTGGTCAGGGCAGAAGCGACGCCTCCGCTTCTGCCCTGACCGGCGGCAGCTGCTCGGCCTTTCCCGGAGGGCTCGGCTCGTCGCCGGGTACGTCTCCCCGGCCGATCGGCGGAGCAGGCGGCTCGGGCCTGGGCTTCGGCTTCGTCCCCACGCGCACGATCCGTGGCTCGGCGACGTAGTACGACCTCCAGGTGTTCTCGTAGAGGACGTCGCCCGCGGTCGAGCGCACCCGGCGCGTGACACTCGTCTCGCGGGGAGGCGTGCCCATACTCTCGATCACGCGACTGCCGCGCAGAAGCTCCGGATCCTCGATCCGGCGAATCGGCACCTCGCCCGTGACGGTGAGCGGCGTGGTCGTGCTCTCGACCACGCGTTGCTGGGATGCTCCGTAGAGGTTCACGGTCAGCGACCCCGCGTTGACGAACGTCCGCAGCAGCAGCCAGCGGCCTGTGTCGTTGGAGAACGCGAGATCGAGGTCGGGATAGTTGACCGTGGCGTCGCGGCCAAGTGGGTAGTGGTCGATGTAGAGGGCGTGGTTCGTGCGCCGTGCGATCGGGAGACCCGCCTCGAACGCGGTGTTGAAGACCGTGGTCGAAACCTGGCAAACGCCCCCACCGATCCCGTTCCGGAGCTCGCCGTTGATGATCACCGGAGCCTCCTCGAAGCCCTTGGCCGCGTTCCGCTCGCCCGTCGTCTCGTTGAAGGAGAACGTCGCACCCGGCGAGATCAACGTGCCGTCGATCAGGTCGGCAACGAGTTGCACGTTGTGGATCCGCCCGGGCGTGCCGCCGTAGCTCGTCGTGTAGCTCCCGACGACACCCGTGATCCCCATTGCCCGTGCCTCGGCCGTCGAGCGCTCGGGCGCGGTCGTCCGAACCACGAGGCGCGCCGTCCGGTCTGTCCGCGAGAACAGAGCCCGCTCGGTCGCGGCGAGCGTCGCCGGAACGTCCAGCGAGCGCCCGTCACGGGCGGTGACGAGGGCGATGCCGCCCGGCCGGACGGCGAACGTCGCGTCGACCGGCGCCCTGTCGACCGACTCTCTCAGCTCGTCGAGCCACCGCTCCGCTTCTCTTCCCCCTATCCCCGTCTCGGTCGCCCCACGCGCTGGAAGGGAGAGAACCTGCGCCACGCGCCAGCGCGGCAGACGCCAGCGGGTCGGACCAAGCTTCAGCGTCACCGGGGCGGAGAGCGCGAGCCGCGCCCGGTCGAGAGCCCCCGTGAGCTCGGCGGGCGTCACACGAGGGCGCACGACCGCGATCGGCAAGTTCACGACCGATCCACGCTCGAATGCCCCGAGGGAGCGCACGATCGTCGCCGACGCTCGCTCGCGGTCGAGCGTCCTCCCGTTGCGCTCGGGCACGACCCTCACCGAGAGCCCCGTGCGCACGACCGCTGCCGCGACCGGGGGGCGGTCGACCGCCTTCGCGATCTGCGCGACGGTGTAGCCGAGCACCGAAGGAAACGCCGTGACGGTGGGCAGCACGTCGGTGCCGAAGACACGCGTGCGAATCCGCCGGAAGCCGCGCACCGGACCCACGCCATCGCTCTGACGCACCGCCGCCGCGAGGGCCGTGTCCCAGTCGGGTCGGACCCCGAGCTGCGAAGGGGCGAGACGCCACTTCTGTCCGTGCGCGACGAACGTCACTGGCACGTGCTCCACCCGGTCAGCTCGCCGCTCGAGCTTGGAGCGTGCCTCGGACAGAGTCAGACCGCCGACATCGAGCCCCGCTACCAGCGTTCCTGATGCGAGCCGTTCCGGCGAGCCCGCGAAGAAGAGGCCGACCGAGACCGCGACCACTCCGACGCCCACGCCCAGGACGACGGCGCGGCGCGCCAACGACCGGGAAGCCGAACGCCGGGACGCCGATCGACGCAGGGTCGAGGCCTCGGCGGACATGGTCGACGAATCGTAGCCGCGAATCTCGTCTTCTGGTCGGTGCGCCAGCCCCGATCAGAACACGAAGAGCTCGACCCCGCCCGAGACGTTGAGCTCGATCCCCGTCACGTATGCCGCGAGCTCGGAGCAGAGGAACGCGATCGCGTTCGCGACGTCCTGCGGCTCGCCCGGCCGCTTGAACACGGTGCGGCTCGCGATCCGCTCGTTCATCGCGGCATTCGCCATGTGGAACGCCTCTGTCCCGATGATTCCCGCGACGATCGCGTTGCACGTGATCCCGTGCCGGCCGCCCTCCATCGCGAGCGTGCGCGTCAGGCCGAGCAGCCCGGCCTTCGTCGTCGAGTAACTCGCCTGGCCGAACCCGCCGAGCGTGCCCGCGACCGAGGCCATGTTGACGATTCGGCCCCACTCACGCTCGCGCATGTGCGGCCACACCGCCTGCGCACAGTTGAACGCCCCCGTCAGGTTGACCCGGAGATCCCGTTCCCACAATTCAGGTCGCTGGTCTGCGAGCTGCGCCGCATGATCGAGCGTGCCGGCGTTGTTGACGAGGATGTCGACCGCTCCCAGCTCCTCGACGACGCGTGCGACCGCGGAGGCGACCTCGCCGCGGTCGGTGACATCGCAGCGAACGGCGACGGCCTTGCGTCCGAGCGCCAAAATCTCCTCGACGGTGGCCTCCGTGTGCACCATGCCCTGCGCCACGGCCGCCTGAGCCAGAGCACCGTAACGCTCGGCGGCGCTCGTGTCCGACTCGATCAGGATGTCGGCGATCGCGATGTCGGCGCCCGCGCGGGCGAGTGTGAGAGCGTCGGTGCGCCCGAGGCCGCGCGAGCCCCCGGTGACGAGAGCGACCCGGCCCGAGAGGTCGATCGAAAGGCTCATCGCACGCCGATCCTACGCTGGTCGCTCGGTCGCGAGCGCCTGAGCGCTGCGGTGCGTGCGGCCTGGGCCTCTCGGCTAGGTTGGTGCCTCGTGTGCGCCCTTCGCCTGGTCGACACCGCGCAGCTCCCGGGAGCACGGGAGCTGGACGCGCGTGCCGAGCGCCTCGCCTGGCGGCTCCCTCCCGAGCTCGCGCCGCTCGCCCGGGTCGCGCTCGACTATCGCTGGGCCTGGGAGCCGGGCGGGCCGCAGCTCTTCCGCTCGCTCGATCCGCACGCGTGGGAGATCAACGGGCGCAACCCCGTCCGTCAACTGGAGGATCTCGCCCCGCACGTCGCAAGCGCGGCCGCATCCGACTCCGTCATCACCAACGCGGTCGGCAAGCTCGCGCGCGCGCTCGAGGCGAATCTCGCGAGACCCGAGACGCCGATCGAGGGGCTCGACGGACCCGTCATCTTCGTCTGCGCCGAGTTCGGCGTCCACCCGTCGCTCCCGATCTACTCCGGTGGGTTGGGCGCGCTCGCCGGCGACATCCTCAAGGAGGCGAGCGACCTCGCGCTGCCGCTGATCGGCGTCGGACTGCTCTACCGCAAGGGCTACTTCCAGCAGCGCGTCGACCGAACCGGGCTCCAGCACGAGTACTGGACGCAGATCGTGCCGGAACATCTGCCGACCGTGCAGGTCCTCGACGTCGGTGGGGGTCCGCTCCGGCTCGAGTTCCCGTTCTTCGACCGCGCGGTCGCGTTTCACGTGTGGCGTACCGACGTCGGACGGGTGCCTCTCTATCTGCTCGACGCGGAGCTCGACGAGAACGATCCGGTCGACCGCTGGATCACGGCGCGGCTCTACGAGGGCAACCCACTCATCCGGCTGGGTCAGTACGGGCTCCTCGGCATCGGCTCCGTGCGCATGCTGCAGGCGCTCTCGATCGAGCCGGGCGTTCTGCATTTCAACGAGGGTCACCCGGCACTCGCCGCTCTCGAGCTTGCCGCGATCGAGATGTCCGGCGGCGCGACGTTCGACGATGCGCTCGATCGTGCCCGTCGGCGTTGCGTGTTCACGACGCACACGCCCGTTCCGGCCGGGAACGAGGCCTACGAGCCCTCCTCGTTTCGCGACGCGTTTGCCGATCTGCCGGCGCGCCTCGGGATCGAATCGGAACGGTTGCTCGATCTCTGCCGGACGCGCCCGGGCACGGACGAGTGGCCCGGGATGACGCCGCTGGCGTTACGTCTTTCGCGCTCGGCGAACGGCGTCGCCCGCCGGCACGGCGAGGTCGCCCGCGAGATGTGGAGACCGTTGTGGCACGACGTACCAGCGGACGAGGTGCCGATCACGCACGTCACGAACGGGGTGCATCTGCCGACGTTCCTCTCCCAGCCGATGCGGGAGCTCTTCGATCGCCATCTCGGCGAGGACTGGCTCAGGCGGGCGTCCGATCCGGCGACGTGGGAGCCGGTGCTCGACATCCCGAACGGCGAGCTCTGGTCTGCGCGACGCGAGGCTCGTCGCCGGCTCGTCCGGTACGTGAAGGGCAAGAGCGTGCAGGACCGGCTGCTCCGCGGCGAGGATCCGGAGACGGTGCGGAGTGTCGCGGCGACGTTCGACGTCGACACGCTGACGCTGGGCTTCGCGCGCCGGATCGCGACCTACAAGCGCCTGTTTCTCCTCACCTACGACACCGAGCGCGTGCGCAGGCTGTTCCAGGACGGCCCGCCGCTGCAGCTGGTCGTCGCCGGCAAGGCGCACCCCCTGGACGACAACGCCAAGGGGATGCTCGTGGACGCGTTCGCTCTTCAAGCCTCGATCGGGATCACCTCCAGAGTCGCCTTTCTCGAGAACTACGACCTCTCGGTCGCCGCACCGATCGTCGGGGGCTGCGACGTCTGGCTCAACGTGCCGCGCCCGCCGCTCGAGGCCTCCGGGACGAGCGGGATGAAGTCGGCTGCGAACGGTGGACTCAACCTCAGCGTGCTCGACGGCTGGTGGGCCGAGGCCTTCGTCCCGGAGGCGACCGGCTCGAACGGCTGGGCAATCGACGAGGGGCGACCCGGTGAGGACGAGCACGCACAGGACGAGCGCCATGCGACGGCGCTCTACGATCTGCTCGAGCACGAGGTGATCCCCCTCTTTCACGATCGCGACGAGCATGGCCTGCCGCACCGATGGCTCGCACTGGTGAAGACGTCGCTCGTGACGAACGGCCCGCGGTTCTCGGCGACGCGCATGGTGCGCGAGTACGCCGAGCGCATTTATCCGGACCGCAGGACGGCCGGATAATGCGCTAGCAGAGCGGACTGCCGGTGGACGGTGGTGTTCGCCGCCGCGCTCTCGGTGCCTGGCTCTCGGCGCCTGGCTTCAGCCAGGCACCTCCGAAGCTCCACGTCGCACGCGCCCGAGCAGCGCGACCCACAGCACGAGCGCGCCGAGGAAGCCCGCCGCCACCCACAACGGCCCCTCGAACGAGCCTGTGGCGTCACGAACGGCGCCGAGCAGGAACGGGCTCGACGCGGCGATCGTGTAGCCGAGCCCGAGCATCATCGCTACGAGGCCGCCGACCCGCTCGGGTCGCTCCTCGAGGTCGAGCGGGAGCGTCATCACGAGCGCGAACATGCCTCCCTGGGCGATCCCGGCGAGCAGAGTCCAAGCGAATGCCGCGCCCGGAGCGACGACGAGGCCGAGAGCACCCGTCACGAACAGGAAGCTCAGCCCGAAGAGCCAGGGCTGACGCCCTCCGCGCCGCTCGGAGAGCCACGGAATCAGAAAGGAGGACGGAATCGCCGTGAAGTTCATCCCGGCAACGAGCAGACCGGCCGAGGAGTCGCTCCAACCACGCTCGCTGTAGGCGTCCGGCAGCCAGGCGTTGAGCCCGTAGTACCCGCAGCCCATCGAGGCGAAGATCGCGACGAGCAACCAGGCATGGGGGCTTCGCCACGGCAACCTCGGCAACGAAGCACGGACGTGGGGTCGCTCCCCTCGCATCGACACGACCCAGACAACGAGTATCGCGCACGCCACGAGGGAGAAGGTGGCAAAGGCCCAGCGCCAGCCGCCGAGCAATCCCGCGATCGGGACCGCGAGCGCCGCGGACGCCGTCGAGCCGATCTGGATACCCGTCGTGTAGACCCCCGTTCCGGTCGCCGGCCGGTCCGGAAGCCGCTCCTTGACCGCGATCGGCGCGAGCGCGTTTCCGATCCCCATCCCGATCCCGACGGGGACGGTCAGCGCGACCAGCGTCCAGGCGGAGGGCGCGACGGCGCGCACCAGTCCCGCGACACCGATCAGCGCGAGGGCGAGCGTCATCCCGTTGCGAGTGCCGATGCGGGCCGCCAGCACCGCAGCGACCGGAGCGAAGAGCCCCATGCACAGCACCGGGATCGTCCCGATCAAGCCAACGACGGCATGCGAGCTCGCGAACGACTCCTGGATCTCGGGGATCAACGGGCCCGCCCCGACGATCTGAGGTCGAAGCGTGAGCGCTGCGAGGCCGAGCGCCGCGAGCGCCCCGACCCTCGTCGCGGAGACCACCGTTCGCGGTCGCTCCACTAGCGCGTTCGCGCGGTCCCGACGGACGCCCGCCGGGCGAGCTTCGCGAAGTACTCGACGTGCCGGCGCGCCTCCCGGCCGGCCGCCGCCCCGCCCTTCGAACGAATTGCCTCGAGAATCGGCACGTGCATCTCGGCCGCTTCGCCGGGCTCCACCGACGTCGTGTAGAGCGTCAGCGTGATTCGCCCTTCGACGCCCAGCAGCTTCCAGCACTGCGTCAGGATCGACATGTCGGCCGACTCGACGATCAGCCGGTGGAAGGCGACGTCGTGCTCCACGAGCGCCTGGAGATCACCGCGGCGCGCGGCAGCCCGCATCGCCTCGACCTCGACCTCGAGCACGGCAACGTCCCCGGCGAGCTTCTCGGCTGCAAAGCGGGCGGCGACCTCCTCGAGCGCGGCGCGCACCGGATACACCTCGATCAGCTCGTCATTGCCGAACTCGCGCACACGTGCCCCGCGAAACGGCTCCGACTCGACGAGTCGGAGCAGCTCGAGGTCGCGCAGCGCCTCGCGCACCGGCGCCTGGCTCGTGCCGAGCTCCTGTGCGATGCGCGTCTCGACGAGGCGCTCACCCGGCAGCAGCTCCCCGCTGACGATCCGCTGCAGGAGAACCTCCTTGACCTGCTCGCGCAGAACAGTGCGGGAAACGATGTTCATCACGGCCCCGCCCGATGATCGATCATCGATCGCGCCCGCGTCAAGCGACCGGGAACGAACGAGGGATCGGCGCCGTGCGCGCCGTCCCTACCTCGAGACACAGCGCGAGGAGGCCGTCAACCCTCGGCGATGACAGGGTTCGTGATCGAGCCGACGCCGTCGATCTCGATCGTGATCTCGTCGCCCGGCGCCAGGAGGCGCTGAGGATCACGGAAGACACCGACGCCGGCCGGAGTTCCGGTCAGGATCAGGTCACCGGCCTCGAGTGTCGAGGTGCGCGAGGCGAAGCTGATCACCTCGTCGATCCCGAAGATCAGATTGGCGGTCGTCGAGTCCTGCAACGTCTCGCCGTTCAGGATCGCGCGAATCGCCAGCGCGTGCGGATCGGCGACCTCGGTCGCGGGAACGAGCGGCCCGACCGGACAGAAGGTGTCGGGTGACTTGCCACGCGTCCACTGCTTGTCGGCGAACTGGAGATCGCGGGCGGAGACGTCGTTCGCGACGAGATAGCCGGCCACCGCCTCGAAGGCATTCTCCTTGGAGACGTTTCTGACCGTCGTCCCGATGACGACGCCGAGCTCTGCCTCGTAGTCGCACTGCTCCACGCTCGAGGGGATCACGATCGGGTCGCCGGGGCCGATCAGCGAGGTCGTGTACTTGGCGAAGAAGAGCGGGCTCTCGGGGAGCGCAACACCCTGCTCTTCGGCGTGATCGCGATAGTTGAGCCCGACGCAGACGATCTTGCCGGGGCGGGCGATGGGCACCATCGGGCGACCCTACCTCAGCTCCTGGAAACGCTGTCGCACTCGAATCGATCATCGATCGGATGCGTAGACTCGCCTGCATGAGCCTTCCCCCGATGTTCGTCGCCGAGCTGCGTGACGCGCTCGGCGAGGCGTACGTGCTCGACGATCCTGCGCAGCTCCGTGTGTACGACTGCGACGGACTCACGGGGTGGCGCGCGCAGCCCGCTGCTGTCGTGCTCCCGGCGACGACCGACGAGGTGCAGGCCGTCGTGCACCTGTGCGCTCGCGAGCACATTCCCTTCGTCGCGCGGGGCGCGGGCACGGGGCTCTCGGGCGGCGCCCTGCCCGTTGTGGACGGCATCGTGATCTCGCTCAGCCGAATGAACCTCGTCCTCGAGCTCGACCTGGAGAGCCAGCGTGTCGTCGTTCAGCCGGGGGTGACGAATCTCGACGTGACGCGGGCGGTCGCCGCGGACGGCTTCTTCTACGCTCCCGACCCGTCGAGCCAGCAGGTCTGCACGATCGGAGGCAACCTCGCCGAGAACTCGGGTGGCGCGCATTGCCTCAAGAACGGCTTCACGGTCAACCACGTCACGGGTGCGACCATCGTCTTGCCCGACGGTGAGCTCGTCCGGCTCGGCGGAGCGTCGCTCGACCAAGAGGGCTGCGACCTGCTGGGCGTCTTCGTGGGCTCCGAGGGGACGCTCGGGATCGCGACCGAGATCACGCTGCGCGTCCTGCGAGTCCCCGAGGTCGTGAGCACGCAGCTCGCCGCCTTCGGCTCGCTCGAGGAGGGGGGAGCTGCGGTCTCCGCGATCATCCGCGCCGGGATCCTGCCGGCCGCGATCGAGATGATGGATCGGCTCACGATCGAGGCGGCGGAGCTCGCGTTTCGGTCCGGCTATCCAGCCGGGGCCGGCTCGGTGCTGCTCGTGGAGCTCGACGGCGTCGCATCGCAGGTCGAGGAGGACGCGGCTACCGTCGCGCGCATCTGCAGCGAGTGCGGCGCCTTCGAGCTGCGGGTCGCCCGGGACGAGGTCGAGCGCTCGCTGCTGTGGAAGGGACGCAAGGGCGCGTTTCCGGCGATGGGTCGCATCTCGCCCGACTACTACGTGCAGGACGGCGTCGTCCCGCGCACGCGTCTGCCCGATGTGCTGCGCCGGATCGAGGAGCTGTCGCAGGAGCACGGGTTGCGGGTGGGGAACGTCTTCCACGCAGGCGACGGCAACCTTCACCCACTCGTGCTCTACGACGGCGCCGTCGACGGAGAGGTCGAGCGTGCCAAGGAGCTCGCCGAGCAGATCCTGTCGGCCTGCCTCGACGCGGGCGGCTCGCTGACGGGGGAGCACGGGGTGGGCGTCGACAAGGCGTGCTCGATGCCGAGGATGTTCTCGGAGCGGGATCTCGACGTCTTCGAGCGTCTTCGGCGCGCGTTCGATCCCGACGGACTCGCAAATCCCGGCAAGGTCTTGCCGACACCGCGGCTCTGCGGCGAGGTACCAGGGCCGTACCGGATGCATCCGCTGGAGCGGATCGGTGTCGCAGAGCGTTACTGAGCGGGTACGCCCGCGCACGCTCGAGGAGGCCGCCGCGTTCCTCCGCGAGGCGTCCGCGAGAGGGGCTCGGGTCCGCATCGGCGAGGATCTCGTCACCGACAGGCTCGACCGGATCCTCGAGCACGAGACCGGCGACCTCACGTGCGCGGTCGAGGCGGGCGTGCGGCTCTCGGCTCTGCGTGAGGTGCTCGAGCCGCACGGCCAGCGGCTCGCGCTCGACCCACCCGGAGACCCGACGATCGGCGCCTGCCTCGCCGGCAACCTCAGCGGTCCGCTCCGGCATCGCTTCGGCGCGCCGCGCGACCTCGTGCTCGGAGTGACGCTCGTCCTCGCCGACGGCACGATCGCGAGCGCGGGCGGCAAAGTCGTGAAGAACGTCGCGGGCTACGACCTCGGCAAGCTCGTCTGCGGCTCGCGCGGCACGCTGGCCCTGATCGGGCGCGTCTCGCTCAGGCTGCACCCGCTGCCCGCGGCCGCGGACACGGTGGTGATCGAGACCGAGGAGGTCGGGCGTGTCGCGGCTGCCTTGCTCCGCTCCCAGCTCCAGCCGAGCGCGGTCGACGTGCTCCACCCAGGTCGCGTCGCCGTGCTCTTCGAGGGCAGCGCCCGGGCGGTGGGCGCGCAGGTTGCGGCATCGCGGACGCTCGTCGGCGCCGAGCCCGCGGATGCCGAGCTCTGGGCGGAAGCACGGGAGCGTCAAGCGGCCGCCCTCGGCGTGTTGCGGTTCGGCCCCGGCGAGCTGATGGCGGCGCTCGGCACCCATGCCGAGGCGCTCGCGCGACCGGCGGTCGGCGTCGCTTACGTCCCGTCGCGGGTCGGTGGCGTCCCGAACGCCGGCGTCCGCCGCCTCCGGCGCGCCCTCGCGAGCCGCTTCGATCCGGCGGGAACGCTGTGCTGACAACGCTTGCCACAGACTGTCACGATCTCCCACCGCCGTCGATGTCGTGCTGAGGGAGCTGACCCGGGATTGCGTCCACTGCGGCTTCTGCCTGCCGACGTGTCCGACCTACGTGCTGTGGGGCGAGGAGATGGACTCCCCCCGGGGCAGGATCCAGTTGATGGAGGCGAAACTCGACGGCACGGTCACCCTCTCGCCGACCGTGGTCGAGCACTTCGACCGCTGCCTCGGGTGCATGGCATGTCTCTCGAGCTGCCCCTCCGGCGTCCAGTACGACACGCTGATCGAGACGACGCGCCACGTCGTCGAGCACGAGGTGCGAAGACCCCGTGGAGAACGGTTCCAGCGGCGTCTGCTGTTTGCGACTCTTCCCTACCCGCGAAGAATGCGTTGGGCGCTGCGGCTCGCACCTCTCGGCCGCCGGTTCCCCTCCCCGGCGTGGGCTCGCCCGATGCTCGACCTCGCGATTCCGTGGCGCTCGCAGAGCCAGGCGCCCGCGTCGACACCTGCCCTCGGGACGAGCCGAGGCACCGTGGGGATGCTCACGGGGTGTGTCCAGCGCGCGATGTTCGGTGACGTCAATGCGGCGACGGCCCGCGTGCTCGCGGCTGCCGGCTACGACGTGGCGGCGCCCGCGCAGGGATGCTGCGGGGCGCTCTCGGCGCACGCGGGTCGCGCAGAGGAAGCCGCGCGGTTCACCGAGCGACTGGCGCGCGCCTTCGCCGACATCGAGACGATCGTCGTCAATGCCTCCGGCTGCGGCTCGCATCTCAAGGATCGAGGGCTCCCCGCGGTCGACCTGAGCGAGGCGCTGCTGACCGCCGAGTTGCCGACACTTCACCCGCTGGACCTCACGCTCGCCTACCAGGACTCGTGCCATCTCCGCCATGCGCAAAGGCTCCCGGCCGCCTGGCAGCCGCTCCTCGCTCGAATCCCCGGGTTGCGCGTCGTCGAACCCGCCGAGCAGGAGCTCTGCTGCGGCTCCGCGGGGATCTACAACGTCACGCAACCGGACGCAGCGCGTGCCCTCGGCGATCGCAAGGCTGCGAACGTGCTCGCGACGCAGCCAGATGCCTATGCGAGCGCGAACCCCGGGTGCCTCGTCCAGGTCGCGCAGGCGATGGGGCGGGTCGGGAGGTCGGTGCCCGCCCTTCATCCCGTGGAGCTGCTCGATGCGTCGTTGCAGGGCATCGCGGCCACCGACCTGCTGGGCTCTGCACGCCGCTAGAAGCATGCTCTCTAGGGCACACCGACGCGGATCGGCTGCAGCTCGTCGAGCCGGTCGACGTCACGCAACGCAGGGAACGCGCACCACCAGACCGCAGCAATCGCGATCGTGAGGGCGCCTCCGATCACAACGGCCGGCGCGGCTCCGACGAACGCTGCGGCAAGGCCCGACTCGAAGGCGCCGAGCTCGTTCGAGCCGCTGATGAACACCATCTCGACCGCGTTGACCCGTCCGCGCAGCTCATCCGGGGTGACGAGCGGCAGAATCGTCTGCCGGAGCACGACGCTGACCATGTCGACGGCGCCGCCCGCCGCGAGCGCGATCAGGGAGAGCCACATCGTCGACGAGAGTCCGAAGACGACGATCGTGAGCCCGTACGCCGCGACGACGGTGAGGAGCGTCCGGCCGGCGCGCTCCCGCACCGGGCGCCGCGTGAGCACGATCGCCGCGACGAGCGCGCCGACCGCTGGCGCGGCGCGCAGGAGCCCGAGACCCGCTGGACCGACGTCGAGCACGTCCTTGGCGAAGACGGGCAGCAAGGCGACCGCCCCTCCGAAGAGGACTGCGAAGAGGTCGAGCGAGATCGCCCCGAGGAGGACGGGCGTGCGCCGCACGAGCCGAACCCCTCCGAGCACGCTCGCGAGGTCGGGCGCACCGGCGCCCGCACCGCCACGACCGGCGCGGAGCGCGAGCGTGACGAGCAGGGAGACGACCGAGAGCGCGGCGGCAACGGCATAGACGAGCTCGGGATGCAGGGCGAAGAGCAACCCGCCGACCGCCGGGCCGCCGATCACCGCCACCTGGAACGCGACCGAGCGTTGTGCGAGCGCCCGCACGAGCACCTCGCGCGGCACGAGCGACGGCGTCAGCGCGCGCGCGGCGGGCGCGCCGAGCGCGGACGCCACGCCCGTGCCGAAGGCAAGCGCGAAGAACGGCCACGTGCTGTCGGCACCGGCTCGGGTCACAGCGAGGAGCCCGAGCGCGACCACCGTATCCAGGGCGATCGCGAGCGCCAGCACCGTCCGCCGCGGGAAGCGGTCGGCGAGGTGGCCGGCCGGCAGCGCCAGCAGCGGCAGGGGCGCAAACATCGCAAGCCCAACCAGGCCGAGGTCGAGCGGGTCCCCGTGTACCGCGTAGACCTGCCAGCCGACCGCGACGAAGGACATCTCGATCGCGAAGGCCGTCGAGACCATGACGACGAGAAACAGAACGAAGTCGCGGTGCCGGAGCGGCGAATCGCTCCGCGGCTGCATCACGGCTCGGGTGTGTGCGCGTCGCCACCCTTCGGCGCTGCCGGAAACTCGATCTCGAGCCGCTGGATGCGCGAGCCGCTCGTCTCGAGCACGGTGAAGCGAACGTGATCGGCGACCACCTCGTCGCCCACCTCCGCAGCGCGACCGAGATGCCCGAAGACGTACCCCGCGACCGTGTGGAAGTCCTCGTCGTCGACCTTGGTGTCGAATTGCTCGTTGAAGTCGTCGATCGTAAACGTCCCGTGGATCCGGATCGTCCGCTCGTCGATCCGCTCGACCGACTCGTCCGGAAGGTCGAACTCGTCCTCGATGTCGCCGACGATCTCCTCGAGCACGTCCTCGAGCGTGACGATGCCCATCGTCGCGCCGTACTCGTCGACCACCACCGCCATGTGCTGGTTCGTCCGGCGGAACTCCCCGAGCAACGCTCCCAGATCCTTCGTCTCCGGAACGACATAGGCCGGTCGCAGCACATGCTCGAGCGCGACGGGAGCATCGTGCTCGTGGCCGTGGAGCGCCGCGACGAGATCGCGCACGTGGAGGATGCCGACGATGTCGTCGACGGACTCGCGGTACACCGGGTACCGCGTATAGGGCGAGTCGAGCACAGCGCGCAGCGCGTCATGCGGAGAGAGGTCGATCGAGAGCGCGATCATCGCGGGTCGCGCAACCATCACGTCGGCGGCTTCCTTCTCGGCGAAGTCGAAGACTTTGTAGAGCATCTCCTCCTCGGCGGTCATGATCTCACCGGAATCCTCGGCGGCGGCGACCGACTGGCGGATGTCCTCGCGCGTGAAGGCGATCATTCCGGCAGGAGCCGGCTTGATCCGGAAGATGCGGAGCACCGCGTGCGACGTCACTTCGAGCGCCCAGATCACGGGCGTGAACGCCCGCGCCAACAGGTCGAGCGGGAGGGCCAGGGCGAGGGCAAGTCGTTCGGCCTTCTGCAGGGCGATCGCCTTCGGCACGAGCTCGCCGATCACGACGCTGAGATAGGTGAGCACGACGAACGCGATCACGAACGCGACGCTGCGCGGCAAGAACTCGAAGTACGCGGAGACGAGTGGCTCGCCGACAGCGCCGAGCGCGATGCCGGCAACGGTGATCCCGACCTGCGCCGTCGAGATGAACCGAACGGGCTCGTCCATCGAGCGCAGGGCGACCCGGGCGGCGCGGCTCCCGTGTTCCACCCGCTCCTCGAGCCGGCTGCGACGTGCGGTGACGAGCGCGTATTCGGCCGCGACGAAGACGGCGTTGACGAGCACGAGGCCGAAGATCGAGGCGATCCGGAGCGCGTCGCTCATCGAACCGGTGGCAAGAAAAACGCCCCGCTGGCCGGGGCGCAGATACTGGGCGGTAGCTCGCCGTCCACTCAGCCCGCAGTATACGAGACGATCCCGACATCCTCCCGAGCGCTCGCGCGACCTTCGTTGACCAGACGCTCGAGATGCGACAGCGTCTCTGCGACCGCGAACCGCCGCGTCGCGGGCGCGAGGTCAGCGCCGAAGAGGTCGAACGAGACGTCGAAGCCCGTTCGGGGCTCCTGCGTGAGAGCGACCTCCGTCGCGTGCAGACGTTCTCGATGATGAGCGATGATCTGGCGCGCGCGGTGGGCCGGTTCCCGGAACGGCTCCCCGTGCCCGGGATAGGCGATCCTCGGCGCGAGCTCGATCGTCCGCTCGAGCGACCGGAGATAGTCGGCTAGGGGATCGGGCCGACTCGCGGGCCAGAGTCCGACCGCCGGCGTGATGCGTTCGAGCACGTGGTCGGCCGCGATGAGGACGCCGTCGCGGAGCAGTGTCAACTGACCGTCGGCATGGCCCGCGGCACCGACGAGCTTCCAACCGTCGATCGCATCACCAGGGTCGACTGCCACCGCGTCGACCGCGTACCGGACGAGCTCCGACATCGACGAGCCCAGCGCTACGAGCTCTCGCGTAACCCCAGCCGGTGCTCCGTGCCGGTGAAACCACGCGACGAGCACGGAGCTCCAGTCCGTACCACCCCAGACGAGGCGACATTGCTGGAGGTCGACCGACCCCTGGTAGACGGTCGCTCCCGTGAGTGCGGCGACATCGGCCGCCGCCCCGACGTGGTCCGGGTGAAAATGAGTGACGAGAATTCGGGTGATCTCACCGTCGAGTTGCGCCAGCTCGGTTGCCCAGCGTTCCGGCGCATCGGGAAGCCCGAGTCCCGTATCGACGAGCGTCCAGCCGTCGTCCCCGGGCAGGACGTAGCAATGGACGTGACCCGGCCGTGTCGGCAGGGGCAGCGTCACCCGCCACACGCCGTCTTCGAGCTCGTCCATCTCGCCAGCCTAAACATTGGAGACCTACTTATTACTGAGATAAGCGTTTGTGATGAGTGATACCGTTCCCGCGATGAGCCGACCCATCAGCGAGCTCGCCGGCGAGGCCGAGGTCGAGCGCTTGCGCGCCGAGCAAGTCGTCGAGCTGATGCTCGAACACCTCCACCCCGAGGTCGGGCTCGCGTGCTCGTTCCAGCGCGAGGAGAGCGTCCTCGTCGACATGCTCCTGACGCGGGAGCCGCGGGCGCGGGTCTTTGCGCTCGATACCCACGTCCTCTTCCCCGAGACCTACTCGGTCTGGCGCGAGCTCGAGCAGCGCTACGACATGCGTGTCGAGATCTACCAGGGTCCGTCGCTGGGCCGACAGGCAGCCGCCCACGGCGACGCCCTGTGGGAGCGCAACCCGAACCTCTGCTGCGCGATCCGCAAGGTCGAGCCGCTCGGCCGGGCGCTCGCCGGGCTCGACGGGTGGATCACCGGTGTCCGTCGAGAGCAGTCGCCGGCCCGAGCCGCGACGGAGAAGCTCGGTTGGGACGAGCGTCACGACTTGTGGAAGGCGAATCCGCTTGCCGACTGGACGTCCGACCAGGTCGATGCGTACATCGCCGAGCGCGGCCTTCCGGTCAACGAGCTGCACGCCCGCGGCTATGCCTCGATCGGCTGTACCCACTGCACGTCGCCCGGGAACGGGCGCAGTGGCCGCTGGGTCGGGACCGACAAGACGGAGTGCGGGCTGCACACATGAACGCTCGCCTGCTATCGCCCGCCTTCGGCTCGCCTCGCGGGGGAAACCATGACACTCGCCGCCGGCTCGCTCGCGGAGGAAACCATGACACTCGCCTCCGGCTCGCTCGCGGAGGAAACCATGTTTCCCCCGCGGACCCCCTTCTTTACGTTGCGTGGACTCGGCGATGTCCAGCCCTCCCGACCGAATGAATCGGCCTTCGGGCACGGCAATGGTGTGGAACAGCATCGAAGCTGAGAGGCGATGAGCGCCGTTCGTCTTTCGCACCTCGACGCGCTCGAGTCCGAGGCCGTGCACATCATCCGGGAGGTCGCGGCCGAGCTCGAACGCCCCGTGCTGCTCTTCTCGGGTGGCAAGGACTCGATCGTGCTACTGCGGCTCGCCGAGCAGGCGTTCCGTCCGGGTCGCTTCCCGTTCCCCCTGATGCACGTCGACACGGGGCACAATTTCCCCGAGGCAATCGAGTTCCGTGATCGACGCGTGGCCGAGCTCGGCGAACGTCTGGTCGTGGCGAGCGTCCAGGCGTCGATCGAGCAGGGCCGCGTCGTCGAGCAGAGCGGCCCGCGCGCGTCGCGGAACCAGCTCCAGACGACGACGCTCCTCGACGCGATGATCGAGCACGGCTTCGACGCCGCGATCGGCGGTGCGCGCCGCGACGAGGAGCGCTCGCGCGCCAAGGAGCGGATCTTCAGCTTCCGGGACGACTTCGGGCAGTGGGATCCGCGGGCGCAGCGACCCGAGCTGTGGAATCTCTACAACGGCCGGGTTCGCAAGGGAGAGCAGGTGCGTGTCTTCCCGATCTCCAACTGGACCGAGCTCGACGTGTGGCAGTACGTCGAGCGCGAGCGGCTCGAGCTGCCCGCGATCTACTTCGCGCACGAGCGCGAGGTCTTCGAGCGGGACGGAATGTTGTACGCCGCGAGCGAGTTCGTCGAGCGCTACGACCACGAGGTGGCGTTCACCGACTCGGTGCGTTTCCGCACCGTCGGCGACATGACCTGCACGGGCGGCGTGCGCTCGACCGCAGCGACGATCGACGAGGTCGTGGCGGAGATCGCGGCGACGACTGTCACCGAGCGCGGGGAGACGAGGGCCGACGACAAGGTCAGCGAGGCCGCGATGGAGGATCGCAAGCGTGTCGGGTATTTCTAGTGCTTTCGCCGAAGGCGAACGCGCCGCGGCGGAGCTGCTCAGGCTCGTCACGTGCGGATCGGTCGACGACGGCAAGTCGACGCTGATCGGCCGGCTGCTCTACGACACGAAGCAGGTGATGGTCGACCAGCTCGAGCACGTCGAGGAGACGAGCGAGCGACGGGGCGACGGATACGTGAACCTCGCGCTGCTGACCGACGGCCTGCGGGCCGAGCGGGAGCAGGGGATCACGATCGACGTCGCGTACCGGTCGTTCGTGACCTCGCGCCGCCGATTCCTGCTTGCCGACGCGCCGGGGCACGTGCAGTACACGCGCAACATGGTCACGGGCGCCTCGACGGCCGACGTTGCGGTCGTCCTCCTCGACGCGCGCAAGGGCGTGATCGAGCAGACCCGTCGGCATGCGTACATCGCGACGACGCTCGGGATCCCGCACGTCGTCTTTGCGGTCAACAAGATGGATCTCGTCGACTTCGCGGAGACCCGGTTTCGGGAGATCGAGGTGGAGCTCGCCGGCCTCGCCGCGCAGCTCGGCGCGCGGGACGAGGTTGCGATCCCGGTTGCCGCCCTGCACGGCGACAACGTCGTCGAGCCGTCCGCGCGGATGCCGTGGTGGACGACCGGCGCGCTGCTCGAGCACCTCGAGTCGATCGAGCTCGCCCACGATCGAGATGCGACCCATCGACGCTTCCCTGTGCAGTGGGTGGTCAGGCCGATGAGTGACGAGCATCACGACTACCGCGGGTACGCCGGCCAGATCGCGGGTGGTGAGTGGCGCGCGGGCGACGAGGTCGTCGTCCTTCCTTCGGGTTTGCGGACGCGCGTCGCGGCCGTCGAAGCCGCCGGTCGTCCACTCGCTGTCGCCGTGCAGGGACAGTCGGTGACGATGCTGCTCGAGGACGCGATCGACGTCCCACGCGGCGAGATGCTCGTCGACCCCGCCGACCAACCCGTCTGCGCCCGCTCGCTCACCGCGCAGGTCTGCTGGATGAGCGAGCGACCTGTGGAGGCGGGCGCGAGACTCGCAGTGAAGGGTACGACCCGCTGGGCCCGCGCGATTCTCGAGCGGATCGAGTCGAAGATCGACATCGACACGCTCGAGCGCGTGGACGCGACCAGGCTCGCACTCAACGACCTCGGTCACGTGCGACTGAGGCTCTCCGTGCCGCTGATGGTCGATCCGTACGCGGTCAACCGGCAGACGGGATCTCTGATCCTGGTCGACGAAGCGACGAACGAGACGGTGGGGGCAGGGATGGTGTTGGGCGCCTCCGCCTGACGGCGAAAGCACCCACTGATCGGTGCGCGGTGAGGCGATCGCGCCCGCGAGCGGTCGTATGATCCAGCACCTGGATGCACGACTGAATCGAACATCTGTTCTACTATCGCTGCGTGCGGGTCGAATATCGGGAGGAGCCGTGCCGAAGTGCCCTCAACCGTGTCAAGGGCATGCCGTTTGCGTGGTCGCTCAACCCCTATACCGGCTGCGCGCACCGCTGCACCTTCTGTTACGTGCGTGCATTCGAGGCGCGGGCCGAACGGCCGGCGGATGACCGCTACGGGTGGACGATCCGGATCAAGGTCAACGTTCAGGATGTGCTGCGTGGGGAGCTCGCGCGTCCCTCGTGGCGACGTGAGGCGGTTGCGATCGGCGCCGCCACCGACCCCTACCAGCCATGCGAGGGTCGCTACCGGCTGACACGTGCCTGCATCGTCGAGCTTGCGGCGTCACGGACACCGTTCTCGATCATCACCCGCGGGCCTATGATCAGGCGCGATCTCGACGTCCTCGTCGAAGCGGCGACCCGCTCGCGCGTTCACGTCAGTGTCTCGGTGCCGACACTCGACGAGCGGATCTGGCGCGCGACAGAGCCCGGGACGGCCCCGCCGCGCCGCCGGCTCGAGACGGTTCGAGCGCTCGCCGACGCCGGGATCGACGTCGGTGTCGCGCTGGCGCCGATCCTGCCCGGTCTCTCCGATGATCCGGCGCTGCTCGCCGAAGCCGTGCGCGAGGCCCGTGCGTCGGGGGCGCGGAGCATCTGGGCGAATGTCGTGAACCTCCGCCCCGGCACGCGCGAGCATTTTCTCGCCGCGCTGGCGGGCGACTGGCCGGAGCTCGTTCCGCTCTACGAGCAACTCTTCGCAAACCGCACCTACCTGCCGTCGGCGCTCGCCGATCCCGTCCGCGACCGTGTCCGGGCGCTCGCCGGCGCATTCGCGCTTCGACGCCGGCCGCCGCTTCGCCCCCCAGCGGAGCCGGAGCAGCTGTCGCTCTTCGCAGGAACCGTCAGACGCGCCTCGTAGTATCGGTTCGTGTCTACGACCGGCACCGAGGAGATCACCGTGTTGATCGTGGACGACCACGAGGTCGTCCGCGAGGGGCTGCGCCTCGCGCTGCTGCGCTCGACCCACATCAGAGTGGTCGGAGAGGCGCCGGACGGCGAGACCGCGGTCGCGCTCGTCGAGCGTCGGCGCCCCGACGTCGTGATCATGGATCTGCGAATGCCGCAGATGGACGGGATCGAAGCGACCGAGGAGATCATCAGGCGCGTGCCGGACGCCCGGGTTCTCGTCTTTACCGCCTACAGCGAACGGGCGCTCCTGCAGCGGGGCCTGGAGTCCGGGGCACGCGGGTACGTGCTCAAGGAGGCGCCGCACGAGATCCTGTTGCGCGCGATCGAGAAGGTCGCTGCGGGCGAGACGTTCATCGATCCATCGCTGCTCCCGTCGCTCGCCACGGGTCGCGACGGCCAGGACATCCTCACGCAGCGCGAGCGCGAGATCCTCCAACTCCTGGCGGACGGGATGTCGAACGCCGACGCCGCGCAGCAACTCTTCATCTCGCAGGAGACGGTGAAGAGCCACGTGCGTCACATCCTCGCGAAGCTCGAGGCGGAGACCCGCACGCAGGCGGTCGCGATTGCGCTACGCGAGGCGATCATCGATTGACGGGCGAGGCCTCGGCCCGGGAGCGCCTGCTGGCCGAGCGTGACGAGCGTCGCAGAATCGCAGAGCTCGTCCACGACGGGCCGGTGCAGTACGTCGCCGCGCTCACGCAGATGCTCGACTCGATCGTCGCCGCCCTCGATGAAGACGATATCGCGCACGGACGGGCGATCGCGGTTCGCTCGCTCGAGATTGCTCGAGACGCGGCGGCCGAGCTACGAGAGATCGCGACCGGCCTCGAGCCGATCGCGCTCAGCGACGACGGTTTGGTCGTCGCGGTTCGCGAGCTCGCTCGGCGGGTCGCGAGCCGTCACGGTTTTGCGGTCGAGCTCGAGCTCACCGAGCTTGCCGAGCTCGGCGACGGCGCGGCTTCGGGTCTCTACCAGATCGTGCGGGAGGCTCTCGACCAGACCGTCCGGCGTGGCCCACCCACGACCGTCCGCATCGACTTCCATCCGACCGCGAGCGGCGGCGTCGAGCTCACCGTCGCCGACGACGCGGCCCCGGAGCGGCGGCAGGCCGTGCTCGACGGGCTCGCCGAGCGCGCGGCCGACCTCAACGCAGTGTTGGTGGACGATCGCAACGAGACGGGGACGAGCGTGACCGTCACCCTGCCCCCCTCCGCCGCTCGGCTGTAGCCCGCGATCCGGCGACGACCGATGGATCCAGCTCCGCTTACCGCTCGTCGAGGGGCGGGTTCTGCACGTCGTGCGCGATCGCGTATTCCTCGACGAGCGCGTCGACCGCAGCGGCGCCCTGCGGGAACGCATAGTTGATCTTCACGAACGGCTCCCACTTGTCCGGGAGCGCGTCCTCCGGGAAGATCGCCTCGACCGGACACTCGGGCTCGCATGCCCCGCAATCGATGCACTCCTCCGGGTCGATGATCAGCATCCGCTCGAACTCGTGGATGCAGTCGACCGGACAGACGTCGATGCAGGACTTGTCCTTGATGTCGATGCAGGGCTCGCTGATGATGTACGTCATCCCGGGCGAGCCTACCAACGTGACCTGCGCTGCCGAGACGTCAGGCGTTCGTCCCGACGAGCGTCTCGACCACCGCCTCGGCGCGCTCGACGAGCGCCGACTTGACGATGACCTGGTCGAAGCCCGCCGCGTGCGCTCGCTGCAACCCGAGCGTGTCCGTGTGATTCGTGAAGCCGAGAATCGGGATCTCAGGCCAACGCTCCGCGACCTCGTCGGCCTCGATCCGCGTGATGTCGCAGATCACGAGCTCCGGGCGGTCGATGCTGTCGCTCGTGACGAGCCGGTGTCCTGGGAGGAGCCCCTCGAGCTTCGCCCGGAAGAACAGATCGACTCCGACGAGCAAGATCGTCGCCATTGCGCTTCGTTGTACCACGTCGGGGCCGCGTACCCCCTATCCCCGTCCCGGCAGCGCAGGGGGATCGGCTCGCCGCTCGAGGCGAAAGACGCGCCCCTGCCACCGAGCACGGCGACGCCGGCGGGTCGCGCATGAGCCTGGAACAGGGACTCGAGCTGATGCGGGGCGAGCGGTGGTTCGACGCCCACGAGGCACTGGAGACGGAGTGGCGCGACTCGCCCGAGGGGGAGCGCGATTTTCTCCAGGGGCTCGTCCACGTCACCGTCGCCTGGCACCATGCCGGGCGGGGTAACGCGAACGGCGCCGCTCGCCAGCTCGCGAAGGCCCGGCGACGGCTCGCGCCGTATGCACCGAGTCATCGCGGCGTCGACGTCGATCGGGTGCTCGGCCAGGTCTCGGCGGCCGAGGCTCGCATCGAGGCCGGAGAGCTCGTGCTCCTGCCCGTCGCGATCTGACGCTCGACACGCTAGAAGAACGGCTCGATACCGACCCACTCGAAGAAGCGGTTGAGGTAGATCCGCAGCACGTAGAAGCGTCCGAAGAAGAGAAGGAGCCCGAGCACGACCATCACGAGGCCGCCGACGAACTGGATCGTCCGGTAGTGGTCGCGCAGCCAGCGGAACGCGCCCATCATCCGGGTGAAGGCGGCTCCGACGAGCACGAACGGGATCGCGAGCCCGAGCGAGTAGACGGCGAGGAGCAAGCCGCCCTCGAGCACCGAGTCCGACGACCCGGCGAGGACGAGGATCGCCGCAAGCACCGGTCCGATGCACGGGGCGGCGCACACGGCGAAGGCAGCGCCGAGCAAGACGCGGGAGCCGCTCCCACGAGCGCTCTTCACGAGCCCGGCGCCGAGCAGCCGCTCGGGCCAGGGCAGCAGGCCCATGAAGGCGAGCCCCACCACGACCAGGACGAAGCCGGCGATCTGCTCGAGCAGGAACTGATCGTTGAACAGGCTGCCGCCGACGAGCGACGCACCAACTCCGAGCAGGACGAAGAAGGCCGTGAAGCCGAGAACGAAGGGCACGCTCGAGACGACGACCCGGCGCGCATTCCCGGGCTTGCCGAGCTCCTCGGCGCCGATCGCGGAGACGGCGGAGAGGTAGCCGGGAACGAGCGGCAACACGCACGGCGCGAGAAACGAGAGAAACCCGGCGAGGAGCGCGACAGGTATCTCGGTGAGCGACATCTACGAACGTCGCACTACTGCTCGAAGCGGGCGAGCTCGTCGTCGAGGCGACGTTCGAGCTCCGGGTCGAGCGGAGTGCGCGCGACCTCGTCGTCGGCGCGTCGACTCCAAGCCCACGCGAGAGCGCCGATGCCCGCGGCGCCGAACGCGATCCCGGCGAGCGGCAGTGCCCAGGCAAGCAGATCGAAGCCTCGCTTCTCCGGCTCTGCGAGTACCTTGGCGCCGAACTGCTCGACGAGCTCGGCCTTGATCTCCGCCTCGGTCGCGCCCTGCGCGATGCGCTGACGGATGACCGCCTTCATCCGGAGCGCCACGGGGGCGTTCGACTGATCGAGCGTCGTCTTGCAGGTCGGGCAGACGAGCTCGGCCTCGAGGTCGGCCGGGTTGGGCGCCGCCGCCGCGCCGACCGCGGCGAGGAGTGCCGCGAGGGCGAGGACGGCGAGCGAAAGTCTCGTCACGGGGGGGAGCCGAGGACGAGCGCGATTCCCTGCTCGTACGCCTGGACGTTTCGCTCGAGGTCGACGCCGCCCTGGATCCGCTCGCCGACGACCCTGCCGCCCCGATCGACGAAGTACGTTTCGGGGAATCCGGTGACGCCCCACATGCCGACCGTCGCTCCCTTGCCGTCGTAGACGTTCGGGTACTCGATCCCGAAGCGTCGCATGAACCTGCGCGCGTCCGCCCTGAAGTCCTGCACGTCGATCCCGAGTACGACGAGCCCCTGAGCCTTGTAGCGCGCGAAGGTCCTCTGCAGCACGGGCGCCTCATCCTTGCACGGGAGGCACCAGGATGCCCAGAAGTTCACGACGAGCGGCTTCCCCTTCAGGTCGGCGAGCGACAGCCTGCCCGCACGGTCGAGGCGCTCGAGCGCAAAGTGCGGCGCCTCGACGGGTGTCCCGGCCGCGAGCTCGGAGGCGACTCCGCCGTCGCGGCTGAACGAGACCTTCCAGATGAGGAGGCCGAGCAGCGCGACGACGCCGGCGATCGCGATCCCCTGCGCGACTCGCTGGGCGGTGCCGGTCATGCTGCGACGATGTAGACCGGCGTTCCGACTTCGACGCGCTCGAACAGCCACTCGACCTGCGGAATCAGCATGCGCACACAGCCGTGTGAGGCCGAATACCCGATCGAGGCAGCATCGGGCGTTCCGTGAATGCCCACGTACGGGGCCGAGATCCCCATCCAGCGCGTGCCCAACGGGTTGCCGGGGCCTGGCGGCACGGGTTGTAGCCCCTGCGCCCATGCGGATGTGGTCGGGGGATACCACGTCGGATGCCGCTGCTTGTTGATCACCTCGTACCGCCCGAGCGGGGTCGGGTACGATGCCTGGCCGGTCGCTACGCGAAACTTGCGCTTGAGCGCCGGGCCGTTGTAGAGGTAGAGCTCGCGCGACTCCCGGCGGATCACGATCACCTTGCCGAGCCCCGACTCGGTGACCTTGGGAGCTTGCTCCTCGTACGGGAGCGCAAACGCGTCACGCTCGTGCTTGCGGAGCGAGAGGCGGAGCTCCCGCACCGCGGTCGCCTCGCGCAAGCGGCGGCCGGACACCGACTTCGTGACGACGGGTCTCAGCTCGAGCAGCTTGACCTGCGCGTCCACGGCAGGACGATTCGTCTGCCGGGCGAGCCGACCCAGGAACCGCTTGAGGACACCGTCGTCGACATCGACCGTGAGCGGCACCGGAAAGTCGGCGCGACGACGCGCGGCCTGTCCAACGGCACGTCCGATCAAAGCCCGGGCACCGAGCTGCAGCGGTGAGACGCGCTGCCGGCGCGTCGACAAGACGACGAGCTCGAACGAGCGCTGGAACCGCCGGGTGACGAGTTCCTTGGCTTCCTGCTGTGTCAAGCCACCGACGAGCGTTCCGCCGATCGTCACGCCGGGCTCGATCAGCGGTCTCGTCACGGGCGCGAAGGGTGACATCTCCCCCGGGGCACCATCGTCGGCCAGCACCGGCGGCGCACCGAGCAGAACTGCGGCGAAAACACACGCACAGCAGGTAGAAAGCAGCACGCCGAGCTTTGCGCCGCGCATCACGCGCGCAGTGTAGCGATGCCCCATGTCGACCTTGTAAAGCATGCGTTGCAACGTCCTTTCGCTCCAACCGACATCTGCAAACCACCCCAAGACGACGCCCGCGCCGCGACGCTGGCCTCTTCGGAGTTCGTCACGGCACACGCAGACACCTACCGCGAGGATGCCCGCGACCCAAGCCTGAGCTGCGAGGCGGGCTCGTTCAGGATCTGTCACGCCGAAGGCGGACGCGTGCGCAGGGTGATCCGCCTGCGGATCACCCTGCTTGCGAAATGAGAGCGGGGCCTCTCGGCCCCGCTCTCTCCCCCACGCCTCGATCTGCGGCCTAGCCGGTGACCGGGGGCTCGAATACCCCGACGACGCCGATCCGCTGGGTGTTGCAGGCCTTCTTGTTCGTGATCGAGAGGCGGATGATCCCGGCCTTGGCCGGCTTGACCGCCGCCACCGCCAGACCCTGCCGGTTCGTGCGTAGGCTCAGCCGCAGGCCCGGCCCGAGCACCTGTACCCGAGCGTTCGCCACCGCCTTGCCACCGGCCTTCACGAACGCGCGGATCACCTGCGGCTTGCCGGTCGCGCGAACGAGCTTCTGCGTGACCGTCAGCGTGCTGCAGATCTCCGCCGCGGGCTTGACGACCGCAGGCTTCGGCTTCGGCTTCGGCTTCGGCACCGGCTTCGGCTTCGGTGTCGCCGGCGGCCGGAGCGGTGCGACGACGAGCGTCTGGGCCGAATCCACGTTGTTGCCCGGATTCGTATCCGGCGCGCCGCCACCCGTGACCGTCGCGGTGTTCACGATCGTTCCGGTCACGCTCACGGTCGCCGTGAACGTGATCAGCGTCTGGACACCCGGCCCGATCGTCCCGAGGTTGCAGGTGAGCAACGCCGGCGTGAGCGAGCACGACCCGAAGTCGGGCTGCTTCGTGAGCTGCCCGAAGACGACCCCGGTCGGAGCCGGATCCGCGAGCTGGACGTCGTTCGCCTGGTTCGGCCCGTTGTTGCGGACGAGCGCGGTGTAGGTGATCGTCGCCGTCCCGTTCGTGCCGAGCGTCACCTGCTGGGTCGCGTCCTTCACGACCTGGACGTCGATCAGTGGGCTCGAGCTGGTGGTCGGCGGAGGGGGAGGCGGCGGGGTAGGCGTGAGCGTGACGCTCGCGTCGTCGTCGCCTGTCACCTCGTTGCCCTCGTTGTCGGTGCCCTCGACGACGATCACGTCGACGTACGTTCCCGCACCACCGTTGACCGTGGCGGTGAACGTGCACACCTTCGAGCCACCGGGCGTGAGGACGAACGGCAGTGCACAGCTGAAGC
>JBPCLB010000294.1:0-16293 GCA_051003695.1 Gaiella sp. | reverse complement strand
TCTGTCCCCCACTCGCGAACGAGCCGAGGGCCTCTACCAGTAGACAGCGCATCGTTGGTGTTGCATGCTCTCGCCGTGCGACGCGCGAAGTGGACACGAGTCCGGACGCTCGGCGTTGAGCGTCTGTTGAGGCTCGAGGAGCATGCTCGGGCGCACGCCGGCCGCTGTCGTCGGCCGGCCCGAGGTCGATAGTTCCGAGACAGGGAGGTCGAACATGCGGCGAACGATCACGCTTCTCTTTTTCCTCGTCGGGATCGTGCTGCTCGCGTCGGCTCTGCTCGCCGCGCCGGCGGCGACGGCGGCCGAGGAGCGCGTGCTGCGGCTCAACGTCAATTCCACCGACATCACCTACCTCGATCCGGCGCTCAACTACGACTTCTACGGCTGGAGGCTCGAATCGGCGACCTGCGCGATGCTGCTGGGCTATCCGGACAAGCGGGGTCGCGCCAGCTCGCGTCTGTAGCCGGAGGTTGCGCGTGGCTTCCCGAAGGTCTCGGGGAACGGGAAGACGTACACCTTCAGGATCCGCGGCGGCTTCCGTTTCTCGGATGGGTCGCCGTTGACGGCGGCGAGCTACGCCCGCGCGATCGAGCGGGCCCTGAGCCCGAAGATGCAGTCGCCCGCCGCCACCTTCTTCGGTGACATCGTCGGGGCTGACAAGGTGCTCGCCGGGAAGGCGACGAGACCCTCCGGGGTGACGGTCAGTCGAGACACGCTGACGGTTCGCCTGAACAAGGTCGCGCCGGACTTTCTCTCGCGAATCGCGATGCCGTTCATGTGTGCCGTGCCGCCGAACCTCCCGATCGACTCGCAGGGTGTCGTCCCGCCAGGGGCAGGCCCGTATTTCTTCTCGAGCAAGTCGCCCGGCCGGCAGATCGTGCTGCGCAAGAACCCGTTCTACGGCGGGTCGCGGCCACAGCGGTGGGATCTGATCCGCGTCGCGGTCGAGGTGGGCGAGCAGGCCAGCTACCTCCAAGTCCGCAAGGGTGAGGCCGACCTCGACCTCTACAGCCTGCCGCGGGCAGCTCACACCGAGTTGACCAAGGAGTTCGGGATCAACAAGGGACGCTACTTCGTCTATCCGTCGAACTCGATCGGCTACTTCGCGCTCAACACCTCCCGCGGAATCTTCAAGGACGTTGCAGCGCGGCAAGCGGTCTCGTTCGCGGTCGACCGTCCCGCGCTCGGCCGCATCGGCGGGCTGAACGCGGGGCGTCCCAACGAGCAGATCCTGCCGCCGGGGATCCCCGGCTACCGGGACGTGAACATCTACCCGCTCGACCGCCCGAATCGCGCCAATGCCATGGTGCTCCTCGGCGGGAAGACCGGAAAGGTCGTCATGTACACGACGAACGATCCGCAGGGTACGAATACAGCCCAGCTCGTGCAGGCGAACCTGAAGGCGGTCGGCCTCGACGTCGAGATCAAGGCGTACACGTTCGCCGTGATGGCCGAGAAGGCGGGGACGCGCGGCGAGCCGTTCGACATCGTCTCGATCGGCTGGTTCGCCGACTACCCCGACCCGTACGACTTCATCAACATCCTGCTCGACGGGCGCACGATCGCCGCCAAGAACAACATCAACCTCTCCTACTTCGACAAGCCGGCGTACCGGAAGAAGATGGACGCCGCCGCCGCGCTCTCCGGTGACCTGCGTTACCGCGCCTACGGCAACCTCGACATCGACATCACCCGCAATCAGTCACCGCTCGTGATCACCTCGAACCAGAACGTCCGTGAGTTCATCTCGTCGAAGATCGGCTGCCCGACCTATTCGTTCGCCTGGGGTGGGCTCAACATCGTGCTGCTCTGCCCGAAGCGGTAGCTCGCCAACAGCCTTCGCCGATGTGCTTCTCGAGACACACGCTGAGCGGGTCCGGCCTGTACGGCCCGAACGGCGGGATGGAGCGAAAGCCGGCACGCTCGTAGAGCGCGATCGCCGCATGCTGATGGATCCCCGTCTCCAGCCGGAGTAGCGTGATTCCTCGCAGCCGCACGTGCTCGGCCAGGTGCTCCAGCAGCGACTTCCCGAGCCCGAGGCCGCGAAACTCGGGACGGACGTACATGCGTTTCACCTCGGCGTACTCGGCCCCGACGAGCTGGACGCCTCCGCAGCCTGCAGGGACCGCATCGTGGCGAATCACGAAGAAAGCGACGTCCTCGGCCAGCAGCTTGGCCACGCTGAAGCCGTGCCGGCTCTCGCTCGGATAGAGCGGCTGGAGCACGGCATCCAGCTCCCCGATGAGAGCGACTGCGTCCGGCGAGTCGGGCCGCTCCCGGGTGATGACCGTGGACACCGCACCGCCTCCCGCCGGACTCAGTCCTCGGGCGGTGCCTCGGCGGCGCGCTCGGCGAGCTCGCCGACGACGGCCGGGTCTGCGAGGGTTGTCGTGTCGCCCAGAGGGCGGTTCTCGGCGACGTCGCGGAGCAGGCGGCGCATGATCTTCCCGGAGCGCGTCTTCGGAAGCTCCGGCGTGAAGACGATGTTCGCCGGTTTCGCGATCGCCCCGATCTTGGCGGCCACGTGGTTGCGGAGCTCCTCGAGCATCTCGACCGAGCCGGGGTCGGTGCCCTTGAGCGTCACGTACGCGACGATCGCCTGGCCGGTCGTCGCGTCGGTTCGACCGCAGACCGCCGCCTCGGCGACCTTCGGGTGATCGACGAGCGCAGACTCGACCTCGATCGTCGAGATGCGATGACCCGAGACGTTCATGACATCGTCGACGCGGCCGAGCAGCCAGAAATCGCCGTCGGCGTCGACACGGGCCCCGTCGCCGGCGAAGTAGACACCCGGAAAGCGCTCCCAGTAGGTCGAGCGGAACCGCTCCTCGTCACCGAAGATCCCACGGGTGATCGCCGGCCAGGGCCGCTCGAGCACGAGGTAGCCGCCACCCTGCTGCACGCGCTCGCCCTGCTCGTTCACGACCGTCGCTGCGACACCCGGGAACGGCTTCGTCGCCGAGCCTGGCTTCGTCGTCGTCACACCGGGGAGGGGAGTGATCAGGATCATTCCCGTCTCGGTCTGCCACCAGGTGTCGACGATCGGGCAGCGCTCCTTGCCGATGTGCTCGTGGTACCAGATCCACGCCTCGGGATTGATCGGCTCGCCCACCGAGCCGAGCAGCCGCAGGGAGGAGAGGTCGTGTGCCCCCGCGTGCTCGGGCCCCCATTTCATGTGGGCACGGATCGCGGTCGGCGCGGTGTAGAGGATCGTGACGCCGTAGCGCGCGACGATCGACCACCAGCGCTCCTTGTCCGGAAAGTCCGGTGTGCCCTCGTAGAGCACCGACGTGGCGGCGTTGCAGAGCGGCCCGTAGACGATGTAGCTGTGCCCGGTGATCCAGCCGATGTCCGCCGCGCACCAGTAGACGTCGGTCTCCGGCTTCAGGTCGAAGACGTAGTGGTGGGTCGTCGAGACACCGACGAGATAGCCGGCCGTGGTGTGAGCGATCCCCTTCGGCTTCGCGGTCGTGCCGGACGTGTACATCAGGAACAGCAGGTCCTCCGCGTCCATCGGCTCGCACGGGCACGACGCGGGGTCGTCGGAGATCTCGAGCTCGTGGTACCAGCGGTCGCGACCTTCGCGCATCGGCACGTCGTTGCCGGTGCGGCGCACGACGAGGCACGCGCGAACTCCGGGGGCGGCCGCCATCGCGTCGTCCGCCGTCCGCTTGAGCGGCACTGTGCCACCACGCCGCCAAGCTTCGTCCTGGGTGACGAGCACCTCGCAGCCCATGTCGTTCATCCGATCCGACAGGGAGTCGGCCGAGAACCCGCCGAACACGACGGTGTGCGGCGCTCCGAGGCGGGTACAAGCGAGCATTGCGACGGCGAGCTCGGGGATCATCCCCATGTAGATCGCGACCGCCGTGCCCTTGCCGACGCCGAGCTCACGCAGCGTGTTCGCCATCCGCACGACATCACGCTGCAGCTCGGCGTAGGTGATCGTCCGCGTATCGCCGGGCTCACCTTCCCAGTGATACGCGACCCGCTCGCCCAACCCCGCTTCGACGTGCCGGTCGACGCAGTTGTGGGCGACGTTCAGCTTTCCGCCGAGAAACCACCTCGCAGAGGGAAGCTCCCACGTGTAGAGCTCGGTGAACGCCTCGGACCACGTCACGCGCTCGCGTCCGTGACGCTCCCAGAACTCAGCGAACGGCTCGTCGTAGATCCCGGGTTTCGCGTTCGCCTCGGCCGCGAACCCGGGGTCGGGCGGAAACCGCCGCTCCTCCTCGAACAGGTTCTCGATCGCGTCGTTGCTCATCGCCGCGGTTCTACCACGAGGTGCGCCGACCGGCTCCGCCGGCCCACACACCTGGGAAAATGCTCGGTTGGGTCACGCCGGAGTCAGCGCGTACGGGAAGATCGTCAGCGTCTCGCAGCCGTCTGCGGTGACGACGAGCAGATCCTCGACCCGGACTCCGCCGAAGCCGTGGCGGTAGAGCCCTGGCTCGAGGGCGATCACGTCGCCCTCGACGAGCTCATGACCGAACTTGCCGAGCCAGGGAGCCTCGTGCACGTCGAGCCCGACACCGTGCCCGAGCCCGTGGAAGAAGCCGTCACGCAGTACCTCACCCTCGGGCTTGGACAGTCCGGTCGGGTGGCCGAGCCGCTCGAAGAACGAGCACACGGCCCGGTGGATCTCGCTGCCGCTCGTTCCCGGACGGACGAGTGAGCGAGCGAGCTCCAGCGCCTCGACGCTCTGGGTATGCCAGGCGGAGATCTCGGCGTTTGCGCCTCCGACGACGAAGGTTCGCGTCATGTCGGAGAAGCAGCCGCTCTCGACGTGTTGCGGGAAGAGGTCGCAGAGGACGACGTCGTCGTTCCCGACCGGCCCCTGACCCTGGTCGTGACCGTCCGCCGCTTGCGGACCGATCGCGACGATCAGATCGTCACCGCGGCATCCGTGCCGGTCGAACTCGGCGCTCGCTGCCAACTTGAGCACGTCGCTCGTCAACGCATCGCCGTCGACGACGCGGCCGCCGTCGGCCGGCTCGGAGCGCGCGAGCAGCGACGCGATCGCCGTCATCCCCGCCTCCGCCGCGCGTGAAGCGCGTCGGATCCCTTCGAGCTCGAAGGCTGTCTTCCGTCGGCGGCGATCGTCGAAGAGCCGCTGGTCCACGACGAGCTCGACCCCGTTGGCTCGCAACACGTCAGCGATCCCCAGCGGAAAGCTCCGCGGAACCGCCGCCCGTCCCAAACCGAGCGAGTGGACCTGACGGCCGAACATCGTCGGCTTGATCGCGTAGATGTCGACACCGTCGCGGATCAGGTCGTCGCTCGAGAAGGTCTCGTCGGAGACGATCTCGATCGTCGGATCGATCGCGGCGATCCGATCGCCTTCGATGCTCCACACGATCGCGACTCGCCTCCCGTCCACCTCCGCGTAGAGGAACGGGTCGCCGATGTGAATCGGTATCTCGTGTCGGAGCTCCGGCGAGCGCTCCGTGTCGCCGATGATCAGCACGTCGGTCATCGGGGCGGACAGTAGACGAGGCGCTAATCTGGCGCCCGTGGCGGACGAGCTTCGGCAGCTGCGCACCAGACTGGCCGAGGTCGCAGACGTCTCGCGGGCGGCAGGCGTGCTCGGCTGGGATCAACGCGTGACGATGCCGCCGCGTGGGACGGAGGCGCGGGCAAACCAGCTGGCGACACTCGGTCGGATCGCGCACGAGCGGTTCACCGACGACGCGGTGGGCCGTCTGCTCGACCGGCTTGGCCCGATCGAGGAATCGTTGCCGTACGAGAGCGACGACGCGAGCCTGATCCGCGTCACACGCCGCGACTGGGAGAAGGCACGTCGCGTGCCCTCCGACCTGCGGGAGCGGATGACCCATGCGGCGGCCCGAGGTCACCACGCGTGGGTCGAAGCGCGACGGACGAGCGATTTCCCGTCCTTTCTCCCCTACCTGCGCGAGAACGTCGAGCTGAAGCGCGAGTACGTCGAGTGCTTCGACTGGTCGGACAGCCCGTATACACCGCTGCTCGACGACTACGAGCCGGGGATGGAGACGACCGAGGTGCGCGAGGTCTTCGCCGTGCTGCGCCCGGCGCTGACCGAGCTCGTGGCCCGAGCCCCCGAGGTCGACGCGTCGTTCCTCCACGGCGACTTTCCGGAGCACGCTCAGCGCGCGTTCGCGGAACGCGTGCTCTCGACGCTCGGGCTCGAGGAGGGCGCGTGGCGGCTCGACCCGACCGCGCATCCGTTCTGTACGTCTTTCTCGAATCGGGACGTGCGACTGACGACGCGCTACCGACCCGACGACCTCGAGTCGGTCTGGTCGACGCTCCACGAGGCCGGCCACGGGCTCTACGCGCATGGAATCGCGGACGAGCTGCTGCGAACGCCTCTCGGCGGCGCGCCCTCGCTCGGTGTGAACGAGTCGCAGAGCCGAACATGGGAGAACCTCGTCGGCCGCAGCCGCCCGTTCTGGGAGCACTGGTACGGGCCGCTGCAGGAGTCCTTTAGCGCGCTTGCGCGGGTCGACCTGGAGACGTTCATCCGCGCGATCAACCGCGCGGAGCCCGGCTTGATCCGCGTCGACGCCGACGAGACGACCTACTCGCTGCACATCATCCTTCGCTTCGAGCTCGAGCAGGAGCTGGTCGAGGGCACGGTCGCACTCGAGGATCTGCCCGAGCTCTGGAACGAGCGGATGCGGGAGTTCCTCGACGTCGAGGTGCCGGACGACGGGCACGGCGTGCTCCAGGACGTGCACTGGTCGGGCGGCGGGATCGGGTACTTTCCCACCTACGCGCTCGGCAACGTGATCTCGCTCCAGCTCTGGCAGGTCGTTCGCGCTGCACTGCCCGACCTCGACTCCCAGCTGGCGGCCGGCGAGCTACTGCCGCTCTCCGACTGGCTGCGCGACAACCTCTATGCCCACGGGCGCAAGCTGACCCCGAAGGAGACGATCGAGCGGCTGACCGGGTCGCCGGCGATCGACCCGGGGCCGTACCTCGCCTACCTCTCGGACAAGATCGACGCGCTCTCGGCGTGAGCAGAAGCGCCGACCGAGGCTGGAGCCACCCCTGGTATCCCGTCCTGTCGTGGGGTCGGGCCATCGTGCCTGACCTCTGACGGCGGGGGCTCCTACACTCAGGATCGATGGATGCTCTAGATCGCGCGCAAGCAGTCTTCGACGCGTGCGCCGAGCTCGTCGCAGACGACCTCCCGTCCGACGCGACGCTGTGGGACGCTCACACGCACCTCGGCAGGGACATCGACGGGATGACCGGCCAACGGAACGATCTCGTGAACGAGCTCAAGGTGAACGGCTTCTCCGGCGCGTTCACGTTCTGCCTCGACGAGCCCGACCGCATCCCGTCATTTCGTGCGGCGAACGACCGCACCCTCGACCATGCGAAGCATGCTGAGGGATTGATCGTGCCGTTCGTGCGGCTCGATCTCGAGCAGAATCCGCTCGAAGAAGCCGTCCGCTGTCTCGATCGCGGAGCGCGCGGGATCAAGCTCCATCCGCGTGCGCAGAAGTTCTCGGTCGGTGACGAGCGACTCGCACCCGTCTTCGAGCTTGCGCGGGATCGCGATGTGCCGATCCTGATCCACGGCGGCCGTGGCTTGCCGCCGATCGCCGACCATCTCGCGGCGCTCGTCCATCGCTACGACGGGGTGCGGCTGATCGTCGCCCACGCCGGGATCGCCGACATGGGCGGGCTTGCCGGGCAGCTCGGTGGCGTTCCCGGTGTCTTCTTCGACACGTCGGTCTGGAGCGCCGCCGACCTCGTCGATCTCTTCCGCCAGGTCGCCCCGGAGCAGGTGCTGTTCGCGACCGACTATCCCTACGGCCGGCTGCCCAACGCGCTGCTGCTCGCGCTCCGGGTCGCCAAGCTCTCGGGGCTCGACGAGCCGCAGGTCCGCATGGTTCTCGGTCAGACCGCCGCGGGGATCGCCGCGGGCGCTCCGCCGCCGGAGCTCGGCCGGCCGGTCGGCGTGGCGTCGTTCGAGCAGCCCGTCACGTTTGCGCGAATCTCGCTGTATCTCGCGATGGCGTTCCCACTCCTCTGGATGCGTCAACCCGACGCGATCGGTGGGCTCGGGCTCGCTGTGAACGCGTCCTACGAGCGCAACGGCCATCCGGTCGAGGCGGCCTTGATCCGCGAGGCGCTCGTCACAGCAGCGCAGATCTGGAGCGGGGTGTTCGAGATCGAGGACGAGAGCGAGCGGATTCCCCACATGCGCCGGGCGATCGGGCTCGCCCACCTCGCAGCGGTGCTCGCTTCGACGACCCCTGCCTAGGCCCTAATCGTCGACGGCCGCGAGGGCTCGCTCGACGAGCGTCGAGAGCACCTGGCGTTTCCAGGCGCTCTGTGGATGGCCGGGGAGGCCCGAGAGCGGATCCTCGGGGTCGATCGCACGTGGGATGTTCGCGACCCCGGCTGCGACCAGCCAGACGTCATCGCCACGCCTGGCGGCGGCCACCGAGACGAGCGGGAACGAGAACGCCTGCCGCTCGCCCGTTCGCAGGTAGACCGAGGCGTCGGGTGGCTCGCGAAGCGTGATCGCGACGACGAGCTCGCCGGGCTCGAGCACGAGCAAGGAGCGATTTTCGGCCGTCGGTCTGCGATAGAGCTCGAGCAACGGCAGCTGCCTGAGGCCGCTCGCCGAGCGGAGCTCGACGGTGGCGGAACACGCGGCAAGCGCGGGCGCGAGATCCGACGGATGCGCCGAGATGCAGTCTCCGGGCTCGAGATTGTGCTTGCGATGATCGCCGATCTGCGCGTAGCAGGTGTCGCCGCCGCCGAGCCAGCAATGCCACTCCTCGCCGCGGTAGTACCAGCAACGCGTGTGCTGGCAGAGGTTGCCGCCGACGGTGCCGACGTTGCGCAGCAGGGGTGAGGCGGCGAGCGTTGCGGCGCTCACCACGGCCGCGAACGGGGCGAGCCGCGGTGAGGCGGCGAGCTCCGCGAGCGTCGCCGCGGCTCCGATCCGAACACCGGTGCCGCTCGCCTCGATCTCGCCGAGTCCGGCGTCACGAAGGTCGACGAGCGTCTCGACCGTGCGGATCCCACGGTCGATCTGGCCGGCGAGGTCTGTGCCTCCGCCCATCGGCGCGGCGCCGGGCTCGACCAGGAGCTCCAGGGCTTCGTCCAGGCTCGACGGTCTCGTGTAGGCGCTCACGCGAGCGCCTCCAGCACGCGCGCGGCCGTGAGCGGAAAGCCGCTCGCCCGCCGTCCCGTCGCGTGCGCGAAGGCGTTCGCGATCGCTGCGGCCGTCGGGATGATCGGCGGCTCGCCCAGTCCCTTGGCGCCGAGGTTCGGCAGGTTCTCGTCGGGGACGTTCGCGAAGGCGACGACGATCTCGGGCGTGTCGGCGATCGTCGCGACTTTGTAGTCGTCGAGATGGGCGTTGACCGGGACGCCCGTCGTCGGATCGACGACCAGCTCCTCCCAGAGCGCAAACCCGATTCCCTGGAGAACACCGCCCTCGACTTGGCTCGCCGCGGTGAGTGGGTTCACGATCCGCCCGACATCGTGGACGGCCACGACTCGCTCGACGCGAATCTCGCCGAGACCCGGGTCGATCGCGACGGTGGCGATCTGACAGCCGAACGTGTTGACGCGGAAGCCATCGGGATTCGGCCCGCGCGCACCCGAGCCGTCGATCGTCGCGTTGCCGAGCTTGCCGGTCACCTCGACGATGTCGACGTCGAGCGCACCGTCGCTCGAGCGGATTCGCCCGTCACGGAGCGTGAGGTCGTCAGCCGCGATCTCGAGCACGTCGGAGGCGAGCGCTAGCAGTGTCCGGCGCACCTTGCCCGCCGCGCTGCGCACCGCCGGCAGGACTGCGGGTGTCGTCATCGACCCGCCCGAGACCGGCCCGTAGAGATTCGGGCCCGTGTCGCCGCCCCGGACGACCACGTGATCGAGGGGCAGGCCCAGCTCCTCGGCAGCCACGATTCGCGCGCCGGTGAGCGTCCCGGTGCCGATGTCCTGAATGCCGGTCGTGACGAGCGCATGCCCCTTCCGGTCGAGCCGGATCGCGGCATGCGCGGGCGGACCGCCGCCACCCCACCAGATCTGCGTCGCGCAGCCCATCCCGCGAAGGAGGCCGTCCGACTGCGGCCCGCGCAATCGCTCGCGGTCAGCCCACCCGGCGAGCTCCGCAGCGCGGTCGTAGCAGACCAGCAGTTGCTTGCCCGAGTACGGCAGATCGGAGCGCTGGTCGCGGTCGACGTGGTTCCGCCGGCGCAGCTCGAGGGGATCGAGCTCGAGGGCGGCGGCGAGCTCGTCGATCGCCTGCTCGAAGACGGCGGTGCCTTCGACGACCCCGGGAGCTCGGAATGCGTTCTGTGGGCGCAGGCTGGTCTTCACCGGAAAGGACATCGCGCGAACGTTTGGCACGGCATACAGCGAGAGCGCGGGCTCGTTGACAGGGAACACCATCCCGCCGCGACCCATGTCGATCACCGCCGTCGACTCGACTGCCAGGAGCGTCCCGTCCCGGGCTGCGCCGAGCTTGACGGTCTGGCGCGTGGCCGCCCGCCGACCGCCGACCAGCTGCTCGGCGTGCCGGGGATTCACCAGCCGTACCGGCCGGCGCGCAGTCTTCGCGAGCTCGGCGGCGAGGAGCGCCTCGGCGCCAGCCCCCTGCTTGCCGCCAAAGCCGCCGCCGATGTACTCGGAGATCACCCTGACCTTGTCGGTCGCGACACCGAACCGGCGCGAAAGCTCGGCCCGCGCGTCGAACATCCCCTGGGTCGAGACCCATGCGGTCAGCTCGTCGCCGTCCCAGCGGGCTACCGCAGCGTGTGGCTCGAGTGGTGTCTGGACGTGACCGGGCGTCTCGCACTCGAACTCGACCGTCACGTCCGCCTCCGCAAACGCTGCTTCGACATCGCCCCGCTCGCTCTCGGACGGATCCTCCGTGAAGCGTTGCTCCGCAAGACCCGCGTCGACGTCGACCTGGGGTGGGAGGGGCTCGATCACCGCGGCGAGCGCCAGCAACCCGGCGAGCGCGGCGTGGCGCGTGTCCGCGGCGACCGCCGCGATCGGCGCGCCGGCGTACTCGGGCTCCGCTGTCAGCACGGGGTCTCCGCTCATCGCGGACGGGCCCTCGGGGCCGATCACCGCACGCACGCCGGGTATGGCGCGGGCCGCAGCGAGGTCGAGGCTCGTCACTCGCCCCCGCGCGAGGGGGGAGCGGAGCACCTCGGCGTGGAGCATTCCGGCCAGGCGCACGTCGACGGTGTACGTCGCGGCGCCGGTGACCCGCTGTACACCGTCGGCGCGGGGTGCCGGTTGACCGACGAGCGAGAGCTCTGCGTCGGCGGGCCAGGTCTCGAGCTCGTCTTCTTCGTCGACGAGCACCCAGACGTCCTCGAACCGGCCCTCCATCTCGCGCTGCGACTTCACGAAGCGGATGCTCATTCGACGTGCTGCCCCGAGACGCGGAGGATCGCGCGCTCGATCTTCGGATAGGCCCCGCAACGGCAGATGTTGCCCGCCATCGCACGACGGATCTGTTCACGCGTGGGCGTGTTCTCGGCGCGCAGGAGCGCGGTCGCAGTGATGATCTGACCCGGGGTGCAGAACCCGCACTGGAGCGCGTCCTCGGCGACGAACGCGTCCTGCAGCGGGGTCGGGCCGTCGGCGGAGATTCCCTCGATCGTCGTCACCGGCCTGCCGGCGACGGCGGCGACCGGCAGTAGGCACGAGACGATCGGCACACCGTCCACGAGCACCGCGCACGCCCCGCAGGCCCCCTCCGCGCAGCCCTGCTTCGTTCCGGTCAGCTCGAGATCGTCGCGGAGGACATCGAGCAGCCGTCGATCCGGGGGCACGTCCACCGTGTGGGCCTGTCCGTTGACTTCGAGTGCGATCGCCACCCCCCTAGCACTACCAGACAACCGACAACGCGCGTCAACTACCCTCCGTGACGTGGTTCGCGCGGCCGCACTGCTCCTTGCCGTCTCGGCATTGCTCGTCGCGGGCTGCGGCTCCGACGACGACGCTGCGCCCGAGACGACAGCTCGCGCTAGCGCCACGGGTGAGTGCAAGGACGTCGAGGCGCCCGCTCCCGGCGAGGCCGGCGGCGCGACCGCTCCGAACGAGCGGCTCGATCCCGCACAGACCTACACGTTGAGCTTCGAGACGAGCTGTGGCGCGTTCGTCGTCACGCTCGATCTCGACTCGGCGCCCGCGACCGCAGCGTCGCTCGTGCAACTCGCCGAGGACGGGTTCTACGACGGCACGATCTTCCACCGCATCGTGCCCGGGTTCGTGATCCAGGGCGGCGACCCGACCCAAAGCGGAGGCGGCGGGCCCGGGTACTCGACGGTCGACGCGCCCGGCACGAACGCGAGGTACGTCAGGGGCGTCGTCGCAATGGCGAAGACGGCCGATGAGCCGCCGGGGACGTCGGGCAGCCAGTTCTTCGTCGTCACGGGCGACGACATCGGGTTGCCGGCGGAGTACGCGATCGTCGGCACCGTGACCAAGGGCCGCGACGTCGTCGAGCGGATCGGTGCGCTCGGCGATCCGGCGACCGAGCAGCCGACCCAGCCGGTCGTCGTCGAGACGGTCACCGTCTCCTCGCGTGGGTGAAACCATGTCTCGCCCACGAGCTCCCTTGTTCACGGTTCTCGGTCTCGGGCAGTGGCCAGCCCTCCCGGCGGAATGAATCGGCCTTCGGGCACGGCAGTCGCTCGGCGCGGAGAACCGGAAGCTCAGGCTCGTAGCGGCCTGGCGAGTCGATGAGCCGCGTCGCCGCGGTCGTGCTCGCCGCCGGCGCCGCGACCCGCTTCGGCTCGCCCAAGCAGGTGCTGCTGCTCCCGCGGGTGCTCGAGCGGGTTGCCGCGAGCGCCGTCGACGAGGTGGTGGTCGTCGAGGGCGCCCACCCCCTTTGTGTTGATTCAACACAAGCTCCATCGGCCCGCCTCGTGCGTTGCCCAGACTGGGAGCGGGGGCCGGGAGCGTCGTTGTGCTGCGGACTCGCGGCGCTCGGAGACGATGTCCAGGCGGCGGTGGTCGTGCTCGCCGACGGACCAGACCTCCAGCCCGCCGCGATCGAGCGCGTGATCCAGAGCTGGCGTGCCGAGGGTGGAGACGTCGTCGCGGCCTCGTACGGGGGTGTCCGCGGCCATCCGCTGCTCGTCGCGCGAGCTGTCTGGGACGACATCCCCGACGACGGGCTTCGTCTGGTCTCCCCGCGTCTCGTGCCGTGCGACGACCTCGGCGCGCCGGGCGATGTCGACACGCCGTGCGATCTCGACCGCAGTAGCCGAAGCCCCTAGAATCCTGCGCCGCCAGCCCGGCTGAACACGATCTGCCTTCCACGTCGTGGGTGAACGGTGCCATGTGGCCCGTTCGAACCAACTCGGTGTCCAGGGCCTCGTCGTCGTCGACCGCGTTCACGACGAGCCGGGACTCGCGGAGCAGCCCTGATCCGGTCAGGAGCCGGCGGCGCCCGCGTCGGTCGACCGCAGCGCCCCGAGCTTCTCCAGCAAGCCCGGCGGCATCCGCTCGATCGCGCTCGTCTTCACGTACATCCGCAGGCTCGTCTCGAAGCGGTAGCGACGCCGGCAGTAGTCGCACCCGTCGAGATGTGACTCCGCCTCCGCGTACTCCGTATCCGAGAGCGCCCGGTCGAGAAAGCCCTGCAGCAACTCCTCGCACTTGTCGCAACCGGCGTGATGGGTCATGCCATCGCCTCCTCGGCGAGCTTCGCCTTCAGCAGCCGCCGTCCGCGGTGCAAGCGGGACATGACGGTGCCGATCGGCACATCGGTGATCTGGGCGGCATCCGCGTAGCTGAACTCGCCGATGTCGACCAGCACGACGACGTCGCGGAAGTCGTGGGGCAGCGACGACAGCGCGTTCACGATCGAGTCCTGCGAGAGCCGCTCGACGACCCGGTCGGTCTCGAGTGCGTCCTCCCCGTCCGCCGCGGCCACCTTGTTGGCGAGGAAGTAGTCGTTTTCCTCGAGCGGCGTCTCGTCGGGCCGGCGCTGGATCCGGCGCCCCCGGTCGACATTCAGGTTCGTGAGGATGCGCAGTAGCCACGCCCGGAGGTTCGTGCCCGGGGTATAGGACTGCCAGCTCCGAAACGCCCTCGCGTACGTGTCCTGCACCAGATCCTCTGCCTCTTCTCTCGTTCTCACGAAGCGACGCGCGACACGGTAGACCTGATCGGCGAGCTCGAGGGCCTCCTCTTCGAATCGCACCCGGTCGCGCGCCTCCGCGGCGACCCGGCGCGCCCCGGTGTCGTCAGGCTCTTCGTCTCCCACCGGTCAACCGTAGCGCGTCACGGGGTGTGCAACGGCCTGTCCCGTGCGGCTATTCCGCCGGCTGAGCGGTGGGGTGGAACCCGCCCCTGCTCAGAGCGGCGAGCAGAGCGGCTCGGCTCGTCCGTTCGTCGTCGTAGCCGAGGGTCACCTGGCCCATCAGGTTGCCGTGCGCGGAGAGCAGGCCGTCATGTCCTTCGAGCACGGCAGCGAGTCGGGTGACGCACCGCTCGCAGCGGATGCCCGTCACCTCGATCAGCTCGACGACATCGGCCACGCCTCACATCGTAGGCTGCGTCACCCGCTCCAGCGCGAGCTCGGTGTCGGCGAGGCCGATCAGCAGCGGGTCGTGGGTCGCGCAGATCACGGTCGTCCCACGCTCGTGTGCGAGCTTCGCGAGGAGGCCGCCGATTGCGAGCGTCGCCACCGTGTCGAGGCGTGCGGTGGGCTCGTCGGCGATCAGCACACGCGGGCCCGAGGCGACCGCCCGCGCGAGTGCGACGCGCTCTCGCTCGCCCGCCGAGAGCCGGTCGACACGTCGCGAGGCCTGCTCGGCGAGCCCGACCGTCGCGAGCGTCTCGAGCGCTGTCGCGCGGACAGCTCGGGTGACACCGCGAAGCGCGAGCGCCAGCTCGACGTTCTCCCACGCTGTCAGGAACCCGGAGAGGGAAGCGGTCTGGCCGACGACGCCGATCAGCTCGCGGCGCACGCTCGCGCGAGCCTCCCGGTCGAGCTCCGAGAGCACGGTCTCGCCGACCGCAACCTCTCCTTCGTCCGGCAGGTCGAGCCCCGCGAGCAGTGCGAGCAACGTCGACTTGCCCGACCCGGACGGTCCCGTGACGGCCGTCAGCACGCCCGGCTCGAAGCGCGCGTCGAGCCCTTCGAGCACCATCCCGCCTCCGTAGCGTCGCGAGAGCCGCCGCGCCTCGACAGCGAGTCCCCGGCCACCCGCGAACGCATGCTCCGCCACCTTCGACTCCCCGGCCACCTGACCCGCGGGCCGCAGCTCGACCGCCCCGTCAGCGAGGTGGACGGTCGCGCGGTCTCCGATTCCCGCCGCTCTGAGCGTCTGCTCGGGTACCCGCAACCAGCCACCGCGGCCCACGACGACGGTCGAGCGCTCGTCGCGCTCCTCGTCGCTGACGCGGCCGTCGCGCACGTGGACGACGCGGTCGGCGATCGACGTCGACATCGGATCATGGCTGACGACGACCGCTGCCGTGCGCCGTTCGCGGACGAGCGCGCCGAGCAGCTCGTAGACGACGCATCCGGCCGCGGCGTCCAGCTCACCCGTCGGCTCGTCGGCGATCAGCAACGGAGGCCCGTGCACGAGCGCGGCGCAGAGTGCGATCCGCTGTTGCTCGCCACCGGAGAGCTCGTCGGGCCGCGCGCACAGCTTGTCACCGAGCCCGACCCGCTCGAGAAGGAGGCGCGCGCGAGAGAGTCGTGATTGGCGACCATGACCGCGGAGTCCGAGCGGCATGGCCACGAGCTCTTCGGCGGTGAGCTCCCTCGAGAGCGCTCTGCGGTAATGCTGATCCGCGTACCCCGTCGTCGTGCTGCGGTGCCGGGCGAGGTCTCCCGCGCTCGCGGCGCCGAGGTCGAGCCCCGCCACGACGACCCGACCGGCTGAAGGTCGCTCGAGCCCCGCGACGAGGCGAGCGAGCGTGCTCTTCCCCGACCCACTCGGGCCGAGCACCACGCAGAGCTCGTCTGGCTCGAGCGAGAGGTCGAGACCGCTCAGAGCCGCGACCCCACCCGTGGCCGAGGCGTGCACGACGAAGACGTCGCGCAGCTCCACGAGAGAGGTCAATGCCCGCCTCCGAGCCGGTCGGGCCCACGAGGGTCGGCGAAGGCCGAGCGCGTCGTCTGCGCGACGAGCGCGACGGCTAGCAGGACGATCGTCGTCCCACCGAGCCCGACGACCGCGAGATCGAGCGTCGTTTGCAGGGGGTGGCTCCGGTGCCGTTGCACGCGCGGTCACACGCACCACGCGTGTCACGAGGAGAGCGAGCGATCCTCCTGCGACCAGTCCGCCGGCGAGGCCGACC
>JBPCLB010000293.1:0-3641 GCA_051003695.1 Gaiella sp. | reverse complement strand
TGCGCGTGATCTGCGAGCACACGGGCCAGCCGTGCGAGCTCGAGTCAACTGATCCGTGAGCGCTCACAGCCGGTACAGCACCCACCGCTCGTCCCGGTGGACGGCAGGCAGGTCGAGCTCGAGCTCGAAGCGGTCGTTGTCGACGACGAGCCAGGTCGCACCGCACGCCCGTGGGATCGCCAGGTTGCCCGTCGTGACGAAGCGACGGAATGCCCGCACGCGCTCGCGCGGGCGGTTCGCTTTCGTGTCGGCGACGTGCCCGGGTGAGGCGACGCAGACGTACACCGGCGCCGCCGCGGCGATGCGGTAGCTCGCCTCGGGCGTCGAATAGACGACGGCGCCCCTCGGCACGACGGTGCGCAGAGCGGCCACGAGACCGGGAGTGAGCGGGCTGGCGCGCCGAGCCGGCGATGGAGACCAATGCGTCAGCCCGTGGACGAAGGTCGGAAAGAGCAGGAGCGCGGACGCGAGAGCGGCGGTCACCTCGACCCGGGGGCGGCGGCGTCGGCCCGTCAAGAGCGCGCCCACGCAGCCGAGGACGGCGATCCAGGTCGCCCAGCCAGGCCCGCCCTCCTCGAGCGTGTAGCCGAAATCGCCGGGGTACCGCAGCTGGAACAGCACTCCCGCGCCGAGCGCGATCGGTAGGACGAGCCGACCGACCAGCCCCGCGAGCACGCCGATCCCGCCTGCGAGCGCGATGCCGAACGGCAGAAACCCGGCGAGGCGTCGCGATTGCGAGAGCGAGACGACGTCGGAGAACGGCGTGAAGAGCCACGGCACGAGCGTGACGAGGAAGATCGCCGCTGCTCCGCCGACCACGAACGCCGCCCAGCGCCTGCGTGCGGCGAACGCGGCCAGAGGCAGCAGGAGCAACGCGGCAACGGCGACTGCGCCCGCTCGCCCGAAGAGCTCCGGTGTGACCGAGAAGCGGTCTGCGCCTCCGTCGAGCTGGCCGGCGTACTGAGCAACGGCGCGGTTGCGCTCACCCGCGTCCGGCGACGCCGAGCGCGTGTCGCGGATCGTGGGCAGCAGCCAGACGAAATAGAGAACGGCGGGCGCCACGAGCGCGCCGAGCACCAGCGCGCCGCCGCGCACCGGCTCGCGCACCCAGAGCCGGCGGACGACGACGAAGCCCGCAAACGGAATCCAGAGAAACAACGCATACGTCGGATGGACGACCGCGAGGGCGAACGAGGCGGCGGCCGCCGAGGCGAGCACGCCGGCCGCAGGTCGCCTTGCAGCCTCGAATGCGAGCGCGAGCGCCGCCGGCACGAGGATCTGCCTGGAAGCCGTTGCGGGCAGCGCGAGCGCGGTGTAGGCCCCACCGAACGACGGGGCCATCGCCACGAGCGCGAGGCTCGCCGCCGCGCTCGTCGCGGCGGGCACCGGCCTGCGGAACAGTGCCCAACCCGCTTCGTAGCCGATCACGAGCGCGAGGGGGGCGAGCACGCTCGGGAGGTGGAGCACCACCTCGCCGGAGTCGGCCCCCGAGACCTTGGCGACCAGAGCGAGGAACCCGTGCCAGAGTGGAAACGCGTACCCGGGGTGCGGCCCGCCGCCTGCCAGCTCCTCGACGGCACCGAGTGAGAGCTCGGGCAACTCGACGAGCTTTCGCACCCGAGCGAGGTGGAAGAATCCGTCGCCGCCGATCTCGCCCGCGACGTACCAGAGGAGCAGCCCGAGGACGACACCGGCCGCACCGACCGCTCCTGCGCCGAGGATCGGCGGCCTCGAGCGGCGTCGCCTGGCGACCCAGAAGGCCGTCGCACCCGCAAGGAGGAGAAGTACCAGCGCGAAGGTGAGCGACGCGGAGAGCGCAAACGTGACGGCGAGTGCAGCGAAGATCGCCACGAGCGACCAGCTGAGCGCCGCGGCCGCACCGCGGACGCCGAACGCGCGCGCGATCGCGACGCCGGGGGCGAGGATCACCGCCGTCCCGACGACGAGCCGGAGGTAGAGCCACACGACGCCCATCGCGCGGACGCTAGCGGCCGTTCTCGGCCCGCATCGCCACACGTGCCGGCTCGCGGGGCTCGCGGTCGACGCAGAGCCGTTCGTCTATCGTCGGCACCAGTGGCATCCGACCGGCGAGACGGCGAGCACGAGCTCGTGGACGCGTTTCATCGCCTGTACTACGACCGGCAGGACACGACCTGGAAGCAGACCTACTGGCTGGGGACGGCGGTGCAGAAGTGCCCGCTCGACCTCTGGATCTATCAGGAGCTTCTCGTCGAGACAAAGCCCGATCTGATCGTCGAGACCGGCACGTACCTGGGCGGCAGCGCCCATTTTCTCGCCACGATCTGCGAGCTGACCGGCCGTGGCAAGGTGATCACGGTCGACGTGAGCCCGCGCGCGAATCGCCCCCGACACCGGCGGCTGACCTACCTCGCCGGCTCGTCGACAGACGAACGCGTGCTCGAGACGCTCCGGCGTCGTGCCCGCAGCCGAAACCGCGTGATGGTGATCCTCGACTCGGATCATTCGAGAGAGCACGTGCTCGAGGAGCTTCGCGCGTACGCGCCGCTCGTCACTCCCGGGAACTACCTCGTCGTCGAGGACACGAACGTGAACGGGCATCCGGTGCTCCCAGAGTTCGGGGGAGGGCCGATGGAGGCCGTCCAGGGGTTCCTGGCCGAGGGCGACGCCTTCGAGTTCGACCACGACCGCGAGAAGTTGCTGCTGACGTTCAACCCGTCCGGTTACCTTCGACGGAAACACTGACAGCTGCGCTCAGGCGGACCGCGCTCAGGCGAGGTCGGTCGAGCGGCGACCGATCCCGCTCGCGAACGCGTGCTCGAGCATCGCGAAGTGCTCGTCGAGGATCGCCGAGAGACCCTCGTCGTCTGCGCTGCGCATCGCCTCGAGCTGACGACGGTGGATCTCGAGTGTGTCCTCGTTGTCGGTCGTCGTTCCGGCGTAGGCGTCGCGGATCGGTTCGAGCCGCCGCTGGAGGTTACGCATCGCGACCTGAATCGCGGTGTTGTGACACGCGTGGACGAGCGCGCTGTGGAACATCGCGTCCGCCCGGATCACGTTCCGCCGGTCGCCGAGATGTCGATCGAGCAGATCGATCGTGTGCTCGAGCGCGCCGAGATCGCCAGGCGTCGCCACACGAGCTGCCTCCCGTGCGACCGCCCCCTCGAGCACGCGCCGCGCTCGGAGGGTGTCGACGGCAGCGGATTCCTCGAGTGCCACGGCCGACGAGATCGCGACTCCGGGCACGAGCTCGCTCGCGACGAAGATGCCGCCCGACTTGCCGCGTCGCACGTCGAGCAAGCCCGTATGCTCGAGCACGCGGAGCGCCTGGCGCAGCGTCGGCTTCGAGATCCCGAGCCTCATCGCGAGGTCGCTCTCGTTCGGCAGCCTGTCGCCGCGGCGCAGGTGCGCGCGCTCGATCGCATCGGTGAGATGGTCGATCGCGGCCTCGAAGGTTCGCCGTGCGTGGATCGGCTCGATCTCGAAAGAGGGTGCGCTCATTGCGTCCCGGAGTCTCGCAGCGGCCGAGCTCGTGCGCGCCGCGACCGGCGAATTCGCGAATCGTGGGGTCCGAACCAAGGGGCCGACCCCACCTCCCCCCCAGCACATCGCAAAAGGCGAATGTCTCTCCCTTCGACCTCCACCAAAAGGGTGGACGGTCT
>JBPCLB010000292.1:0-12044 GCA_051003695.1 Gaiella sp. | reverse complement strand
GTGACCGCCGAGCGTGAACGCCGGCCGTACGACGGCCGGCACGGGCAGCCCGTCGAGCTGATCCGGGTCGGTGACGATCCACGAGCGGGGCACGCGGAGACCGCAGCCCTCGACGGCTTTGCGGAAGAGGTCGCGATCCTCGGCACGGCGGATCACCTCGACCGTGGCCCCGAGCAGCTCGACCTCGAGCTCCTCGAGGACGCCCGCCTGGTCGAGCTCGATCGCGAGATTGAGCGCCGTCTGGCCGCCGAGTGTCGGAAGCACCGCGTCCGGCCGCTCGCGGCGCAGGACGTCGGCGACCGACTCGAGGTCGAGCGGCTCGATGTACGTGCGATCGGCGAAGCCGGGGTCGGTCATGATCGTCGCCGGGTTCGAGTTGACGACGATCGTCCGGTACCCGTCCTCCCGCAGGACCTTGAGCGCCTGACAACCCGCGTAGTCGAACTCGCAGGCTTGTCCGATCACGATCGGGCCCGAGCCGATCACGCAGACCGACGAGATGTCGCGTCTGGCAGGCATCAGTCGGCCAAACTCTCGACCCAGCGCTCGACGATCGGCCACGCATCGTGAGGTCCCGGTCCGGCCTCGGGGTGGAACTGCACCGACTGCGCCCGCAGCGAGGGGAAATCGAAGCCCTCGATCGTGCCGTCGTAGAGGGACACGTGGGTCGCCTCGCTGTCGTCGGAGGCTGCGACGGCGAAGCCGTGGTTCTGGCTCGTGACGAGCACCCGCCCGCTGCGGCGATCGAGCACCGGATGGTTGGCGCCCCGGTGCCCGAAGGGGAGCTTGAACGTCGTGTGATCCGTGGCGAGGCCCAGCAGCTGGTGCCCGAGGCAGATCCCGAGCACGGGCACCCGGCCGACGAGCTGGCGGACGACGCCGATCTCCTCGCTCAGCGGCTCGGGGTCACCGGGCCCGTTGGAGAGCATCACTCCGTCGTAGCCGGCGAGCTCGTCGACGTCCCAGACGTGAGGGAACACGGTGACCGCAGCACCCGCGGCAGCGAGGCGGCGGCCGATCGAGCGCTTGCAGCCGTAATCGACGAGCGCGACACGCACCCGTCCCGCTTCGGCGACGACGTAGGGCTCCACCGTGGACACCTGCGCGACGAGCGCGGCACCCGTCATCGACGGCTGGGCGCGCACCTGCTCCAGCGCCTGCTCGACCGGCAGGTCGGACTCGTCCGCGATCGCCGCGGCGCGCATCGCCCCGGTCTCGCGCAGGCGCAACGTGAGCGCGCGCGTGTCGATCTCGTCGAGTGCGACGAGTCCGCGCTCCGCGAGCCAGAGCGCCCAAGCTTCCCCGCCGAGCCGGCGCATCGCAATCCCCCGCGCCTGCGGTGCCGCCGACTCGAGCCGGCGCTCGTCGACGCCGTAGTTACCGACCATCGGGGCTGTGAAGCAGATCAGCTGGCCGGCGAAGCTCGGATCGGTGACCGTCTCCTGGTACCCGGTCATCCCTGTGGTGAACACGGCCTCCCCGAACGCCCGACCTGGGGCTGCGACCGATCGGCCGCGGAAGACCGTTCCGTCCTCGAGCAGCAGATAGCCGCTGGTCATGCCGCGTGCACCTCGGCTCCCGCCGCGATCGTGCGGACGATCGCCCCGCGCAGGGCTCGCCCGAGCAGCCAGGAGTTGGCCGACCGGGACTTGAAACCATCAGGCTCCACGACCCATTCGGCGTCGAGGTCGAGGAGGACGAGGTTTGCCGTCTCGCCGACGGCGATTCGCGGCACGGGGAGACCGAATACCGCTGCCGGGCCGCGCGAGAGGCGTTCGAGCACGATGCCGAGGGGCAGCTCGCCAGGCCCGACGAGAAACGTGTTGAGTGCCGCGAACGCGGTCTCGAGCCCGGTCACGCCGAACGGAGCCTCCTCGAACGAGCCTTCCTTCTCGTGCAGCGCGTGGGGCGCATGATCGGTTGCGATGCACGAGATCGTTCCGTCGCGGATCCCCTCGAGCAACGCCCGGCGGTCGTCCTCGGCCCGAACCGGCGGATTCATCTTCGTGTTCGGGTCGAGCGTGCGCACCAGCTCGTCGGTCATGCAGAGATGATGCGGTGTTGCCTCCCCGCTCGCCTCGACCCCTGAGGCGCGGGCACGCCGCAAGGCAGCGACCGACTCCCGGGCGGAGAGGTGCATCAGGTGCACCGGGCGTCCTTCGTCCGCCGCGAGCGCGAGATCGCGCTCCACCATCAAGCTCTCACCGAGCGACGGCCAGCCTGAGAGCCCGAGCTCGGCCGAGACGGCGCCCTCGTGCATCTGACCGTCGCGCGTCAGCGAGCGTTCCTCGCAGTGGAGTGCCAGGGGCCGACCGGCGAGCGCGCTGTACTGGAGCGCGCGGCGCATCAGTCCGGCTTCCGAGACCGGCAAGCCGTCGTCGGTGAAGGCGGCCGCTCCCGCCCCCGCGAGCTCGGCCATCTCGGTCAGCTCCTCACCCGCGAGATTCTTGGAGATCGCCGCCATGAAGCCCGTTGGGATGAGCGCCTCATCGCGGGCGCGGTCGAGGAGCGAGCTGAGCACGGACGCCGAGTCGACAACGGGATCGGTGTTCGGCATCGCGAGAATCGCGCAGTAGCCGCCAGCTGCCGCAGCCGCGGTTCCGGTCGCGATCGTTTCCTCGTCCTCACGGCCGGGCGTCCGGAGATGGACGTGCGGGTCGACGAACGCAGGTGCGAGCACGAGCTGGGCCGGCGCAGTCGCACGTGGCTCGATCGCAACGATGATCCCGTCCTCCACGCGCACCGCTGCCGGCACGTCGAGCCCCTGTCCCGGGTCGAGTACCCGCGCGACGAGCGTGAACGTGTCTCCCGGAGCCTCACGCCGGACGAGCACATTCGCGGCGGGGAGCACTATGCCACCGCCAGCGGCTCGACGGCGACGAGCGGGCCTGCCGTGAGCAGGTCGTAGAGCACGGCCATGCGCACGACGAGACCCGACCGCACCTGGTTCGTCACGAGTGAGGCCCCCGAGTCGGCGACACGCGGATCGATCTCGACGCCACGGTTCATCGGCCCCGGATGCATCACGAGTTGTGAAGGCCCGACCCGCTCCGGTGTCACTCCGTAGAGGCTCGCGTACTCACGCAGCGACGGCACGAAGGCGGCGCCCGGCAGCATGCGCTCGTGCTGCATGCGCAGCACGTAGACGACGTCGGCGTGGCGGAGTGCCTCGATGTCGTGCGACACGGTGCACCCCATCGACTCGATCCCGGGAGGGATCAACGTCGGCGGCCCGACGAGCGTCGTCGTCGAGCCGACGAGCCGCAGCGCTTCGATCAGCGAGCGCGCGACCCGTGAATGCAGCACGTCACCGACGATCGCGACGTGCACACCGTCGAGTCGCCCGAGAGCCTCGCGGATCGTGAACAGATCGAGCAGCGCCTGGGTTGGATGCTGGTGCTTTCCGTCGCCCGCGTTGACGACGTGGGCGCCTGTGTGAGAGGCGACGATTCCCGGCGCGCCGGCGTGCGGGTGTCGCACCACGATCACGTCCGGGTCGTAGGCGCCGAGTGTCAGCGCCGTGTCCTTGAGCGACTCTCCCTTGTCGACCGACGACCCGGTGGCGCGAAGCACCATCGTGTCGGCGGACAACCGCTTCGCCGCGAGCTCGAAGCTCGAGAGCGTCCTGGTCGAGGACTCGTAGAAGAGATGAACGACGAGTCGGCCTCTCAGGGTGGGAAGCTTCTTCATCTCGCGGTCGAGTGTTCGCTCGAGCGCACGGGAGGTGTCGAGGATGCGCTCCACACCGTCGCGCGTCAGATCGCCCACCCCCAGCAGATGCCGCCGCTCAGTCACGCGTCGCCTCCGTGGCTCGGGAGACGAGGAGCACCCGGTCGGCGCCGTCGATCTCCTCGAGCTCGACATGAACGCGCTCGGCTTTCGCCGTCGGGAGGTTCTTGCCGACGTAGTCGGGTCGGATCGGCAGCTCGCGATGTCCGCGGTCGACGAGAACCGCGAGCTGCACCCGGTCGGGTCGTCCGAAGTCCAGCAACGCGTCGATCGCCGCGCGGATCGTCCGCCCGGTGTAGAGCACGTCGTCGACGAGGACGCAGGTCTTGCCGGCGAGCGAGAAGTCGAGCTCCGTACCCCGGACGATCGGCTGCGCGTGACGCGGCCCGCCGTGGTCGCGCACATAGACGTCGTCGCGGTGGAACGTGATGTCGACCGCACCGAGGTTCACCTCGACACCGCTCCGCTCGGCGACCAGCTTGCGCAGACGTCCCGCGAGTGGCGCGCCTCGCGTGTGGATCCCGACGAGGGCGACGTCCTCGAGCCGTTCGTTGCGCTCGATCACCTCGTGCGCGATGCGGGCCAGGGTTCGCGCGAGAGCGTCGGCGTCGAGTATCCGGCGCGCAATGTGCGCGCCACCGTTTCGGTCTTGCATCTCGCTCCTTTCCGGTCTCGCCGAACCGGGTTAAAGGTCGCGCGGGAGTCTAGACGGTCGATCGGCGAGCTGCGGTCGAGCGTGGCGTCTGTCCGCGCGAGGGGTGGAGCCGGTCGCCAGGCTCGGCACCGGGCGTGCTCCTGCGCCACGATGCAGACGTGGCCGTTCCACGACTCAGCAGGCCCGCGCTCGTCGTTGCCGGGCTCGTCGTGGTCTCGGTCGTGATCAGGACGATCGTCGCGCAGCGATTCACCGTGCCGTGGATCGCGCCGGACGAGATGCTCTACGGCCTGCTCGGAGAATCGCTCTGGAGCAACGGCACGCTGTCGATCCGCGGAACCGTCTCGCCGTACTACAGCCTGCTCACGCCGGCTCTCGTCGGAGCGTCGCTTGCCGGTCGCGACATCGCTGCGGGGATCGAGATCGCGCAGTTCCTGCAGGCGGCGGCGATGTCGTCGACGGCGATCCCCGTCTACCTCTGGGCCTGCCGCCTCGCACCCCCGCGCTGGGCCGCGCTCGCAGCCTCGCTCGCGATCGCGGGTCCGGCGCTCGTCTACAGCGGACTTCTGATGACCGAAGCGCTCTTCTATCCCGCGAGCACGTGGGCGCTCTTCGCGCTCTCGGCGACGCTCGAGCGTCCGACAGCAACCCGGCAGGGACTGTTCCTGCTCGCGGTCACGACCGCCGCGGCAGTCCGGATGCAGGCCCTCGTCCTGCTCCCGGCGTTCGCGCTCGCCACCGCCCTCAACGCCTGGGCGCGCCGCGACCGTCGGCGCTTCCTGGCGACAGCTCCCCTCTCGGTAGGGATCGGCGTCGCGGCCCTCGGCATCGCGGTTCTCCGCAGCGTCGCGCCGAACGTACTGGGCTCGGCCGAGCTGCTCGGAGCCTACGCAACTCTCGGCGAGTCGACGGGCGTGAGCGGCTCGGCCGCAACAGCGGTTCTCTGGCACATCGCCGGGGTCGTGCTCGTCTCGCTGGTCGTGCCTGCGGTCGCGACGGTGTTGCTCGCGGTTCACGTGCTCGGCGGGCGACCCGCATCGACCACCACACAGGCCTATGCGAGCACCGTGGTCGCGTATGTCCCGTTGCTCGTCGTCCAGGTCGGCCTGTTCGCGAGCAGCCGGATCGAGCACATCTCGGAGCGATATTTGATCACGGCGTTGCCGCTCCTCGTGGTCGGTCTCGCCGCGTGGATCGGCGCTGGCGCGCCCCGTGGCCGTGTCGCCGTAGCTTCCGTCGCCGGCGCGACGGTCGTCCTCGTTGCTGTGACACCCGTCACCCGACTCGTTCCCGAGCGGGCGATGCACGACGCGCTTTCCTCGGCGCCGCTCCTTCGGCTCGAAGGGCATGACGGGCTCGCTCGACTCTCGCTCTTGTCGCTCGCGGTTCTCGCAATCGTGCTCGTCGCGCTCATCCCGAGCCGAATGGTGCCCCTGGCCGCGCTCTTCGTGCTGGTCGGCCTGCTCGCGGGATCGATCGAGGCCTCGCGCACCGTCGAGCGTCTCTCGTCGTGGGAGCAGAATGCTGCGCTCGGCGGCGCCGATCCGCGCTGGCTCGATACCTCGAACATCGGCGAGGTCGCGATCCTCTTCACGGGTGAGCGGCCGTCCACGACCGAGGCGCGCACGGTTTTCTGGAACAGATCCGTGCGCGAGGTGCTGAGCCTCGAGAACGTCGAGGTGGGTTTCCCGCCCACGACCCGAAGCGTGACAATCGACGAACGCGGCTTCGTTCGGACGCGAAGCGGTCGTGCGGTCGTACGTGAGCTCGTCGCCGTGCCGACGACGACGAAGCTCGACGGCGAGCCGGTGGTCGAGCTTCCCGTGGGATCGTCCGAGGCACCCGGACTCGTGGTGTGGCGGACGGCGGAGCGCCCGTTGCGCGTCGCGAGCCGCGCACTCGGGCTGCTACCGAACGGCGATTTCTCGGGGACGGTGAACGTGCTGGTTCCGGGCTGTACGCGCGGCGCGCTCGAAGTGACGTTCATCGGCAAGACGGGCGACCCGATTCGGATCGTCGTCAACGGCATGCCTGCTCCCACGATCGACGTCCCGGCGGGGCAGGCGCCGACCGTGCGGATCGAAGCGCCTGGCTATGTGGACGGCTCGCATACCTGCTCGTTCCTGCTAGAGACGGACGGATACGTCGGCACCACGCGTATCGCCTACGTCCCGGACTGAGCGCTCACCAAGCGCCTGCGACGTGCGCCGCGCGTCACGAGAACCGGCTCGCCGCGTTCCGGAAGCGGCACGTCGATCACGTCGAAGTCACGGGGAACGACGGTCGCTGCATGCACCGCGCGTGCCTCCTCCTCGAGCTCCCGACCTCCGTAGCGGGCCGAGACGTGCGTCAGCGCGAGGAGCTTGACACCGGCTGCCCGAGCTGCCAGCGCCGCCTGGCCAGCGGTCGAATGCCGCGTCTCCCGGGCCCGCTCGCGCTCGTCGGCGAGAAACGTCGCTTCGTGGACGAGTAGGTCGGCTCCGGTCGCCGCCTCGACCACCGACGCACATGGCGCCGTATCACCCGTGAGCACGACGATCCGCCCCTGCCGTGGCTCGCCGAGCACGTCGGCCGGTGTCACCCGCCTCCCGTCGGCCAGCGTCACATCCTCACCGCGCTGGAGCGTGCCCCGGGCGGGACCGTCGGGCACTCCGAGCCGGTTGGCCCCCGCGACATCGAATCGACCCGGGCGAGGATGCTCGGACAGCGCGTAGCCCACGGCGTGGCTCACGTGGTCGACGCCGAAGGCCGCGATCCGATAGCCATCTCGCTCGAGCTCGCACCCCGGCCGGAGCTCGACGATCTCCACGGGGTACGTGAGCGTGCCGAAGACGCGCCCAAGCGTCGCAATCAGATCGCGCGTGCCCGCCGGGCCGTAGATCGTCAGCGGCAGCTCGCGGCCTCTCAGCGAGAACGTCTTCAGCATTCCCGGCAGGCCGAGGTAGTGATCGGCGTGCAGGTGCGTGAGGAACACCTGCTCGAGGTCGACCAGGCCTACGTCCGACCGCAAGAGCTGGCGTTGGGTGCCCTCGCCGCAATCGAAGAGCAAACGCTCCCCGCCTCGGCGGACGAGCGTCGCCGACGGCCCACGTTGCGCGGTCGGCGCGGAACCCGATGTCCCCAGGAACACGACGTCGAGATCCACGAGCGCCGATCGTACCGCCCGCTGCGGCGACACTCGTCGCGGCCGCCGTCGGCTTGAGCATTGCGATCTCCTCGGCGTTGCGGAGTGGAGCGCTCGCGGGCGAACAGCCCTACGCGGTTCGCCCGAACGCAAGATCGGTGTAGACCATCTCGCCCTTGAACTTGCGCGCCGTAGCGTCCCACGGGAAGAAGATCGCATTTCGCCAGGCGAGCTGCTCACCGGTTGGCTCGTGGTCGAGCCAGCGGGCCTCGTGCGTTGCGGTCACGATCGCCTCCTCACACACGCCTTGCGGGCCGATCACGATGTAGTCGAGCTCGAACTGGATATCCGGAAACGCCGTCAGGAGCTCGGTGTAGAACCGCGCGGCACCCTCGTGGCCCTCCCAGCGCGCGCCGGTGCCCGCGACGGAGTAGACGCAGTCCTCGGTTAGGGTCGAGATCAGTCCCGGTAGATCACGGTTGTCCTCCGCGATCGAGTGGACTTTCCACAGCTCGCGGATGGCGGCGACCTCCTCGGGGTCGACGGGGCGGCGGAGAAGCTCGAGAATACGGTCGCTCGCCATCGCGTGGGTCCTTTCGCAGAGGTTGGTGCGTGCTCATTCAAGCATCGGTCGCACTGTCTCTCTCTGGCTCGAACGTACCGCTCAGGGCAGAACCAGTACCTGGCCTGGCTGGATCGTTGGTGACGCGAGCTCGTTGCGCTGCTCGAGCTCCCAGGCGCCCTCGCGTGGGTCACCAGGCACATGGGCGACCGCGATCGACCAGAGAGTGTCACCGCGCTTGACGCGGTACCGCTCCTCAGGCCCGGCAGCGCCTGTGTCGTTCGCGAAGAGCGCCCAGAGAACGAGCACGGCCACTGCGAGAAGCAGAATGCGAAGGTAGAACGAGGGAGCGAACATGTGTTCCAGTATGCACGAACACGTGTTCGCTTGTCAAGTGATGGGTAATTGCCGCACTCTCCGCGGGTCGCGGAGTTCCGGTCGACCGTAGACCTTGCCGGCGACGAGGGGCTCAGCGGAAGACGAGGTGCACGACCGTCACCCGGCGCGGATTCGACTCCGCCACGAGGCGCGCGCCGACGAGCGTGCCGGGACTCGACCGAGGGAGCCGCAGCACGAGCGGCCGGATCGACGAGATGATCGCACCGACCGCGCAGCCGGGCGTGCGCGCGGTGGAACGACGCAGGCGCGGGCCGAGCAGCTCGGGGCTCGAGGGTCGGGGTACGACACAGGCGATCACACGAGCCCCCTCCCCGGCAGCGATGCGCACGTCGAGCAGGTCGCCGCGACGGGCGACGCGAGGCGCGGTGACGCCGCGCACCTTGCGGAGCGGTGTCCACGCGGCGACCGACGCGAGACAACTCGTGGCCTCCGCGATCGCGGTTCGCACGACCTCGACGGCGGGGCGAGGAAACCCGTCTGCGCGGAAGAGCGCGGCCTGAAAGCCCGAGCGCAGCGGATCGTCGTAGAACCCGAAGAGGTTGAGCTCAGCGAGATCGGGTTCGCAGGTCGCCCGTCGCACGAGCTCGCCGTAGATCGAGGCCTGCCTGGCTTCTGTGGTCACACGGACGTTCTCGAAGCCCGTGTAGGCGACGTTGGTGCTCGTGTCGACCTGCCAGCCCACCTCGTCCAGATAGAGACGCAGGCCGTCGAGCGTCGTCGGCTGGCTCGTGCCGGCGAACGCATCCCACACCGCCTGCCGGATCCGGTCGAGATTGACGAACCCGGCGTTGGGCCACGGATAGCCACGCACGAGCGGATCGGTTGCGTGGTTCGGGTACGGGTGGAAGCTGAGGCCGTCCATCAGCGGGCGATCGCGGCCGGTCGAGCGATACCAGCGGCCGAGTGCCGCAAGCCAGCGCACGGGCGAGGTCGAAACGTTGCTTCGTGCGAACGGTCGGTCGTTCCCGCGCGGCGAGAGTCCGACGCCGACGACGGTGAGCTCTGGGTCGAGCGCCTTGAGCGTGTCGTAGCCCGCGGCGAGGTACGGGCCGAAGCGGGCCGCCGAAAGCGGCTTGCCGGTGCGGCCGAATTGCGGTCGGAAGAACGCGGGCTGGTTCGGCTCGTTGCCGACGACGTACTGGCGGACCGTCGGATAGCGGCGCGCGAGGCGCTCTAGCCATGAGCCGAACGCCGTTGGCGTCGCGATTCCGCTGTCGAGCTCACGTGGCGGATAGGGGTAGACCGCGAGTACGACCTTGAGCCCGGCCCCTTCCGCCGCGGGGATCGTGTCTTCGAGCAGACCCGACTCGAGGATTCCCAGTGGGTCGCTCGGCTTCCAGCGCACCGTGATCACCGTCTGCCGCAAGCCCACCGCGGCCATGCGCTCGTAGAATGCGGCGCCGTTGTCGCTCGCATACTTGCCGGTGTCGTCGTTCGCACCGATCTCCGCTCCGCCAGCAGCCTGAGCGAGGCAGGTCCCAATCCCGAGTGCGAGCGCGAGCGCGCCGACGTGGCGGTGCAATGTCGTCATGTCGCGGTGTCTTCGACGCGAGTCGCCGTCTCCCTCGGCACCCGCGTTGCCCGGAAAGGCTAGCGCAGGATCGCGAGCAGCGCATCGAGCAGCCGAGCCCCGCCGTGCCGCACGGGGTCGTCGGCGGGCAGCCCGGTCGTCTCGATGGCGGCCCGGATTGCCGTGGCGGCCTCGTCGTCGCCAAGGTGCGCGGTGTTCAGCGCGATGCACGCAACGCGGGCGCGACGTGCGGGCAGCGACGAGCGGACGTACAGGTCGACGAGCTGGTCGAGCGGTGGCAGCGGGTGTCCTGGATAGCCGTCGATCTCGGTGGAGCCCGCCTTGTGACACAGCACGAGCGCATGGGGCGTCGACCCGTGTAGGAGGCCTAACGTCACACCCGCGTATGCCGGGTGCACGAGGGAGCCCTGGCCCTCGACGAGCAGCAGCTCTCCACCACGCCCGGCACCCTCCACGACGAGACGCTCCGCCGCCCCCGCGAGGAAGTCGGAGACGACCGCGTCGACCGCGATCCCCCACCCCGCAATCGCGATCCCGGTCTGTCCCGTCGGTACGAAGCAGGAGGAGATTCCTCGCGCTCGTGCGGTGCGATCGAGCTCGAGCGAGACCGTCATCTTCCCGACGGCGCAATCCGACCCGACCGTGAGCACGATCTGCGCGTCGACCTCGAGGTTGGCTCCGGTCGGGCAGTCGAGATCCTCCGGCGGCCGTCGCAGGTCGCGCAGCTCCACATCGTGCTCGCCGGCGAGTGCACTGAGTTCCGGGTCGTCGGAGACGAACTCGTGCAGGCCATTCTCGATCGCGAGGCCGGAACGGATGCAGTCTGCGAGCAGTGTGCGCCAGGCGGGTGGAAAGCGTCCTCCCTGCGTCGCGACGCCGACCAGGGCAGCGGTTGGGCGATGGCGCAGAGCGGCTTGGATGTCGCCGAGCACCGGCACGCCGTCGTCGAGTGCGCCCGCGCGCTCCGAGTCGAGGATCGCAACGACGTCGTCGCGCCGGTAGCGCAGAACCCCGCGCAGAGTCTTCCCGTGATGCGGATCGCCCGAGAACCCCTCGGCGAGGACGAGCAGGCGCCGTGGTGCAGGCTTCGGCATCGGGCGCATCGTAGGGCCGGCGCGGTTCCGAACGCGCCGGGTTGGCGGGGCTACGTGCGAGCCGCAACCCCGAGCCCGGGGGCATCGGACGGGACCTGCACTCCGTCGAGGAATGCAACCCCGGGACACGGATCGCGGGCGAGCAGCAGGTTGCCGTCGAGATCGACGTGATCGCAGAGCGGCGCGACGCAGCAGCCGGCGGCGATCCCGAGTCCCGACTCCAGCATGCAGCCGAGCATCACACCGAGTCCCAGTGCACGCGCAGCGTGGGCCATTCGGAGCGCCTCGCGGATCCCACCCGACTTCGCGAGCTTGAGGTTCACCCCGTGCGCGATCTCGCCACAGACGGCGACGTCGCGAAGGGTGTGACAGTCCTCGTCGACGTAGATCGGAAGCGGCGACCGGCGCTTGAGCTCCGCACCGGCCGGATCGGCCGCTCGCAGCGGCTGCTCGACGTACTCGACGCCGAGCGCCGCCAGCTCCTCGCAGGCGGCGACGGCCTCGTCGAGCGTCCACCACTCGTTGACGTCGACCATCAGCGGCAGCTCGGTCACGGCGCGCACGGCACGGACGCGCTCGACGTCGAGGCCGTCGCCGCCACCCAGCTTCAGCTTCAGCCGACCGAACCTCTGCGCAGCGACCTCCGCCCGGCGAGCCATGTCGTCGGGATCGCCGAGCCAGACCGTCCAGGAGGTCGGCGGACCGCTGCGTGGCAGTCCGAGCAGCCGCCACACCGGCACGCCGAGCAGCCTGCCTTGGAGGTCGTGGAGCGCGGCATCGAACGCGCCCTTCGCTGCCTGCTCTCCGCGCGACTCGCCGAGACGCGCACCGATCTCCTCGAGCGCGAACGGATCGTCCCCGAGCAGCGAGGCGTGCTCCTTCACGTACGCGAGCGCCGAGGCAGCCGTCTCGTCGTAGCGCTCGATCGGCGCCGCCTCCCCGCGACCGCA
>JBPCLB010000291.1:0-3093 GCA_051003695.1 Gaiella sp. | reverse complement strand
AGGTAGCGGCGAGCGTCGAGGCGGAGCGGGGTCTCGAGCTCGGGCACACCGTGTTCTTCGCGCGCGTGGAAGGCCCGAACGGCCTTCTGAACGCGGCCGGGATCTGCACCGCACACGACCGCGTGGTCGCCGTCGGGCTGGGCTCGACTGACTACACGGTCGCCACCGGGATGGCGGCCGGCGGCCAGGGGAACGCGATCGCCAGCTTTCTCGTGGTCAACGCTGCCAGGGCTGCGGGGATCGTCCCGATCGGGCTGACGGGGCCGATCGTCGGGTTCGGCGACCTCGGCGCGTTCCGCCGCTCGGCCGAGGAGTCGCGGGCGCTCGGACTGCGGGGCGCGCCGTGCGTGCACCCGAGCCAGGTGCCGATTCTGAACGAGGTCTTCAGCCCGACTGCCGAGGAGCTCGAGCGCGCGCGGCGCGTCGTCGAGGAGTACGAGCGGGCCCTCGCGGCCGGTGAGGGGGCGATTACCGTCGACGGCGAGTTCGTCGACCTCCCGTTCTACGAGCAGGCCAAGCGGCTTCTCGCCGAGTAGAGCGGTGAGCCGCCGGCTTCTCTTCGCCCTGCTCGCGATGGGCGTCGCGCAGGCCGCCGTGTACCTGATCCGGCCGACCACCTCTTACCGGCTGCTCGCCTACGGCGAAGGCGCCCAGGCTGTCGGGCTCGTGGCTGCGGCGTTCGCGCTCCTGCCGATCTTCCTGGCGATCCCGCTGGGACGGATCTCGGACAGGCGTGGCGCACCGCTGCTCGCGATCGGCTGCGCAGTCCAGACCGTGGGGTGCCTCGCGCTGGCGTTCTCGGCGACGACTCTCACGATCGCGGCCACGAGTGCGGTGATCGGCCTAGGCCACCTCGCGCTCGCCCTCGGCGCCCAGGACGTCGTCGCCCGCGAATCGCGCAGCGACCGGCACGACCATCACTTTGGTCTCTTGACGGCGGGTGTCTCGCTCGGCCAGCTGTTCGGCCCGCTCCTCGCGGGGCTGCTACTCGGAGAGCGCGGGACGCCGTCGGCCGGCGCGACCACGCGCTGCCTGCTCGTCGCGACAGGGATCCTCGTGCTGGCCACGCTCTGCGCGGCGGTCGCCGAGGCGAGCCGTGGCACGCCGTCGGTGCGCACGGCGTCGCGGCGCGGCAGCGTGCGGACTATCGTGCGGACGCGCGGCGTTCCCGCGGGGATCTTCGCGAGCATCGCCGTGCTCGCGGCCTCCGACGTTTTCACCGCTTACATGCCGGTCATCGGCGCAGAGAATCACATCGGCCCCCGCACGATCGGTGTCCTCCTGGCGCTCCGAGCCGCGGCGTCGATCGCGGCACGCGTGGGGATCGGGGCCACCGTCCGACGGATCGGCCGAACACGCCTGATCACGATGGGCGCGACGGCAGCGGCCGTGGCCCTCGCGGCGATGACAGCCACGCACGAGGTTTGGGTGCTCGCGGCCCTCAGCATCGTCGCGGGCTTCGGGATGGGTTTCGGACAGCCGCTCTCGATGACGCTCGTCGTCCGGCTCGTCCCGGAACACGCGAAGTCGACCGCACTTGCGGTGCGCCTCACCGGTAATCGCATCGGCCAGGTTGCGACGCCCGCCGCAGCAGGCGTCGTGGCGGGAAACGCAGGCACGAGCTCGGTGTTCTGGCTGCTCGGCGCGATCTTGGCGGTGTCTGCACTCGTCATCCAGCAACCGGCCCTCGACCGGCCGGAGGAGGTGGACGGAGTCGAGTCAGCTATCGAGTGACATCCTCTGAGCGCTGGCGCGCGGGGCACGACACCGGCTCTCGGGGCACCGAGCCGTGAATGCTCTCACCGCCTCCGCCGGAACGATGCGCGCGATGGCCGCGCGGGTCTAACGTACTCAAGCGGTGGATCGGGCAGCGACGTCCTCCACGCAGGGGGCTCCCCAGTTGGCGCGGGAGCTGAGCCAAGCGAGGCGCAGCTGCCGACGCACGCGGCCCCGAGGGCTTGTACCGTCTTCGTTTGGTGGCACGCTACGAGCCTCCGGATGCGACGACGGCGCCCCGCCACTCCGGGATCAGGACGTTCGCGCGTTGCCCGCACGTGCCGGACTCGCTCGACGGAGTCGACGTTGCCGTGCTCGGTGTCCCGTTCGACACCGGTACGAGCATGCGTGCCGGGGCTCGTTTCGGCCCGGAGGCGATCCGCGCAGCCTCGGTCATGCTGCGGCCCTACAACCCGGCCCAGGCGACGACGGTCTTCGGAGCGCTCTCGGTCGTCGACCGCGGTGACGTGCAGGTGACGCCGCAGAACGGTGAGCGTACGGCCGTGCAGATCGCCGTCCAGCTCGAGCCGGTCGTCGCGGCCGGCGTTCGGACGCTCGTGCTCGGTGGCGACCACTCGATCGTGCTCGGCGAGCTCCGGGCGCACGCAGCGGTGCACGGGCCACTCGGGCTCGTGCTGCTCGACGCACATGCCGATGTCTGGGATCAGTACTACGGCGAGCGCTACTTCCACGGGACGCCCTTTCGCCGAGCGGTCGAGGAAGGCTTGCTCGACCCGTCTCGCTCGCTCCTCGCCGGGATGCGCGGCTCGGTCTACGGAGACGGTGACGTCGCAATGCCGCGCGAGCTCGGCTTCGAGACGCTGACGACGGACGAGCTCGCCGCGCTGACACCCGCGGACTACGGCGCGCGCGTCCGTGCTCGCGTCGGCGACGGCCCTCTGTTCCTGTCCTTCGACATCGACGTGCTCGACCCGGCCTTCGCACCCGGAACCGGCACTCCAGAGGCCGGCGGGCTCTCGACGCGCGAGGCACTCGCGTACGTTCGCTCGCTTGCCGGGCTCCGGTTCTCGGGATTCGACGTCGTGGAGGTGAGCCCGCCGTACGACTCACCGGGCCAGCCGACTGCCGTTGCGGCCGCGAACGTCGCCTACGAGTTGCTGACACTCGCTGCGCGCGCCTAGCCCCCTGCGAGCGGCGGCGTCACGCGCGCCATCTCAGGCTGCGACTACGAACCGAGAGCGCTGCCTCGCTCGTATGGGCGCAACGAAATGCTGGCCCTGCACGTCGAATCCTGTTCGCCTAAAGCTCCTACGTCTCGCGCGCGATAGCACGTCGGGAGAATGCGGGCTTTCGGCC
>JBPCLB010000290.1:0-4504 GCA_051003695.1 Gaiella sp. | reverse complement strand
GAGCCTTCGTAGGAGGCGAACTGCGCGCGGTCGGGGGGTGCGAGGTACACGGTGTACTCGTTGGGAACGTAGACCCGCGAGACCGAGACCGACCGATGCTCGTCCATCTCCTTGGCGAGCTTCCGTGCGAGCTCGACCGGCTGCACGTGTGTCCGAAACGCGCGACCGAAGACTCCTTCGAAGAGGCCTTCGATCTTGCTCTCTATGGCGCGAAGGACGCTCATACCGCGTGGAGCTCCCTCCGGTCGAGTCTACCCCGCACGCGCCTGCCGGACGGTCGCGAGCACCGGCCTGCCGGCGAGCAGTCCGCAGAGCAGCACGGTGCCGAGCACCAGTCCGGGCCACGGCAGCGCCGGCGCCCAGACGAGCACCAGGGCCAGCTGGAGCGCGCCGAGGCCGGCGATGCCCCACGGCCCGCGGATCACGGCCCGAGGCAGGAGGCAGGCGACGATGGCGAACGCGAGCGCGGTCGTGAGGAGTGGCGATTCGGCACGGAGCTCGGTGCCGAGCGCCTGAGCCACGACCGAGGGCCGCTCCGAGCCCTCGATGCCGAGATTCGCCGGTCGCGAGCCCGTCAGCGGCAGCGCGTCGCCCGCGAGCCCGGCGACCACGGCGGCCGTGAGCACGCCCGCGAACGCATGCAACGCGCGGCGCCAGACGCCGGCCACACCCTGCACCGCGAGCGGAAGCAGAGCGAGCAACCCGACTGCCGCGAGCAGCGGGCCGGTGACGAACGTCAGGCCGGCTCTCGGATCGCGCCAACCGGCGGCAAGCAGCAGCAACGCGATCCCCCCGTACACGACGGCCGCTGCCTGGGCGAGGTTTCCGAGCGGCAGGATCGGGGCGGCGAGTGCGATCGCGAGCCCGAGCCTCGGTGCGCGCAGCGTGACGAGCCCCGCCGTGAGGGCAATCGCCACGACGAGCTCTGTGGGCCAGAACGGAAGCAGCGACGCGCCGCCCGCTGTCGCTAGGGCGCCGACGCCGGCCGACAGGAACCGCGCTCCGGCCGTCGCGGATCCTCTCGCCGGCCGCAGCCCCTGCCGTTCGAGCTCACCTTGTGCGGTCGGCGATCGGCGCCCGGCGCGCTCGGGGCGGGGTCGGACGCTGACCGCCTCACGCAGCTCGTGGGACAGGCGACCCGCGGGCGGCCGCCTCGCCGGGTCGATCGCGAGCGCGCTGTCGATCGCGGCGAGCAGCCCTCGCGGAAGCTCGGGCCGTCGCGTTGCGATCGGCGGAGCGCCCGCCTCGATCGCGGAGGCGACGGCGGGGAGCGGAATGCCCCAGAACGGGTGGGTTCCGGCCAGCATCTCCCACAGCATCACCCCGACCGCCCACACGTCGCTCCGCGTGCTCGCGTCGCTACCGCCGAGACGCTCGGGCGCGATGTAGGCGAGTGTCCCGGGCACGTCGCCGACGGCTGTGAGCGTGTCCGCGTCCTCGAACTGGGCGAGACCGAAATCGAGCAGCCGAACCGAGACGTCTGGCCCGTCCTCCACGAGCACGTTCGAAGGCTTGACATCGCGGTGCACGATGCCCCGCGCATGGGCGTGCGCGAGACCCTCGAGCACCTGGGCGGCGGCTTCGACGGCTTCCTCGTCGGACAGGCGCTCGCGCCGGATCAACTCGCGCAGGGTGCTGCCCTGGACGAGCTCGTAGGCGATGTAGACATGCCCGGCGTCCTCGCCATAGTCGTAGGCGCGCACGCACCGGCGGTGCCGCAGGCGGGTCGCGGCCTCCATCTCACGATGCGCTCGAGCCGGCCGCTTGCCCTCGCGCGGAACGATCTTGAGAGCGACGTCGAGCCCGGTGCGCTCGTCGCGCGAGAGCCACACCGACCCGGAGCCTCCTCGCCCCAGCGGTCGCAGCGGGCGATAGCGGCCGAGGACGAGCTCGCGGTCGTTGAGGGCATACGCGGACACCGTCGGCACCCTTCGCCGCGCGAGCGGGGCGTCCTCCGCTCGACCATCTACGATCTCCCGTACACTCGCCCGATCGGAACGGTCATGGCGGACACCCGGCACAAGAGCGCAAGCGCGGCGCAGGTGAAGCGGCAAACAGAAGGACACCGATGAGCGTCCACGACGAGGACATTCTCGACTTCGATTTCGTCGATGACGCGACTCGGGAGACCCCGCCCCAGCGCACGGAGACCCCGCGGCAACCTACGGGACGCGGCGGTGGCGGTGGCGACGGAACGGGCGGGCCGCGCCGGCCGCAACTCGGCACGCCTCGCCCGAGCGTCCCTCTCGTGCGCCTCGTCGGCCTCGTTGCGTTCGGGATCCTGGTCGTCGTCCTGCTCACCGTCTGGGCGCAGGGCTGCGCCGAAGAGGGAAAGCAGGACACGTACGCGGAGTACTACGCCGCGGTCGGCGCGGTCGGCGCAGACTCGGCGAAGATCGGTGACGACCTCGCGACGCTCCTCACGACTCCGGGTCTCGCGCAGGCAGACCTCGAGACGAATCTCGGCGGTCTCGTGCAGCAGCAGCAGCTCGATGTGCAAAGGGCCAGCGAGCTCGACCCCCCGGGGCCGCTGACGCCGGCGCACGAGCAGGCGATCGAGGCGCTCCAGCTGCGAGTGGGTGGCCTCCAGGGGTTGCTCGGCACCTTCGAGGCGACGAAAGACGACGACGACCCGGCCGCCGCGGGGGAGGAGCTCGCGGTGCAGGGACGACGCCTGCAGGCGAGCGATGTCGTGTGGCGCGACCTGTTTCAGTCGGCGGCCGCCCCGGTCGCGACGGATCAGGGCGTGTCGGGGCTCGCGGCCCCCTCATCGGTCTTCGTCGACAACGTGACGCTGTATTCCGCGAACTCGCTCAGCGCGATCTGGCAAAGGGTGCACGGGGCATCGACCGGTGGTACACCGAGCGGCCTCCACGGCAGCCAGCTCGCCTACACGACCGTGCTGCCGAGCGACGCCCGGCTCTCGCCGCAGACCGAGACGACGATCGAGGTCTCGACCGATCTCGGCTTCGAGGTCGGCGTCTTGAACAGCGGAGAGAACCAGGAGGTTCAGGTCGAGGTCACGCTGACGATCCCGAAGGACCCGAACCCGATCGTCAAGCGAGGCATGATCGACCTGATCGACCCGGGCGAGACGAAAGTCGTCACGTTCAAGGACTTCCCGGACGTGCCCTTCGGTGAGGACACGTCCGTGCAGGTCACGGTCAAGCCCGTGCCGGGGGAGCAGAGAACCGAGAACAACTCGGCCGAGTATCCGGTCGTCTTCTCGCTCACCCCGTGAGTGCCTCGCTTGCGCTCGCTGCCGTCTCCGGCACCGTCGCCCTGCTCGCGCTCGCTGCCGTCGTCGCCCTCTGGCGCCGGATTCGCGAGCTACGGCGCGCTCAGCAGGCGATCCTCGGTGGGTCGACAGGGGACGTCGTCGACTTTGCAGTCTCGCTCCAGGGACGGATCGACGACCTGCATCGCGCGGTCGACGAGGTCGCCAGTGGTCTCACGCGCGTCGATCGCCGTGTCGACGGGTCGGTGACGAACACCTCCGTCGTCCGCTACGACGCCTACGAGGACACCGGCGGCCAGCAGTCGGCCTCGTTCGCGTTTCTGGACGCGACCCGCACGGGCACCGTCGTGACCGCGATCCAGGGCCGGGACTACGCGCGCATCTACGTCAAGGAGCTCGAGCGGGGGAAAGCCACCGTCGCTCTTTCTCCCGAGGAGAGCCAAGCCGTCGAACGCGCAATGGCGCGATAGGTGGCGCGCTGCGCGCGCCACCTAGCAGAGCACTCCCCAATCGTCGATCCAGGTCGCTTGATTTACTAGGTGACCGGCGCAGCGGGCACCCACGCGACAGGCGAGGAGGTCTCACCTTGGAAGGCATGGTCGAGGTCGGCGGTGTGCGGCTCTGGCATCGGATCAGCGGGGAGGGCGATCCCGTCGTTCAGATCCACGGCGCGGGTTTCGGGCATTTCAACTTCGACCCGGCCACACCCGAGCTCTCGAAGCACTTTCGCGTCGTCGACTACGACATGCGGGGGTATGGCGCCTCCGACAAGCCGCTCCAGCACTACGACATGGAAGTCTGGGCCGACGACCTCGCCGGCCTGCTGGACGCGCTCGGGATCGAGCAGGCACACGTCCACGGCACCTCGATGGGCGGGATGATCGCGATCGTCTTCGCCGGCAAGTACCCCTCTCGAACCCGCTCGGTCGTGATCAACTGCGCCGCCGCGAAGCTCGGCGCGAGCGGTCGGCTGATCTTCAAGAACTGGATCGACATCGCCACGCTGGATCCGGCGGGGCCGGGGAGCAGGCTGCTCGCCGAGCTGATCACGTGGCAGGCGCTCTCCCGGCGATTCCTCGACGAGAGCGATGCCGTCGCGCTCGCGGATCGAATCCAGGAGATCCTTCGCGACTCGAACCGGCTCGAGGTCTTCACGGCCGCCTGCCAGGCGATGTGCGACATGGACATCCGCGCCTGGCTGCCGCGGATCGCCTCTCCGGCGCTCGTCCTCGGTGGCGACGAGGACGTGATGACACCCTGGGATCA
>JBPCLB010000289.1:0-7210 GCA_051003695.1 Gaiella sp. | reverse complement strand
CGCCTTGCCGAACTCGGACGGCTGGAACTGCAACGGGCCGAGCTCGATCCAGCGCTTCGATCCGCGAATCGCCTCGGCGAAGACGAAGACGACGACCATCAGGGCGATCGTCCCAGCGTAGATCGCGCGCCAGTGCCGGCGGTAGAGCTCCGTCGGAGTGACCATCGCGACGAGCGCAGCGACGCAACCGAGGCCGACTGCGATCCCTTGCCTGACCACGTAGAAATCGGGATCGCCGGGAATGTCGAACCGCGTGATCCCCGACACCGCCCAGAGCCCGTAGGCGACGAGCGCGCCCACGCCGAGCAAGAGCACCCAGTCCAGCCGCCGCAGGAGGGCGGCGACGTCGACCGATGCCGCACGTGAGCCGCCGACGGAGCCGCGGCGGACGTCGACAGCCATCAGTCGGTCTCCACGAGGGTCTGGGGGCCGCCCCGCACGCCGAAGAACTTCTCGAACACCTTCAAGGCCGCCGGCGCCGCCGCCGTCGAGCCGTGACCGCCGTTCTCGATCACCGCGCACACGACGATCCGGGCCTCCTCCGTCTGAGCCGGCCCGTACCCGCACCACCACGATTGGTCTTCGGTGTGATCCGCTGGATAGCCAGGGATCGGCACGACCTTCTCGGCTGTACCGGTCTTGCCGGCGATCGCGACCGGGAAGTTCGCAAAGACGCCCGCGGAGGTTCCGAAGTCGAAGTGCGTTGCCTGGTAGAGGCCGTCGCGGACGACCTGCAGCGCTCCGGGATCGACGTTCACGGCGAGCGGTGGATCGGGCGTGAAGCTTTGGAGCACGACGGATCGGGTGCTGGAACCCGGCGCTTCGGCCGACTGGACGACGTACGGCGTCACGAGCTTGCCACCGTTCGCGAGCATCGCGTAGAACCGCGCCATCTGCAGAGGGGTCACGGTGACGTCCCCTTGCCCGATCGAGAGCTGGATCGTGTCGCCGGGGTTCCACGCGCGATCCCAATCGCTCGTGAAGTACGTCTTCTTCCACGCGGGCGTCGGGACGATCGTGTCGCGGGTCTCGTTTCCGATCTCGAGGCCGGTCGGTGCTCCGAAGCCGAACCGACGGGCCCACTCCTGCATCCGGGAGCGCCCCTCGTCGCCCTGGAGATAGAAGCGGTAGCCGACGTCGTAGAAATAGGTGTCGCAGGAACGTGCGAGCGCCTCGGGCAGCGCCATCGGCTTGTTCACGTACGGATCCCAGTTCTTGAACGGAAAGTTGTCCAGGCCGTACGTCGCGGTCGGCGTGCACTGGATCGACTGGTACGGCGCGAGCAGGTGCTCCTGCATCGCGGCGAGCGCGGTCACCGGCTTCCAGATCGAGCCCGGCGGATAGGCGACCTGAGTGACACGGTTCAGCGCGGGATAGTTCGCCCGCTTCGCGACGGCGTCGTCGATCAGCGGCTCGAGCTCCTGCGGATCGACGCGACCGACGTAGACCGACGGCTTGTAGGTCGGCGACGACGCCATCGCGAGCACCGCCCCGTCCTTGGGATCGAGCGCGACGATCGCACCGCCGTTCGCGTAGTAGGACTCGGCCTCGATCGCCTTCGCGATCCCGTACTGGAGAGCACGCTCGGCCGCCAGCTGCAGACCGACGTCGATCGTCAACCGCACGGTACTCCCCGGCCGGGCGCCGAGCTTGGGCTCGAGGGCGCTCTGCGGTCGCCCCCGCGAGTCGACCCGGATCTGGGCTTCGCCCGCGGCACCGCGGAGATGCTCGTCGAAGGTCGCCTCGACTCCGGTCTTCCCGACCTTGTCGCCGGCGCGGTAGACAGAGCGGTCGGCTCGTTTCAACTCGACAGGCGAGATCTCGCCGATGTAGCCCAGGAGCTGGGCCGCGCGCGCGCCGTAGGGATAGCTGCGCAGGAACGTGTGGTGGATCTGGACGCCGGGGAACTCCGCCTGGTGCTCCGAGAGGCATGCGACCTGCTCGCGAGTGACCGCATTCTTGACCGTGATCGGGTTGAGTGGGTCGTAGAGCCGTTCGTCGACCTCGCGCGCGAGGCGCCCCGCCGGCACCTCGAGCACCCCGGCGAGACGAGTGATCACGTCGAAGCGCCCCTCCTTGGGGAGGTCGCCGACCCAGAGCTTCACCGCGGTGCCGGCCACGTTGTCGACCAGAACGACACCGTTGCGGTCGACGACGGTTCCCCGAGGCGCCTCGATGCGGATCGTGCGCAGCTGATTGTCCTGCGCGGCTGCGAGGTAGCGGTCACCGGAGAGCACCTGGAGCGACCACAGGCGGACGAACAGCACGCCGAAGATCAGCAGCGTGAGCGCACCGAGCACGCCGACACGAAGCGCGAGACCCGGCGTCAAGCGATGAGGAGCCGAGACACCCGGATCGGGCGGCAAGAACTTGCTCGACGCCGAGCGGCGCTCTCCGTAGGGCGGGCTAGACAAGCTCCACCGGCCCTGTCGGCTGGCTGTGCGCCCGACCGCGCACCACCCACCGAGCGACACGCTGCACCGGAACGACGACCAACGCCGCGAGCAGGGCCGACGGCAGGAGCGGCGTCAGCGCGGCGCTTCCGGAGACCGTGTCGCCCAACATGAAATGCAGCACCAGCGCGGCGATCCCGACCAGGATCGTCATCGCGAAGGCGGTGAGCGACCCCGCGTAGGCACGTCCGCGTCCCGTCGTCTCGCCGTACCGGCCGGCCCAGTAGCCGGCGAGCACGAGCAGGATCGAGGTGAACCCGAGTGTGCTCAGCGTCATCACGTCGACGAGCAAGCCGCCGAAGAACCCTGCGACCGCACCGGGGATCGCGCCTGTGAGGAGCGCGATCCCGACGATCGTGAGCAGGAGCACGTCGAGCTCGGCGCCGAGCAGCGAGCTCCCCATCACGGCGGAGACCTGGACGACGGCCGCGACGAGCACGAGAGCGGTCACGCGAAGCGCGAGCGTCACGGCTCGGCTTTGCGAACGAGGACGAGCACGGATCCGAGCGCGGTGAAATCGACGAACGGGTCGATCAGCACCTGGGTGTAGGCGTCCGTGTCGGTGCGGCCCACGCTCGTGACCTTCCCGATCGGGATGCCTCGCGGGTAGTAGGACGACAAGCGCGGTGAACGCCAACCGGAGGTGACCACGGTGTCCCCGTCACGGACTACCTGATCCTTCGGGACGAAATCGAGCCGGAGCGCCGAACGCGATCCGCTGCCTCTCCGCACGATCCCGGAGGCCGCGGTGCCGACGTCGACTCCGGAGACGGCGCTCTGATCGTCGGTCAGGAGCACCACCCTGGCCGAGCGGTCGCCGACACGTGTCACCCGCCCGACGAGACCCTGCTCGGTGACGACGGGATCGTCGACGAGGATCCCGTCCTTCCTGCCCGCTGCGACGACGATCGACTGCGCAAAAGCGCCGGCGGGACGGGAGATCACGGCAGCGGCGACTCCGTCGAACCCGTCGGGGAACACCGCGCCCGATCGGTATTCGAGCAGCGCCCGCAACCTGTCGTTCTCGCGCACCGCGAGCTGCTGTCGGTTGACGAGCTGGCGGAGTGCGGTGTTCTCGTCGCGGAGCGCCTCGGCTTCGGAGCGTGCGGTCAGCAGGCTGTCCGACCAGGTGTACGCGTCGCGAAACGGCTCCGCAATCCTGTCGACTGCGATCTGGAACGGGCGCAGCACCGACGCTGCCGCCTCCTGGGCTCCGGCGAGCGGGCCGTCGTCCCCGTCCCTGAACGAGACGGTGACGAGGACCAGCGAGGCCAGCACGAGCAGCCCCACGACGAGCCGCCGCCGCAGGGTCGCGGTGGTTCGTGAGGGGAGCTGGCCTGCGAGGGGGCGCCGGACGCTCACGCCCAGCACCGCCGGACGTGCGGTGCGGTTTCGTGGCACTTGGCGGTCTAGTGTAGCGGCGCCTGCCGGCGATCCAGGCCGAGTCGCCCGAACGGACGACGCCGCAGCTCGGTCAGCGTCGGTGGCCGTTGCGCCGTGCGCGCGAACGATTCAGCCGGTGGATCGCCTCGAACTCCTCGAGGCTCCGACCGGAGCCGACCGCGACACACGTCAGCGGGCTCTCGGCGAGATGCACCGGCATCTGGGTCTCGTGACGCAGCCGCTCGTCGAGCCCCTGGAGCAGTGCCCCTCCGCCGGCGAGCACGATCCCGCGATCCATGATGTCCGCAGCGAGCTCGGGCGGTGTCTTGTCCAGTGTCGATTTGATCGCGTCGATGATCTGGGAGACGGGCTCGTCGAGCGCTCGCCGGATCTCTTCCGACGAGATCACCACGGTCTTCGGCAGGCCGGTGAGCATGTCGCGGCCACGGACCTCGGCCTGGATCTCCTCGTTGAGGCGGTGAGCGGAACCGACCTCCAGCTTGATCTCTTCGGCGGTCTGCTGGCCGACGAGGAGCTTGTACTCCTTCTTGATGTGATTGACGATCGCCTCGTCCATCTCGTCCCCGCCGACACGAAGCGACTGCGAGACGACGATGCCACCGAGCGAGATCACGGCCACCTCGGTCGTGCCTCCGCCGATGTCGACGATCATGTTCCCGGTCGGTTCGGCGACGGGGAGACCGGCACCGATCGCAGCCGCCATCGGCTCCTCGATCAAGTACGCCTGCCGAGCGCCGGCCGAGAGGGTCGCTTCTTCGACCGCGCGCTTCTCGACGCCCGTCACGCCCGACGGCACGCACACGACGACCCGCGGATGCGCAAACCGGTGCTGGTGCACTTTCTGGATGAAGTGACGGAGCATCTGCTCGGTCACGTCGAAGTCGGCGATCACGCCATCCTTCAGCGGCCGGATCGCCGAGATCGTCCCCGGCGTGCGGCCCAGCATGCGCTTGGCCTCCACGCCGACGGCGTGCACGTCGCCCGTCCGCTGGTCGATCGCCACCACCGACGGCTCGGACAGCACGATCCCGCGCCCGCGGACGTAGACCAGCGTGTTGGCCGTGCCCAGGTCGACGGCCATGTCACGGCCACCGAACCCGGTCATCGAGCGAAAGAGCCCCATCGGTGGCGAGAGTGTAGCTACCAGTCGATTTGCAGCCGTTTCGGACCCCCGACTCGACCGCGGGTGACAAGGCGGGACGCGCCGCCGGGTCAGGCGCCGGGCTCGAGCTCCAGCAGGCTCGGGGCGTGGTGGGAGAGGATGTCGCGCAGCACGGACACCGGGAGACCGACGACGTTGAGGTAGTCCCCGTCGATCCGGTCGACCAGACGCGCGCCGAGACCCTGGATCGCGTACGCGCCCGCGCGACCCTCCCACTCCCTGCTCGCGAGGTAGTCGGCGAGCAACCGCTCACCGAGCGTCGCGAACACGACCGTCGTCGTCGCATGCTCGACGATCTCGATCGAGCCCACGACGACGCACACCCCGGAGACCACCGTGTGCGTTCGTCCCGAGAGCCCTCTCAGCATCCGCGCGGCGGCTGCCGTATCGGCAGCCTTGCCGTAGATCTCTCCGTTGAGCGACACAGCCGTGTCGACGCCGAGCGTGACACCGGCGCCCGCGTGCACCGACCGCGCCTTGCCTCGCGCATGCTCGCGAACGAGGTCGACGACGTCCGTCGCGGCTGGGGCGGTCTCGTCGTAGGTCGGGACGACCACCTCGAAAGGGATGCGCAGCTGACGCAGGATCGCCGCGCGTTGCGGTGACGTCGAGGCGAGGACGAGCCGACGCTCGGTGTCGCGTGACACGTGCCGAGCGGGCAGGCCCCTAGAGCAGGCCGTCGGGAAAGAACAGGGCGAGCTCGCGCTTGGCGCTCGACCGCGAGTCGGAGCCGTGAACGACGTTCTCGCTCAGGAGGGTCGCGAAATCGCCGCGGATCGTGCCCGGCGCGGCGTCTGCCGGGCTCGTGGCGCCCATCATCGCGCGGACTATCGTGATCGCGTTCTCACCGCGGACGGCGAGGGCGAGCACGGGGCCAGAGGTGATGAACGCGACGAGCTCGCCGAAGAAGGGCCTCTCCCGGTGCTCTGCGTAGTGCCGCCGCGCGAGCGAGCGGCTGATGCGCAAGAGGCGAGCCCCGCGAAGCTCGAAGCCCCGACGCTCGAACCGCCCAACGATCTCGCCGCAGAGCGCACGCCCGACTCCATCCGGTTTCACGAGCACGAGGGTGGTCTCGGTCGGCACCGCCGCAGAGTAGACAAATGCCTCCGCTGCGAGCGAGGTCAGCCGGAGCGGCGGGCGCGCCCCGGTCTCAGCGGCTGGCGCACGTCGGCGCCGGCGTCCGCGCCGAGCGCCACCGGCGTCGCGCAGTACGGACAGGTCTGCCAGATCGCCTCCAGCGGCGAGCCGCAGTCCGTGCACGCGTGCTTCAGCCGCGTGGTGCACACCGGGCAGACGAGGAAGCTGGTCTCGACGGCGCCACGACAGACGGGGCAGCGAAGCCCCCGGTCGGCGAGCCCGTCCTCCATTGCGCGGATCTCGAGCTCGCGCTCGCGACGGTCGTCGATGTACTCGGGCGGCCGGAAGAGCATGTAGACGAGAGGCCCGAGAAACGGCGGCACGAGCCCGAGCACGGTCGCCATCGCGACGAGCCAGGGATCTTCGATCCGGCGGCGTGCGTCCTTCAGGACCCAGTACCCGGTGGCGAGCCAGAAGACGACGAGCAGAACGACGCCGACGTTTCGAGCGACGATCAGAGCGTCCGAGTCGAGAGTGGCAGCGAGTGGCAGCATGGTCAGAGAAGGAACTTGCCGAGGATATACCCGAGCGCAAACGCCGTTCCCACGATCGCCGCGAGCGAGAGCAGCGCGAACGAGAGCACGGTCAGTCGCTCGCGCCGCCGATTCACTCGTCGTCCGCCTTCGCGAGATCCATCAACAGGTAGAGCGAGCCGGTGACGAGGACGGGGCTGCCGAGCGCGTGGGCGCGCTCGACCGCAGCCCTGGGCTCCGTCACCGATTCGACGTGCGAGAAGTGCGAACGGGCGATCCCGGCGAGAACGTCGGCTGCGAGAGCGCGCGGGTTCGAGGAGCGCGTCGCGACGAAGGTCTCTCCGAGCGTGGCGAGGTCGGCGAGCATCGCGTCGACATCCTTGTCCTCCAGGATCGAAGCGCAGATCACGTAGAAACCGGGGTGAAGCTGCTCGACGAGCCAGCGGACGCCGTCGGGATTATGGGCGCCGTCCCGAACCTCGATCGGTCGGCGCTCGAGACGGCCCGGAAGGGACACCTCGGGAGTCGCCCCGGGAGCCCGTCCGAGCCAGGCCGCTGCGGCCTCGCGCGCGCCCCCGAGC
>JBPCLB010000288.1:0-13678 GCA_051003695.1 Gaiella sp. | reverse complement strand
CCGAGCGGCTCGAGGCGCCGCTCGTCCGCGCACTCGACTGCCCACGCCTCGCAGCGATCTCGCAGCTCGCTTGCGAGCGCGCCGGGAGCCTTCGCGTCGACCAGCACCTGGTGCACGATCGTCTCCTCGGCATGGGTCACCTCGTGCCTGCGGTTCGAGTTGATCGTCACGCGCTCCGCGTCCTCGAGCAGCCGCCGCGCGAGGCGATCGACCTCGGCGAGAGTCGCCTCGCGACCCGCGAGCAGGCCGAAGTTGACGACGATGTCGATGCGGCCGTCGTCGACCGAGCGGACGAATGCGGTGGTCACCTCCACCGCTGATCCCTACCCTTTGCGCTGCTTGGCTCAACCATTCACGACATGCGCAACGCGCCGTCCACAGCCGTCGCGCACTCACGGCCCTCTGCGATCGCCCAGACGACGAGCGACTGGCCGCGTCGCGCATCGCCGGCCGCGAACACCCCGGGGGCGGAGGTCGCGTAGCCGGACGAGGCGGCGTTCCCGCGCGGGTCCACGTCGATTCCGAGCTTCTCGAGGAGCAGCTGCTCGGGATGGAGAAAACCGAGCGCGAGCAGGACGAGCTCGGCAGGCCGCTCCTCCTCGGTACCCGGGATCGACGCAAACGGAGGCGTGCCGGCGTTCTCGGCCCAGTGGATTCGCTCCACCCCGTCCTGCGTTCCGCTGAACTGGGTGGTCGTGATCGCGAAGTCGCGCTCACCACCCTCCTTGAGGGCGTACGAGGTGCGGAGCTTCATCGGCCAGCGCGGCCAGGGGGTGAGCTCGTCGGGACGGTTCGCAGGTGGCTCGCCGAGCAGCTCGATCTGCGTCACCGACGCAGGCTGCTCGCGGTGCGCGTGCGCGACGCAGTCGGCGCCGGTGTCGCCTCCCCCGATCACGACGACGTGCTTGCCCGCGGCGGTGATCGGACGACGACCGAAGTCGGAGCCGTCGATCGCCCGCGCACGGTCGTAGAGGTAGTCCATCGCAAAGTGGATCCCACCGAGCTCTCGGCCCGGTACGGGGAGATCGCGCGGCACGCGCGACCCCGTCGCGACGACGATCGCGTCGAAGCGCTCCCGGAGCTCCTCGACCGAGACGTCCGTGCCGACCTCCAGCCCGCAGCGCAGCTCGACGCCCTCCGCGACGAGCTGCTCGAGCCTCCGCTCGATCAGCCGCTTCTCGATCTTGAACTCGGGGACACCGAAGCGAACGAGCCCACCTGCCGCCTCGTCGCGCTCGTAGACGACAACTGCGTGGCCCGCGCGGTTGAGCTCCTGCGCGCACGCGAGCCCCGCAGGGCCTGCCCCGACGATCGCGGCGGTCTTGCCCGTCCGCGCGGTGGGAGATCGGGGGACGATCCAGCCCTCCTCCCACGCCCGGTCGACGATCGCGAGCTCGATCTGCTTGATCGAGACGGCGTTCCCCTCGATGATCTCGAGCACGCACGCCGCTTCGCACGGCGCGGGACAGAGTCGGCCCGTGAACTCCGGGAAGTTGTTCGTCCGGTGGAGCTCGTCGATCGCCTCGCGCCACCGATCGCGGTAGACGAGATCGTTCCAGTCGGGGATCAGGTTGCCGAGCGGGCAGCCATGATGGCAGAACGGCACCCCGCACTCCATGCACCGCGCGCCCTGCCGGCGCAGCTCGACGAGCGGCAGCGGACGCACGAACTCGCGAAAGTCGTTGACGCGCTCGCGCGGGTCGCGTTCGAGCGACTCGGCGCGATCGATCTCGAGAAAACCGCCGATCTTGCCCATCAGGCGACCTTGGCCGAGGCGGCGGCGTCTTCGGACTCCGTCGTGTAGAAGCCCTCGCCACCGGTCGAGACAGCGCTCTCGTCCGGCCCGCGGGAGACGTCGGCGAGCGCACGCTTGTAGTCGTGCGGGATCACCTTGACGAACCGGTCGAGCGCCGCGTCCCAGTCGGCGAGGAGCCGCTCGGCTACGGTCGAGCCCGTGCGCTCGCGATGCTCCTCGACAAGCGCTCGCAACGTCTCGTGATCCCCCGCATCCAGCTCTTCCAGCCCTACGAGCTCGTGGTTGCAGCGCCGCTCGAAGCCGCGGTCGCCGTCGAGCACGAAGGCGATTCCGCCGCTCATCCCGGCGGCGAAGTTACGGCCGGTCGGTCCCAGCACGACCGCGACGCCACCGGTCATGTACTCGCAACCGTGGTCACCGACCCCCTCGACGACGGTGCGGGCGCCGGAGTTGCGAACGGCGAACCGCTCTCCGGCGAGGCCACGGAAGAACGCCTTGCCGGCCGTTGCGCCGTACAGCACCGTGTTGCCGACGATCACGTTCTCCTCGGCGGCGAACGTCGCGCCGGCGAGCGGGCGGACGCTGAGCACCCCACCCGAGAGGCCCTTGCCTGCGTAGTCGTTGGTCTCACCCTGGAGGGAGAGCTCGACCCCCGGCGCGAGCCACGCCCCGAACGACTGCCCGGCCGACCCCTCGAGCGCCACCCGAATCGTTCCGGCCGGTAGGCCCGCCCGGCCGTGCGCGACGGTCACGTGGTGCGAGAGCAGGCCCCCGACCGTGCGGTGCACGTTGCGGATCGGTACCGAGACGACGACCGGCTCGCCGTGCTCGAGCGCAGGTCGCGCGGCCTCGATCAGCTGCCAGTCGAGGTTGTCGGCGAGCGGTGAGGCCTGCGGCTCGATGCGTCGCAGCGGCGATCCGTCGGGGACGTCGGGTGAGGCAAGCAGGCCCGTGAGGTCGATTCCACGCCGTCTCCAGACGTCGATCGCGTCGTCGGCCTCCAGCAAATCGACCCGGCCGACCAGATCCTCGAACCGGCGGACACCCAGGCTCGCCATGATGCGCCGCGCCTCCTCTGCGACGAAGAAGAAGAAGTTGACGACGTGCTCGGGCTGGCCGGTGAACCGGCGTCGCAACTCGGGATCCTGCGTCGCGATCCCCACCGGGCAGGTATTGAGGTGGCAGGCGCGCATCATCACGCAACCGGTTGCGACGAGCGGCGCGGTCGCGAAGCCCATCTCGTCTGCGCCGAGCAGTGCGGCAACGACCACGTCGCGCCCCGTCTTCAGCTGTCCGTCCGCCTGCACCCAGATCCGCGAGCGCAGGCCGTTGAGCACCAGTGTCTGCTGGGTCTCGGCGAGCCCGATCTCCCACGGGATCCCGGCGAAGAGGATCGACGAAAGCGGCGAGGCGCCCGTGCCGCCCTCGTGGCCCGAGATCAGCACATGATCCGCGTTGCCCTTCGCGACGCCGGCCGCGACGGTTCCCACCCCGACCTCGGCTACGAGCTTGACGGAGATCCGCGCACGCGGGTTCGCGCAGCGCAGGTCGTAGATCAGCTGCTTGAGGTCTTCGATCGAGTAGATGTCGTGGTGCGGCGGCGGCGAGATCAGCCCGACGCCCGGCGTCGTCAGCCGCACGCTCGCGATGTACTCGTCCACCTTGTGACCGGGGAGCTGACCACCTTCGCCCGGCTTTGCTCCCTGCGCCATCTTGATCTGGAGCTCGTCCGCGTTCGTGAGGTAGTCGATGTTGACGCCGAAGCGGCCGGACGCGACCTGCTTGATCGCCGAGCGTCGCGAGTCGCCGTTCGCGTCGGGGGTGAAGCGAATCGGGTCTTCACCGCCTTCACCCGTGTTCGACTTCCCGCCGAGCCGGTTCATCGCGATCGCGAGCGTCTCGTGCGCTTCCCGCGAGATCGAGCCGAGCGACATCGCGCCGGTCACGAAGCGCTTGACGATCTCACTCGCGGGCTCGACGTCCTCCAGAGGGATCCCGCCCTGCTCGGGCAGGCGGAAACGCAGCAGGCCCCGCAAGGTACGGCGCCGGGTCGCGTCGGCGTTGACCTCCGCCGCGTAGCTCTCGTACGACTCCCAGCCCCCGGCGCGGACGGCGTGCTGCAGCGTCGCGATCGTCTCGGGGTTCCACTGGTGGTGCTCGCCGTCGCGGCGCCACGCGTAGAGACCGACGATCGGCAACGGAGTATCGGCGCCGCCGGGATAGGCCCGGTCGTGACGTGAGAGCGCCATCCGCGCGAGCGTGTCGAGACCGATTCCCCCGATGCGCGACGCCGTCCCGGTGAAGTGCAGGTCGACGAGCTCGCGCGAGAGCCCGACCGCCTCGAAGATCTGTGCGCCGCAGTACGACGGGACGGTCGAGATTCCCATCTTCGAGAGCACCTTGAGCAACCCCTTGGCGATCCCCTTGAGCGCGCGCTGCTGCGCCTCCTCGCCCGTCATCCCCTCGGGCAGCCAGCCGAGCTCGGCCAGCTCGGCGAGCGTCTCGAGCATCAGATACGGATTCACCGCACCGGCTCCGTAGCCGATCAGGGCAGCGACCGAATGGACGCTGCGCGGCTCGCCCGATTCGACGACGAGGCCGGTCTGGAGCCTCGTGCCGTCGCGGACGAGATGATGGTGGACGGCCGAAAGCGCGAGCAGAGCGGGGATCGGCACGCGCTTGGCCCCCGTCTCGCGGTCGGAGAGGATCAGGATGTTGACGTCACGCTCGAGCGCGGCGTCCGCCTCGCGAAACAGACGTCCGAGCGCGCGTTCCATCCCGAGCGGCCCCTCCGCTGCGGGCCACGTGATGTCGAGCGTCGCCGCGCAGAACACCTCGGAGTCGACCTGACGGAGCCGCTCGAGATCGTGGTCGCGCAGGATCGGGTTGTCGATCACGAGCTGGCGTGCGTGCTCGGGGGTCTCGTCGAGGAGGTTACGCTCCGACCCGACGCTCGCCGCGACGCTCATCACGATCGCCTCGCGGATCGAGTCGATCGGCGGGTTCGTGACCTGCGCGAAGAGCTGCTTGAAGTACGAGTAGAGCAGCCGAGGCCTGCTCGAGAGCACCGCCAGCGGGGAGTCGTTGCCCATCGAGCTCACCGCCTCCTCGGCGTTGCGGGCGAGGGGCGCGAGGATGATCTTCATGTCCTCCTGCGTGAAGCCGAACGCGATCTGGCGCTGACGCAACGACTCGCTGGTGCGCTCGACGGCCTCCGGCTCGGGCAGATCGGCGAGCCGCACGACGTTCTCCTCGTGCCAGCGTCCGTAGGGGTGCCGGGTCGCGACCTCGAGCTTCGCCTCGTCGCTCCCGACGATCCGTCCGCGCTCGAGATCGACGAGAAAGAGCTTGCCCGGCTGGAGCCGGCCCTTGCGCACGACGTTCCCGGGCTCGATCTCGAAGACCCCGGCCTCGGAAGCGAGGACGACCCAGCCGTCGCTCGTCTCGAGCCACCGGCCCGGGCGGAGCCCGTTGCGGTCGAGCGTCGCGCCGATCACGCGACCGTCGGTGAACGAGATCGCCGCCGGGCCGTCCCATGCCTCCATCAGGCTCTGGTGGTAGGCGGTGAACCCCCGGACCTCGTCGGCGACGTCGTCGCGGCCGGCAATCGCTTCGGGCACCATCATCATGATCGCGTGAGGGAGCGAGCGTCCGGCCAGCACGAGGAGCTCGAGCACGTTGTCGAATGCGGCCGAGTCGGAGCCGCCCGGCCGTACGACAGGAATGACCTTGCGCAGATCCTCGCCGAAGAGCTCCGAGGCGAGCTGCGACTCACGTGCACGCATCCAGTTCAGATTCCCGCGAAGCGTGTTGATCTCGCCGTTGTGGGCGATCATCCGGTACGGGTGCGCAAGCTCCCAGCTCGGGAAGGTGTTCGTCGAGTAACGCGAGTGCACGAGCGCGAGCGCGCTCGCCATGCGCTCGTCGCCGAGATCGCGGTAGTAGCCGGCGAGCTGGGTCGCGCTCAGCATGCCCTTGTAGACGATCGTGCGCGACGAGCAGCTCGGGATCACGAGATCCGGCCCGGCGGCGAGCTCGGCGACACGGCGGATCACGTAGAGCTTCCGCTCGAACGCGTCCTGGTCGCCGGCGAGGTGGCCGGACGCACCGACGACGAGCTGACGGACGACCGGTGCGGAGGCGCCTGCCGTCTCGCCGACGTGCTCCGGGTCGACCGGCACGTCACGCCAGCCGATCACCTGTTGATCCTCGTCCTCGACGACGCCGGCGAGCAGCCGGGCGAGATCGTCGCGCCGCGTCGCGTCGTTCGGGAGGAAGCAGGTCGCGATTCCGTAGGCGCCGACGGGCGGCAGGGCGAGCCCGCTCGCCTCCCTGAGGAACGCGTCCGGGATCTGCATGAGGATTCCCGCGCCGTCGCCGGTGCGTGCGTCGGCGCCCGCAGCGCCGCGGTGCTCGAGGTTCTCGAGCGCCGTCAAGGCCCTACGAACCGTCTCGTGCGACGGCACCGCGTCCAGGCGCGCCACGAACGCCACTCCACAGGAATCGTGCTCGTAGGCCGGGTCGTACAGGCCCTGGGCACGCGGTGCGACGACGTCGTGGCTCATGCTTCCCCGCCTGTCTCGATGAGGCTAGACCGACGTGGCGGGGATCCGGGGTCGGCTAGCGGGGTAGCGGGCACACGGCCGCTACGTCCACTTTTCCCGAAGCCAGAATCCCGAGCACGCTTCACGTTGTATAGCAGCGGCGGCGCGAAGGCAACCGGCAGCAGACTCCACTGGTCCCTAACGGGCTGGCCACGAGCCGGTGCTCAGCGCTCGCGAGGCTCCCAGCCGAAGCGACGCCAGGCCACGAGCAGACCGGCGGCGCCCCAGGCACCGACGATCGCGAGCGCGATTGGATCCCCCCAGATCGAGCGATCGTCCAGGTATGCGCGGTCGAGCAGGTCGATCAGATATGTGAGCGGGAGCACGTCGGCGATCGCCCTCAGCACGTCGGGGTAGCCCGAGGTCGGGCCGAACGCACCGGAGAGAAACGCCATCGGCAGCACGACGAGGTTGATGACGGCCGACGAGCCCTCGGCCGAGCGGATCAACGACGCAGCGCCGAACCCCATCCCGGCGAACGCAAGCCCCCCGACGACGACGAGGAAACCGAGCTCGAGCCACCGTGCCGGACCATCCGCGTCGTAGAGGACGACACCGAGCGCGAGGGTCACGAGCATCTGCAGCGCGAAGACGAGCAGGGTCGACGAGACCACCGCGAGCAGGTACGTGCGCTGTGGGAGCGGCGTCGCCCGCAGGCGCTTGAGCCATCCGTTCTCGCGGCGGATCACCTGGGTGATCGCGAGTCCGCCGAACGCCGTATTCGCGCAGCCGTAGCCGATCAGCCCCGACAGCAGGACGTCCGCCGCCGGCTTGCCGTCGATCTCGCCGTCGTAGACCGCGCCGAGCAGCAGGTACAGCATCGGGGGGAAGACGAAGACGAACACCGCTGCCTCGCGGTTGCGCCAGAAGAGGAGCTGTTCCGTGCGCAGCTGGGCGAGGAACAACCTCATGCGAATGCCGTAGTGAGAGCAAGGCACGCCTCGCCGCCACGCGCTGAGGTCAGCTCGAGCAGCAGGCTGTGTGGTTTCCGGCCGGGCACCGGCCACTTCAGGGGTCGTCCCGCCGTCGGGATCCGCTCCTGTGGATCCCGACGTTGCGGAAGGAAGCGCGGCCGCTTCAACGCTCGCCGACCAGGTCGAGGTAGACGTCCTCGAGGCTGGCGCGACGCACTTCGAGCCGCTCGAGCTCCCGCCCCTGCGCAAGCGCCTCGGCCGTCAGCTCCGCGAGCACGCGGGTCGGCTCTTCGGTCACCAGCATCCGAACGGCACCGTTCTCGAGCCAACGGATCTCGGTGCGGGCGATGCCGCCGATCAGATCCGCCGGCGTTCCCGTGGCGACGATCGAGCCCTCACGGAGGACGGCGACTCTGTCTGCGAGCTGCTGCGCCTCGTCGAGGTAGTGGGTCGTGAGGAGGATCGTCTTGCCCAGCGCGCGCAGGGAACGCACCATCTCCCACGCCGATCTGCGCGCCGCAGGGTCGAAACCCGTCGTCGGCTCGTCGAGGAAGACGAGCTCCGGGTCGCCGACGAGGGCGAGCCCGAGATCGAGCCGCCGCTTCTGCCCGCCCGAGAGCGTCTTCACGCGTGCGTCCGCCTTCTCGCTCAGACCGACGAGCTCGATCACCTCGTCGCTGTCGCGAGGGGTCGCGTACATCCGCGCGAACACTCGATGAGCCTCGCGTACCGTGAGCGAGGCCGGGGCCTCGGAGTGCTGCAGCACGACGCCGATCCGCTCCCTGAAGTCCCGCCCGGCGTGCCCCGGATCGAGACCGAGCACGGTCACCTCCCCCGCATCCCGCTTCCGGAAGCCCTCCAGGATCTCGACCGTGGTCGTCTTGCCGGCGCCGTTCGGTCCGAGCAACCCGAACACCTCGCCGGACTCGACCTCGAGATCGATACCCCGGACCGCTTCGACGGCGCCGTACGCCTTGCGCAGGCCGCGAACCGCGATCGCGGCGGTCACTGCGGCTCGAGCTCGATGATCGCGTGGCCTGCCACGGGGAACCCGGGATCGTGCCCGGTTGCCTCGCGCGCGATCTCCGAGCAGTCGGGCTGGTGTCCGACGGCGACCACGGGCCCGTCCAGTCCCCGCAAGGCGACGCGCAGGCTCTCGAGCGTCGCGCCGGGCGCGAGTCGAGTGTCGGCGAGGACGCGGAGGCCGGTCTCGCGGGCGATTGCCTCGGCCGTCTGCCGGGCTCGAAGGAGCGGGCTCGTGAGCACCACCGTCGCGCGGGGCTCGGTTGCTGCTAGCTCGCGGCCGAGCGTCGTTGCCTGAGTGATCCCGGCGGCCGTCAGCTCACGCAGCTCGTCCGGCTCACCGGGTGCCGACTCGGCGTGGCGGCAGAGATGAACCTCCATCGCGGGCGAGCATAGTGGCCGTTGAAATAAGACCGTCGTAAGGAGCGATGCGCTACAACGGCTGGATGAACGATCGCGCGATCGGAAGGGCGGCGTTCCTTGGCCTTGTGGGCGGCGGAGTCGCCGGTCTCTTCCTCGGCCGCGACGCGACCAGGGTGATCGGCAGCGTCGTGCCCGCGACCGTGCGAGGCATCGTGCCGACGTCCGGGTGGCGCATCTACACGATCGCCGCCCGCATGCCCTCGATCCGACCGGCCGCGTACCGGCTGCAGATCGCAGGCGCGGTCGAGCGACCGACCACACTCTCGCTGGCCGACCTACGGGGGCTGCCGCGCGCAGAGCAGGTCTCCGACTTCCACTGCGTCACCGGCTGGTCGGTGTACGACGTGACCTGGGGCGGCGTGCGCTTCCGTGACCTCCTTGCACAGGCCGGCCCGCTCCCCGGAGCGAAGGCCCTTCGCTTCGTCTCCGACGAGGTGCCCTACGACGACACGCTCACGCTCGAGCAAGCACTCCTGGGCGACGTGATGCTCGCCTTCGACATGGACGGCAAGCCGCTCAGCCGCCCGCACGGCGCTCCCGCGCGTGTCGTGATGCCCCGGATGTACGGCTACAAGAGCGTGAAATGGGTGACGAGGATCGAGGTGCTCGAGGCCGACTCGCGCCTCGGCTACTGGGAGCAGCGTGGCTACGACAAGGACGCCTGGGTCGATGGCTCGAACGGCTTCACCGCCTGAGCCCACGACGATCGTCCGCTTCGGACGAACCGAGCGGACGCTCCACTGGGTACACGCGGCGGGGTTCTTCGCGATGCTCGCAACCGGGTTGATCCTCTACCTGCCGGTTCTGTCCGAGGTTGTGGCACGACGGAATCTCGTCAAGAACGTCCACATCTGGAGCGCGGTCGCCTGGGCGCTCCTGATCGCGGTGATCGTGCTCGTCGGAAACCGCCGCCGGCTCGCCGAGAACTGGCGCGAGATCGAGACGATCGATCGTGACGACCGGCGCTGGCTCGCAGGGCGACGTGCGCCCCAGGGGAAGTTCAACGCGGGTCAGAAGGTGAACACGATCCTCACCGTCGCCTTCGCGGTCCTGTTTGCGGTCTCGGGATTCTTCCTCTGGCTCGGGGAGCGCAACCACGCATTCCTCTTCGACGGGACGGGCACGGTGCACGAGACACTGACGCTTGCCTCGGTCGTGCTCGTCGCCGGGCATCTCTACCTCGCCGTGATCCATCCCTCGACACGACATGCACTGCGAGGGATGACCCGCGGCGACGTGAGGAAGGACTGGGCCGAAGCGCACCACGCCAAATGGGTCGAGGACGAACGCCGGGTATAACCGGTCGGTGCCCACGTTGCGTTACGTCGTCGCGGACGTGTTCACCTCGGTGCCGCTCGAGGGCAATCAGCTCGCGGTCTTCACCGACGCCCGTGGCGTCGCCACAGAGACGATGCAGGCGCTCGCGCTCGAGATCGGGTTCTCGGAAACGGTGTTCGTGCTCCCACCCGAGGACGGCGGTCATGTCCGGATCCGGATCTTCACGCCGCGATCCGAGCTGCCCTTCGCCGGACATCCGACGCTCGGCACGGCGTTCGTGCTCGGCGCGCCGCTCCAACTCGGGGTGATCGAGCTCGAGACGGGCCGCGGCATCGTCCCCGTCGTGCTCGAGCGCGACGAGTCCGGCCGGATCGTGTTCGGACGGATGCGTCAGCCGGTGCCTGCCGTCGAGCCTTTCGACAAGACCGCTGGTCTCTATGCCGCGCTCGGTGTTGCGGGGTCGCGACTTCCTGTCGAGCTCTACGACAACGGGGCGCGACACATCTTCGTCGCCCTGTCGAGCGAGGACGAGGTCGCCGGGCTTCGACCGGACATGCAGTCGCTGGCCGGTCTCGGCGGCGAGGCGACGGGGATCAGCTGCTTCGCGGGGTCAGGATCACGCTGGAAGACGCGGATGTTCTCGCCGGGCGACGGTGTCGGCGAGGACGCGGCGACGGGCTCTGCCGCGGGGCCACTTGCGTGTCATCTCGCGCGGCACGGCGAGATCGCCTGGGGCGACGAGATCGTCGTCAGCCAGGGAGGCGAGATCGGCAGACCGTCGAAGCTCTACGCTCGCGCCGAGGGGGGGCGGCCGGGCTCCGCTCGGCCCGGGCGGATCGACGCGGTCGAGGTCGGCGGGTCCGCCGTCGTTGTCGCCCGGGGTGAGTTTCGGCTCTAGGGCCGGGGCCGCGGCCCTAGCGACCGAAGCCCTCGAGGGTCCCGGCGAGTCGGTCGAGATCATCGTCCGACGGCTGCTCGCCATCGGGCGTGACGGTGTTCACGAGCCCCGGGAGCACGCCCGCGAGCACCCGAGACGCCTCGTCCGGCCCGACCCCGAGCTGGCTCGCAACCTGCTGCACCTGCTCCTCGCCCAACGCCTGCCGAACCTCGTCGGGACTCACCGACTCGTTCTCACCGGTTCCGACCCACGAGTCGGCCTGAGCGGAGAGCCCGTTGCCGCGCATGCCGTTCAGGATCTTGGAGAGTCCACCGTTCGCGAGCAGTGACGCGAGAATCGGCCCGAGCACGGTCATCAGGCTGCCCAGACCCCCGGCTCCGCCCGAGCGACCCCCACCAGCTCCCTGGCCGAGGACCCCGCCGAGGATATCGCCGAGCCCGCCGCCGCCACCCTGCGAGCCTCCCCCGAGTGCGCCGCCCAGGATGTCGCCGAGGCCGCCATCGCTTCGACCTCCACCCGTCGAGCCTCCACCGAGAATGCCGCCGAGAATGTCTTGCAGCCCGCTTTCGCCGCCGCCGCTGCTACCGGATTGCGCCTTCTGCAAGCCACCGATCAGATCGTCGAGACCGCCCATCTTCACTCCTTCGTCGAGTTTCGGTCCGCGGATCCTAGTCGTCGACTCTGGTCAGGTCGCGAACGTCACAGCTGTGATCTCGGGTAGCTCGACCTCGAGCGCCGCCCAGAACCGGCCGCCGTCCCGAGACACGTAGAGCCGCTCGTTGGTCGCATAGACCACGTCGTCGGGGTGGTCGGGGGAGAGCGCAACGTCGACGCCGGCCGGCAGCCCGCCGCCGGCCTCCGACCACGTCGTGCCCGCGTCGTTCGAGACGACGAGCGGTGGCCGACGTTCCACGACTGCGACGATGCGAGCGCCCACCCGATCCGCCGCGACGAGCAGCGGCAGGGACACCGCCGGCTCCGAAAGAGCAAGCTCGTCCTCGGTGACCTCGAGCGCGACACCCTCCCCGAGGTCGACCAGGACTGTGCCGAGCGCGCAGGCGACGAGCGCGCGCATCAACGTTCGGCGAGCGCGCGGGAGACGAACGCACCTGCTGCCCGCGCGGCGTCGATCGGCTCCGCGCCCCCCGCACGCGACGCAAGGTACGCAGCACCGAACAGGTCGCCCGCCCCCGTCGGATCCTTCGTGGCGGCGACGGGGCCGGGCGGGACGATCTCCGAGTGCATCGGCGTAACGACCGCAGTCCCTCGATCGCCGAGCGTGACGATCGTCTCCGCCACTCCGATCCGGCGCACGGCCGCCGGGTCGTGCCCTCCCGAGAGGATCTGCGCCTCGCCCTCGTTGAGCTTGAGGATCGCCACGTGTCGGAAACAGTCTCGCTCGACTGCGTCGTCCCGAGCGAGCGGCCCGACCTTCGCAACCCGGGCGAGTCCCTGCGCGTCGAGGAGAAGACGGCGCTCGCCCCCGAGGGCCGCAAGCGTCGCCACGGAGAAATCGGTTCGCAGGAGCGCGCCGACTTGCACCCACAGCGCATCGCCGAGACTGTCGCCGGCCCAGCCGCGCACATCAGCCACAGTCCATGGGTCGCCGATCGCGTCGACAGACATCTCTCGGTGACCGTCGTCGTCGTAGGTGAACGAGAACGCGGTTGTCGAGCGGCCGGCCGCCCAGGAGACGGTGGGGCCACCGCGGGCGCGGAGCTCGTCGGGGATCCAGCGCTCGGCCTCGGCGCTGCGAGTGACGACGGTCGCCGGCAGAGCGAGCATGCGGTAGGCCTCGCTCGCGTACCACGCGGTGCCACCGGGTCTCGGCGACGCACCGGCGACGGCGTCCAGCGTCAAGCTGCCGATCGTCCCGATCGCGCTCAGGCGCGCGCCGTCCGTGGCAACGACCGTCGCCCGAGCACCGTGACCACGAGGGCCGCACCGAACGAGACCACGAAGGCGGGGATCGTCGCCCCGATCTCCCACGACGGCGGGTCGAGGCGCTCGACCCGGTCGACCCACCATGCCGGCCCGGTCGGCGAGAGCCACTGGTACACGGCGAAACCCCCGACCCACGCGGCGAGGGGGCCGACCCGCCATGCGGGTGCGGCAAAGACGTCATCCCGCTCGTACGAGCGTCCGGCGACGAGCCAGTCGGCGAGCAGCACCGCGAACAAGGGCACGAAGAGCGACCCGAGCAGGAACAGGAACGACTGGAAGCTCGTCAGCGAGAGCGCGAGCGCCCCGACGATCCCGAGCGTGGTCGTCAGGGTGACGAGCAGACGCTGCGACACTCGTGGTGCGAGATTCTGCAACGAGACCGCGCCCGAGTAGGCGTTCGCGAACGCCTCGTCGGTCTCCGCGGCCGTGAGTGCGACGAGCGCGAGCAGCGCGACGATCCCGCCGGCGGCAACCGCCGCCGGGAGCGCCGCCGCGTCAGCGATGTCGCGGGTGAGAAGCACGACGGCTCCCAGTGCGAGCAAGAGCACGTCGGGCACGAGGTATCCGATCCCCGTGCCCCAGAACGCACCACGCTGGGTGCGGCTGAAACGCGTGTAGTCGGCGGCGAGCGGAATCCACGAGACCGTGACCGCGACCACGATATCGATGCCTTGCCATGTCGACAGACCGCCCGCGCCTGGGCTGCGCCACGCCTCGCCGAGACCGCTTCCCGTCAGCGCCCACCGGGCGAGATAGACAACCACGAGCGGGACGACCAAGATCGCGGCGCGACGGACGACCGCTCGCACGACGCCGATCGGCCCGAGCAGGCCGAGTC
>JBPCLB010000287.1:0-8003 GCA_051003695.1 Gaiella sp. | reverse complement strand
GTGATCGTCGACTTCACGGCGCCCTGGTGCCGCCCCTGTCGCGCGATCGAGCCCCTGCTCGAGGAGCTTGCGGTCGAGCACGCGGGCCTGGTGAAGCTCGTCGCGATCGACGTCGACGCGAACCTCGCAGTGCCGTCGCGCTACGACGTGCTCTCGCTTCCGACCGTGATCGTCTTCGTCGGCGGCGAGCCCCAGGCGACGCTCCACGGCGCGAACCCGAAGCGTCGCTACGCCGAGGCGGTCGCCCCGTTCCTCGTGGAGTAGTGCCGGCAACCTGGGCCGACCTGGTGGTGGGCGAGGAGGTCGCCTACCGCGGCACCGAGCCGTCTCGCCCCGGGCGCTCGACGCCGCTTCCCGCCGAGATCCATCCTGCTGTCGCCGCAGCCCTCGCGCGACGAGGGATCGAGAACGTCTACACCCACCAGGCCGACGCCTGGGAGGCCGCCGCCCGCGGCCGGCACGTGATCGTCACGACCGGGACCGCGTCGGGCAAGTCGCTCGCGTTCACGCTCCCGGTGCTGGACGCGGTCGCTCGCGACCCCCACGCGCGGACGCTCTTCCTCTACCCGACGAAGGCGCTCGCACAGGATCAGGCTCGGTCGCTCGCCTCGTTCGGGCTCGACGGGTTGCGCCCCGCGATCTACGACGGTGATACGCCGACCGAGCAGCGACGAGGGATCCGCGCGAGCGCAAACGCGATCCTCACGAACCCGGACATGCTCCACGTCGGCGTGCTGCCGAACCACGACCGCTGGGGTGACGTGCTGCACAACCTCCGTTACGTGATCGTCGACGAAGCTCACGTCTACCGCGGCGTCTTCGGCTCGCACGTCGCCAACGTGCTCCGCCGGTTACGCCGCCTGGCGCACGCGTATGAGGCGGAGCCGCAGTTCCTGCTCGCCTCGGCGACGATCGCCAATCCCGCCGAGCTCGCGCGGCGGCTCACCGGTCTCGAAGCAACTGTTGTCGACGGAGACAGCTCACCGCGCGCGGAGCGGGAGCTCGTGCTCTGGAATCCACCGCTCCTCGACCCGGAGCTCGGGACGCGAGCAAGCGCGTTGGGAGAGGCCTCGCGGCTGATGGCGACGCTCGTCTCGCACGGGCTGCGGACGATCTGCTTCGCGAAGAGCCGACGTGCGGCAGAGCTCGTGCATCGCTTCACGGCAGATCGGGTCGACGTCGCGACGGCACGACGGCTGGCCCCGTATCGAGCGGGTTACACACCGGCGCAGCGCCGGGAGCTCGAGCAGAGGCTCGTCGACGGCGACCTCCTCGGCGTCTCGGCCACCGACGCGCTCGAGCTCGGGATCGACATCGGCACGCTCGACTGTGCGATCTCGGTCGGTTTCCCCGGCACGGTCGCGTCCCTGCGGCAGCAATGGGGGCGGGCGGGCCGCCGCGACCGGGGCCTCGCCGTGCTCGTCGCGAGCGAGGACGCGCTCGACCAGTTCTTCATGCGGGAGCCCGAGGCGCTGCTCGGGCGTCGCGTCGAAGGAGCGATCCTCGACCACGCGAATCGGAGGATTCTCGACCCGCACGTGCTCGCAGCCGCCTACGAAGGCCCCATCACCGAGGCGGACGCCGAGATTCTCGGGCAGGAGGCACTCGCCCGTGCCGCCGCGCTCGACGAGCTCGCCGCGACACCGGCCGGATATGTGTGGAAGGGTCGCGACGCGCCTGCTGCACGCCTCTCGCTGCGCTCGGGCGACAGGGAGGCGATCGTGGTCGTCGAGGAGGCCACCGGCGCGTTACTCGGGCTCGTCGAGCGAGAACGGGCGTACGGCACCGTGCACGAGGGCGCGATCTACCTCCACCTCGGCGAGCAGTATCTCGTCCACGCGCTCGACCTGGACGCGCGCACCGCCGTCGTCGCACCCGTCAGGGCCGACTGGTACACGCAGGTGAAGAAGGAGACCGAGACGGCGATCGAGGACGCGCTTCGCACGCGCTGCGCGGGCGGAGTCGAGCTGGCGTTCGGGCAGATCACGGTTACCGAGCAGGTCGTGGCGTTCCAGCGCAAGGCGATCGCGGACGGCTCGACGATCGAGACCGTCCCGCTCGAACTGCCCGAGGTGCGATTCGACACGGAGGCCGCCTGGTTCTCACCCGGCGCCGCGTTGCTCGACGGGCTCGAGGAGATGCCGCGCCTGCTGGGCGCGCTTCACGCCGCCGAGCACACGTTGATCGCACTGCTGCCATTGCGAGCGATGTGCGATCGCTGGGACATCGGCGGACTCTCGACGAACGTCCATTTTCAGACAGGCGAACCGACGATCTTCGTCTACGACGGGCACGCCGGCGGCGTCGGGATCGCCGAGCGTGGCTTCGACGGCTTCGAGGGCTGGATCGCCGACGCTGCGGACTTGCTAGGCGGCTGCCCCTGCAAGCAGGGATGCCCGTCGTGCGTCCAGAGCCCGAAGTGCGGCAACCTGAACGAGTTCCTCGACAAGCGTGCGGCCCGGACGCTGCTCGAGCGGATGGCGGCCGCCGCCTGACGATGTCGATTCTCGCTCGTCATGGTGAGGACGACGGCAATCCGACGGAAGGAGCACGATGGAGTTCCTGGCGTTGATCCACTCCGACCAGACGGCGTGGAAGGGGCGCTCGAACGAAGACCGAGAGTCCGTGTACGACCGCTACGGCGAGCTCGCCCGCGTGTTGGAGGCAGCCTGGAGCTCTCCAGTGACGGTCGAGCCCGAGGGGGTCGACGCAGCTCAGTCGCTCTTCGGAAGTACCTGGCTCGAGCCAGGTACCCCGCGCCCGGGCGAGCCGACGACGCGCTGTCCCTAGCGGACGGCCCGCAGGGCCGCCGTGAGCGACTGGTCGAGCTCGAGCACCGGCGCGTAGAGATCGCCGGAGTGCTCGATGCGGCGTCGCACCTCGTCCATCGTGAATGCTGCCAGGTCGAGGCCTTCCCGAACCTCCTCCCACGCGAGCGGCGCAGAGACGGTCGCCCCCCGCCGTGGCCTGACCGAGTACACCGAGGCGGTCGTCTTGCCCATCCCGTTCTGGTTCGCGTCGATGAGCACGCCTTTCCGTTTCGCTTTCGTCCACTCGGTCGTGACGAGACCGGGATGCGCGCGCGCGAGGGCGCCTGCGACGATCTCGGCGAATGCGCGGACGTCGTTCCAGCCGTGACGGCGGGCGATCGGCACGAGCACGTGGATTCCCCGCGACCCGCTCGTCTTGGGAAAGCCTTGGAGCTCGAGCAGACCGAGCAGCTCCCGCACGAGCAGCGCCACCTCGACGACGTCGTCGAACGTCGCACCCTCGGACGGGTCGAGGTCGAACATCACCCAGTCGGGTCGCTCCGGGCGGTCGCGCCGCGAGGCCCACGCGTGCATCTCGATACAGCCCATGTTGACGAGCCACAGCAGAGCGAGCTCGTCGTTCGCGAGCGCGTAGTCGATCATCCGCTGTTCGCCGTCCCTGGTCGAGGCCGCGAAGCGTGCGGTCGTGATCCACGAGGGCAGATGCGACGGCGCCTGTTTCTGGAAGAAGCTCTTCCCCGCCCAGCCATCCGGGTAGCGCTTCATCGTGAACGGCCGGTTCCGGAGATGCGGAACGAGTGTCGGCGCCACGTCGCGGTAGTACGCAAGCAGATCGCCCTTCGTGATCCCCTCGTCCGGCCAGAAGGGCTTGTCGAGGTTCGACAGGCGCAAGGTGCGTCGTCCACGCCGGAGCTCGCTCGGGATCGGCTCGCGCGCCGGCATCGGGCCATCCTCGCGAAGACCGAGGTAGACGGGTGCTCGGAGCCGTCCCTCGTGTGTCCACTCGGCGAACGAGACCTCCGCCCGCAGCTGTGGTTCGACCCAACGAAGATCGGCTCGCCGCACGCGCGGCATCCGCGGCAGGGTGGCGAGCGGCGAATCCGACCGTTCGAGCGGGTGGAGCCGCGCGAGCAGCCGGTCGAGCTCGGCATCGTCGAACCCGGTGCCGACGTTTCCGGCCCATACGAGCCCCTCGGGCGACTCCTTGCCGAGCACGAGCGCTCCCAGACGGGTGCGCCGGCCCTGACCGAGCGTGTAGCCGACGATCGAGAGGTCGTCGCGCCCGGAGAGCTTGACCTTCACCCATTCCGGTGTCCGCCTGCCGGCACGGTACGGGGAGCCGACACGCTTCGCGACGACACCTTCGATCCCGCGATCGCGTGCGGCCGTGAGCAACGCCTCGCCGTCGTCGAAGACCGGCGAGACGAGCACGTCTTCGGACGACGGAGCGACCGCATGGCCGAGCACGACCCGGCGCTCACGCAGCGGCAGCTCGAGCAGTGGCTCGCCGTCGCGCTCGAGCACGTCGAAGCACACGAGCACGAGACGGCCTGCCCCGCGTTGGAGGAGCCCGAACGACGCGACACCCTCCTCGTCGAGCGCGCAGATCTCGGCGTCGAGCACGAGCTCGGGCGATCTGGCGGCGCGCGCGACGGCTCTCGCCAGCGTCCGGAATCGCTCCGTGAGGTCGTTGTCGTTCCGACTCGTGAAGGTGACCTCTCCCTCCCGCACGGTGACGATCGCGCGGTACCCGTCCCATTTGGGCTCGAAGCTCCACCCTTCACCCGCCGGCAGCGAGCGCGCCGGGACTGCCAGCTGCGGGCGATACACCCGGGCTGCCGGGGTCGCGTCATCCTTCCGCAGCAGCAACCAGTTCCGTGCCTCGCCGTCGAGCGCTGCCGGGACGAGCGTCCAGACCCCGTCGAGGCGCTGCCCGTCGAGCCGCACCGTCAACCCACCGTCGGCCTTCTCCTCCAGCAACTCGTAGGTGCCGGCGTCCCAGACCTCGACCGTCCCCGCACCGTACTGTCCGGCGGGGATCTCACCCTCGAAGGACGCGTAGGAGAGCGGATGATCTTCCACGTGCACCGCGAGGTGGCGCTCGCCACGCCTGAGGGGAATCCCTTTCGGCACGGCCCAGCTCGCGAGCGCGCCGTTGCGTTCGAGGCGGAAGTCGTAGTGCAGCCGCCGCGCGGCGTGACGCTGGACGACGAAGCGTGGCCGCCCGCGACTCCGCGTCGGCTCGAACGGCTCGGGAGTACGCCTCGGGTCGCGCTTGCGACGGTACTCGTCGAGGGTCACCGGTTCTTCGTCACAGGCTCACCGGGTGACGACGTTCCCTTTACAGAGTCGACACAATCCCTGCAAATAGGGTTTATCGAGTCGGGGATAACCCTGTGGAAAGTGTGGAGTATCTGCAGTGCCCGCCCTTCCTGAATCACTGCGGGCTCTCGATGTCCCGTGGTCACACCGCGGCAAGGACGCCCATCCCCCGGAACTTCGCGCGGCGGGTGCGCAGCAGCTCCTCGGGGGCGGAGAGGACGAGCTCGTCGAGATGGGCAGTGATCGCCTCGCGGAGAAGCGATGCCGCCTTGTCCGGATCGGTATGTGCGCCCCCTTCGGGCTCCGGCACGATCCCGTCGATCACGCCGAGCTCGAGGCAGTGCGGGGCATCCGGCTTGAACGCCGCGGCGGCGCGCTTCGCCTGTGCGGCATCCCGCCAGAGGATGAGTGCGCAGCCCTCGGGGGTGATCACCGAGTAGATCGCGTGTTCCTGCATCAGCACCCGATCCGCAACGGCCAGCGCCACTGCACCGCCCGAGCCACCCTGACCGATCACGACAGCGACCGTCGGCACCTCGAGACGCAGCATCGCCAGCTGGGAGCGGGCGATCGCACCGCCCTGTCCGTGCTGCTCAGCGGCAACCCCGGGGTAGGCGCCCTGTGTGTCGACCAGCGTCACGATCGGGAAGTCGTGCCTCGAGGCGAGCTCCATCACGCGCATCGCCTTGCGGTACCCCTCCGGATACGCCATGCCCCACGTGCGGTGCGTGCGCTCCTTCGCGTCGCGCCCGCTCTGATGACCCACGATCGCGATCGTGCGGCCGTCGAGCGAGCCGAGCCCGGCAACGATCGCGCCGTCGTCGAGGCGGCCGCGATCGCCGTGCAGCTCGAACCAGTCCTCGAGGATCCGTTCGACGTAGTCGAGCGTGTACGGCCTGTCCTGATGACGTGCGAGCTCGACCGAACGCCAGATCTCCTCATCCGACTTGTCCTCGCGAAGCCGCTCGAGCTGGCGCTCCAAACGCTCGATCTCCGTCGAGAGCCGCGTGCCGCGCAGCAACTTGACGCCCGAGAGGCGTGCGAGCCGGTCGCGCAGCCCGAGCTCGGCGTCCTGACTCACGACTCCGCCCCGAAGAGACGCAACAGCCGGCTCAGGGTCGTGCGCAGCTCCGAGCGCTTCACGATCGCGTCCACATGACCGAAGCGAAGATTGGACTCGGCGAGACCGAAGTCGTCCGGAAGCTTCTCCCTCGTCGTCTGCGCGACAACCCTCGGGCCGGCGAACGACATCAGCGTGCCTGGCTCCGCGAGGATCACGTCACCGAGACTCGCGAAGCTCGCGAGCACACCGCCCGTGGTGGGGTGCGTCAGGACGCTGAGCAACACCCCGCCCGCCTCGTGCAGCTCGTCCACGGCGCAGACCGTCTTCGGCATCTGCATCAACGCCAGGATCCCTTCCTGCATCCGCGCTCCACCCGACGCCGAGACGGAGACCAGCGCGCCGCCTTCGGCCGCCGCGTCCTCGCACGCTCGCGCGAGCTTCTCGCCGACGACGCTTCCCATCGAGCCGCCCATGAACGCGAAGTCCATCACCGCGAGCTGGCACGGATGCCCGTCGATCCGAGCGCCACCGGTCACGATCGCGTCGCCGAGACCTGTCTCACTCTCGGCCTGGGCGAGCCTTTCGGCGTAGGGCCTGAGATCGAAGAAGTCGAGGGGATCCGCAGAACGAAGATCCGCGTGGCTCTCGAGAAAGCTGTCCGGATCGGCGAGCTGCGCAATGCGCTCCCACGCGCCGACGACGAAGTGGTGGCCGCACTGCGGGCAGACACGGAGGTGCTCGGCGAGCTCCTCGTCACGATAGTGCGAGCCACAGCCCGGACACGTGTTGGGATGCTTCCCGGGCGGCGCCTCGGGCGCGCTGCGCTTGTGCTCGATCGAGACGTCGATGCGTCCGGGGGCGGACATCGGTTGGCAGTCTAGTAGGGGCTCGATCTCTCCGGCCCGGCGATGGACGACGGAACCGCCGGAGCCGCTGCGCTCGCCTGTCAGAACCCGACAGCGGCGGCGAGCCTGATCAGCAACCCCGTGTCGGCGGTTTGCCGAAGCCCGGTCAGCCCGAGTCCCGCGACCCTGACGCCCTGAGCGACGACGGTGCCCAGAGCCGCTTCGAGCTCGGTGAGGTCGGGCCCACCCGGCTCGGGCATGAAGCAGTCGATCGTCCCGGGTCGCACGACGTCGAGATCGAGAGCGACGTAGACGGAGTCGGCTCCTGCCACCGCGCGAGGGATGTCGCCGTCGAGCCCGTGCTCGTCGACATACTCCTGCTCCGCCGGATCGAGGCTGCGCACGCCCCACAACGCGACGTCTCCCACATCGACGCTGCCTTCCTCGATCGCCATGCGCAGAGGCATTCCCCAGTCGTTGCCCGACGACGAGCTCTCGGGCGTGTTGAGGTCGCCATGCGCATCGAGCCAGACGACGGCCAGGCGGCCGTGCCGTGCCGCGAGCCCGCGGATTGCGCCGACGTGCGCGCAACAACAGCCACCGAGGACGAGCGGCGGATCGGGCAGCGCCGCGGCAAGCTCGGCGGTCTGCGAGTCGAGCGACGACTCTTCGATCACCGCAGCTTCGGGATACGGAAGCGCGAGCGCGGCGGCGGCAGCCATCGCCTCGCCGCCCGAGCCCCAGGCTCGGGGTACTCGGACGAGGCCGGCGCGGAACTCGGTGCCGCACATGTGGCACTCGTACCCGTCACCGAGCGCAACCGCGGTGAGCGTCGAGCAGTGCGGACAGCGAGCCCGCAGGACGCTCAAGCCGGTCTCTCCCGGGTGTCGTGCCGGCGGAGGACGTGCATTCCGACCCGCTCGTAGAGCCGCACCGCACCGGTGGTGGTCGGCGGGGGTGGTGGAAGAGGCAACGACTGAGAAGGAAGCAAGGGGGTTGGGA
>JBPCLB010000286.1:0-12333 GCA_051003695.1 Gaiella sp. | reverse complement strand
CTCCTGACGAGTCGAGCCCAGCTCGAGATAGAGGTCGGTGTCGGCGTGTACGAGCAGCGTGTCGCCCTCGAGTGCGACCGGCGGCAGGCGCCGAAGCCAGTCGAGCTGCGGTGGTTGCAACGCCTCGAGATCGGACGGCTGGCCGCCGTTGAGGAGCCAGATCTGGCGAAACGTGGTGCCGTCGGGCCAGACGGAGAGCTCCCCGTGAAGCGCCGTCGCGATCAGCAGGACCTCGTGGTTTCCCAGTAGGCAGCGAGCGGCACCATCGGACTCGCGCTCGAGCGCCATCGCAAGCTCGATCGCGCCGATCCCGTCCGGCCCCCGGTCCGCGAGATCGCCGAGCAACCACAGGCGGGCGTCTTCGCCGCACCAGCGATCGGCTGCGTCGAGGAGACCCGAGTCGCGGAGCAGGCGGGCGAGCGTGTCGCGGTGGCCGTGCGTGTCGCCGACGGCGAAGACGGGGGGCGACAACGGCCCTACCCGACGGGCTCGGGCTCGACCGGCACGCGGCGCGGCTCGCTGACGAGGCGGTCGAGCGTGGCAAGCAGCCCGAACGAGTCGCCAGCCTGGACGAGCCTCTCGAGCAGCGTGAGCTCCCCGTGCAACCAGCCGGCATCGACGGGGGGCCGCGTCAGGCGCATGATCGACACGTGCGGGCTCGGGCTCGCGACCTCTCCGTCGCCGACGAGGACTTCGTGGATCTTCTCGCCCGGCTCGGGGCCGGTGAGCTCGATCGCGACATCCTGGCCGGGCTCCTTGCCGGAGAGCCTGATCATCTTCTCGGCGAGCTCGAGGATGCTGACCGGCTCTCCCATGTCGAGCACGTACACCTGACCCCGTTCACCGATCGCGCCGGCCTGAACCACGAGCTGCACTGCCTCGGGAATCGTCATGAAGAATCTCGTCATCTCCGCATGACGCACCGTCACGGGGCCGCCCTTCGCGATCTGGCGGCGGAAGATCGGGATCACCGAGCCGGAGGAGCCGAGCACGTTGCCGAAGCGCACCGCGACGAACCGGGTGGGGACATCGCTGCGGTGGCCGTATGTCTCGACGATCCACTCGCAGAGCGCCTTCGACTGTCCCATCACCGTCTTCGGGTTCGCCGCCTTGTCGGTCGAGATGAGCACGAAGCGCTTCGCGCCGTGCTCGACCGCGACGTCGGCGAGCGTCCGAGTGCCGAGCGTGTTGTTGCGCACCGCCTCGATCGGGTTCGCCTCCATCATCGCGACGTGCTTGTACGCCGCCGCGTGGAACACGACGGCAGGACGGTAGGCGTCGAAGACCTGCCGGAGCCGCAGTCCGTCCTTCACGTCGGCGACGACGGCGACTGCGCCGACGACACCCCGCTCGCGCACGAGCTCACGCTCGATCTCGAAGAGCGCAGGCTCGGCGTTGTCGACGAGGATCAGCCTGGAAGGCCCCAGTCGCGCAACCTGACGGCACAGCTCCGAGCCGATCGACCCGCCTGCGCCCGTGACGAGCACGACTTCGCCACCGAGGTAGTCGGCGATCGACTCGAGATCGACCTCGACCGGCTCGCGGCCGAGCACGTCCTCGACCTCGACCGGTCTCAGCTGGCGTGCGAGGTCGTAGTCGCCGGAGACCAGCTCGGAGATGCTGGGGAGCGTCTTCACCGTCAGACCCTCCGAGCTCGCGGCGTCGACGATCCGCTGCCGGAAGGCACCGGAGGCGGAGGGGATCGCGATCAGGACTTCGTCCGGGCGATGCTCGTGCAGGACGTGCGGAAGCTCCGACGTCGGTCCGAGCACCCGGACCCCGTGGATGCGGAGGTTCTTCTTGCGAGGATCGTCGTCGAGCAACCCGATCGGCGTCATCCCGAGCGCCGGGCTGCGCAGCATCTCGCGGACGACGAGCTGCCCGGCATCCCCTGCGCCGACGACGATCACTTCCTTGCCGCGCGCGACGACATTGCCCGGCCGCGGCCGCTCGATCAGCGAGCGGGCGAGCAGTCGCACGCCCGCGACCAGCGCGAGCGAAAGGAGGAGGTCGATGAACCAGACACCGCTCGGCACGCGAACGCGATGCACCTCGAACAGCGTGAAGACGACGAACGTGGCGACCGTCGCAAGCGCGCACCCGCGCAACAAGCCCCACATGTCGCGGGTCGAGACGTATCGCCACCAGCGATCGTACGAGCCTGCGAGCACGAAGACCGGCACCTTGACCGCGACGACGAGCGCGATCAGCTTCCATTCGAGGTACGGGTCGTAGAACCGCGGCCGCGGGACCTCCGTCCCGCCGAAGCGGAAGCTCCACGCGAGCACCCACGCGACCGCGAGGAGCGCAGCATCGACGGCGACCTGCCAAAGACGATGGCGGCTCAGAGGCAACCGCACGGACGCCGCCCGACTGACCTAGATCGTCGCGGCGACGCCGGCGGCGGCGCGAACGGTGGCGACGACTCGTTCCTGCGTCTCGGCGGGGATTCCGCCCCACATCGGCAACGCGAGGTTCTCGGCCGCCGCCCGCTCGGTCTCGGGCAGCGACCCCGGCGCCCAACCGAGCCCGGCGAAGACCGGCTGGAGATGGAGTGGGCGGCGATAGTAGGCGGCGGAGGCGATTCCGGCCTCACCGAGGGCTGCTGCGATCCGGTCGCGATCCGGCGAGCGCACGACGTACATGTGGTAGACGTGGCCGGGTTGATCGACGGGAAGCTCGACGGCGTCGCCGAGACCGAGCTCGGCGTACCGCGCCGCTGCCTCTCGTCGGGCCTCGTTCCACCCGGTGAGCTGTGGCAGGAAGACACGGAGTGCGGCGGCCTGGATCGCGTCCAGACGGGAGTTCGTGCCGATCAGGTCGAATGTCTGCTTGTCGGTCGAGCCGTGGAAGCGCAGCCTGCGGATGGTGTCCGCTACCGCAGCGTCGGTGCACGCCACGAGCCCACCGTCGCCGAGCGCGAACAGGTTCTTCGTGGGGAAGAAGCTGAAGGTCGAGCAGACGCCGGTCGTCGCGATCCCCTCCGCCCCGAATGCCTGCGCGGCGTCCTCGACGAGCGGCAGCCCCAGCGCAGCGAGCTCGGGCAGTTGCGCCGGGCGGCCGAAGAGGTGGACGGGCACGATCGCCTTCGTTCGCCCGGTGATCCGCGGGGCGACGTCCGCCGGATCGAGATTCAGCGTCACCGGATCGATCTCCGCGAACACGGGCGTCGCGCCGACACGTGCGATCGCCTCGGCTGTCGCGTAGAACGTGAACGCGGGACAGATCACCTCGTCGCCGGCGCCGAGCCCGAGCGCCTCGAACGCAAGCACGAGCGCGTCGGTGCCGTTCGCGACGCCGATCGCGTGCGGGACGCCGAGGAAGGCGGCTGCCTCCCGCTCGAACTCCTCGACCTCCGGCCCGAAGATGAAGCGCCCCGAGTCGAGCGCCTCCGCGAAGCGCTCCTTCAGCTCGGATACGAACGGCGCGTACTGCGCCTTGACGTCGACCAACGGAATCACGGCGACCGATTCTAGTTCGCGCGCGGGCGGCGGCGGAGATACCGCCACGCAAGCCATGCTGCGAGCGCGAGCACGAGCGCAGCGATCAGGTAGTCGATGTAGCGGAAGGCGTCGTGGAAGTGCTCCCAGTTCGCTCCTGCAGCCCACCCCGCGCCCGCGAACGCGAAGCACCACAAGGCGGAGCCGAGCGCGGTCAGGGTCGTGTAGCGGCGAAGCGGCGCGCCGAAGATGCCAGCGGGAACCGAGATGAACGAGCGGATCACCGGGGTCACGCGTCCGACGAAGACCGCGCGATCGCCCCAGCGGTCGAACCAGGCCTCGGCACGATCGAGCTTCACCGCGTCGAGGTGGAGCCAGCGCCCGTTGCGCTCGAGGAACGGGCGGCCGCCGCGGACGCCGATCCACCAGCCGACGATCGCGCCGCAGAGGTAGCCGGCCGCGCCGGCGAGCGACATCACGAGATAGGAGTCGAAGCCCGGAGCGAACGTCTGGCCGAAGAGCGAGACGGACTGCCCGGCGAAGGCGCCCGAGGCGACCGCGCCGGCGTAGACCATCACGACCTCGCTCGCCGCCGGGAGCACGGCGTCGACGAGCATCAACGCGAAGACCGCGTAGACGCCCTGATCGCCGATCCAGCCCGTGACCGTATCGGTGATCTCGCTCAGGATCGAGGCGAGCATGGCGGCCGATGGTACTTCGTGCTCAGACGCGGCGGACGACCACGTCGGCGCGCAGCTCCGAGCGCCCGATCGCTCCGGTCGCGACGACGCGAATCGTGTACCGGCCTGCTGCGACGGGCAGTCCCCCGCGGGTGAGACCGTTCCAGCTCGCCGTCTGGTCCCCGGCCGGGTAGCGCTTGACGACGAGCGTCCGCACGACGAGTCCACGGAGGTCGAGCACAGAGACGGTGACGGTTGCCTCGCGGGCGAGACTCCAGGCGACCGGGAGCTCACGCCCTCCCGGCGGAACGGCGAGCGTCTTCCGAACACGAAGGAAGCCGAGCGTGTCGTCGACGACGAACTGGCGCTCGATCGACGACACCTGGCCGATGTCGTCGGTCGCCTCGACCTGGAGCCTCCACAGCCCGGGTGCGGGGGCGCTCTCGGGCAGCGCGACGGGGTGGCTCCCGGGGTCCAGGGCCGCGGAGCTCTCCACCACCGCGACGCCGTCGGGGCCGAGCACCCGCACCTTCACGGTCGCTGCCCGGACGAGACGGTACGAGAGGTTCGGCAGATCGTCGACGCCGTCGCCGTTCGGTGACACGAGCGCCGGCGGCTCCGGCGCGAAGACGCCGCGGTAGGCGAGCACCAGCGCGCTCGCGATCCGCCGCTCGCGCCCGCTCGACGGCCGGTTGAGCACGTGTCCGTCGAAGGCCATCGTCGTCGAGCCACCGCCGTCGAGCGCCATGCCGGTCACGGCCCCGAGGCGGACGAGTGCCTGGGCGAGCTCGAAGTTCGTCAACCCGACGCTCCAGCCTCTCTGGCGCCCGTCGACCGCGACGAGCACGATGCCCCCGTCGCCGCGCTGCCCGATACCCGTGCGTGGCGCTCGCGGTCCGAGCTGGCGGCTCGTGAAGGCTTCACCCGCGCGGAAGACCGGCGCGCCGTTCCGCACGATCTGCGGGCCGCCACCGATCGCGGCGACGACGCCGGGCCAGTCGGGACGCATGGTCAGCCGCACCGTCAGCGGCGCGCCCGGGAGCGCCTCGGCAAGCAGTGCCGCGGCGGAAGCTCCGGTCGCGACGACGACAGCACCGCCGCCCGGGATCGCGACCAGGCCGGGCTGCTGGATCACTTCCACGACCTGCGCCGAGAGGTCGACGTTCGGAACGGCGGTGGGGAACGGAAAGAGCACGGCGGCGACGGCGCCCGGAATCAGCGGCGTGACCGGTCCGTAGGCGTCGGTGAAGAGCGCGAGCCCACCGCGTCCGGGCGGCTCGTTGAACCAGTTGAACGGGCGCTTCGGCCCATTGCCCTGCCACGAGCCGAAGAACGCGACGCGTCGCACGTCGAGCGTGCCGTCGGTCGTGATCCCGGCGCTCGCCCGCGTCCCGCGCGGGGGGCTGAGCAGCTGCCCGTCGCGCATCAGCACACCGTTCGGCCGGCCGGTCGCAAGAGTGAAGAAGTCGCCGTTGACGCCGGCCGTCGTCACGGTTGGTGCGAGCCTACGCTGCATCGAGGTCAGCGTCTCCGTGCCGAGCAGGCTCTCGTTCGAGAGCAGCGGCTCGAGCGTCGTCGTCCCGCCCGGACGGGGACCGCGCAGGACGTTGATCGCGACCGGCCCCGCCGCGGTGAACTGAACACCCGTCTCGAAGGTCGTTCCCGGCCAGAGGGTGCGCGTCTCACCCCTCGCGAGCGGAGCGACCGCAAGCGAGAGCAGGGCGAGGACGACGGCGAGGACGAAGCGTTGCATGAGACCCCGCACGAGCGTACTTCGGCCGCGGCGCGAACCCTCGCGGGCCTTACAGGATCCGAACTGACCCACGCTCTACGAGGCGTGGTGGGCGGCCGTCCGGCCGGTCACCACACCCGCACGTCGCGGTACAGCGTATCGCGCTGCACGGGGGTCTTTCCCACCGCCCGGATCAGGTGGACCAGCTCGTCGGTCGACGTCCGGTGCGTCGTGCCCGCGGCGGAGACGACGTTCTCCTCCAACATCACCGAGCCCATGTCGTCGGCGCCGAAGCCGAGCGCGACCTGGCCGATCTTCAGCCCCTGCGTGACCCACGACGACTGGATGTGCGGGACGTTGTCGAGGTAGATCCGCGAGACGGCCTGCGTGAGCAGGTAGTCGAAGCTCGTCGGCATGTCCTCGTCGCGCACCTTTGCGTCGAGCCGGTTGCCGTCGCGCTGGAACGTCCACGAGATGAATGCGCGGAAGCCGCCCGTCTCGTCCTGCAGCTCGCGGACGCGTCGCATGTGCTCGATCCGCTCCTCGAGCGTCTCGACGTGGCCGTACATCATCGTCGCGGTCGTCGACATCCCGAGGCGGTGCGCGTCGCGCATCACTCCGAGCCAGTCGTCCGAGTTCGTCTTCTTCGGCGCGATCAGGTCGCGCACCCGGTCGACGAGCACCTCCCCGCCGCCGCCCGGAAGGGAGTCGAGGCCGGCGTCCCGTAACCGCGAGAGGGTCTCAGGGATCGTCAGCTTCGAGCGTCGCGCGATGTGCTGCACCTCGGGCGGGGAGAGACAGTGCAGGTGGATCGGGTAGCGACTCTTGATCGAGCGGAAGAGATCCTCGTAGTAGTCGATCCCCAGGTCGGGATGGTGACCGCCCTGCATCAGCACGCCCGTGCCGCCGATCGCGAGCGTCTCCTCGATCTTCTTGAAGATCACCGGGCTCGGCAGGAGGTAGGCCTCACGCGTGTCACCGGGCCTCCGATAGAACGCGCAAAAGTCGCAGTCGGTGACGCAGACATTGGTGTAGTTGATGTTCCGGTCGACGATGAACGTGACCCGGCTCGGATCGTTCTTGCGGTTGCGGATCTCGTTCGCGACACGACCGACCGCGACGAGGTCGCGCGAGCGGAGGAGCGCGCCCGCGTCCTCCTCGCCGATCCGCTCCCCGTCGAGCGCACGCGCGAGGACGTGGCCGACGGTCGGTGCGCGTTCGAGCGTCGTCATCTGCTCTCGAGCTCCCCGGGCGTCGGCGAAGCCGGGCTCTGCCCGGCGAAAGCCGGAGCCGGCGGGGCGCTCGAGAGGAAGCGGAGCTCGGGCACGTGATCTAGCTCGCCGATGTCGCGCGCCATCTCGAGGAACGTGTACAGCCCGGCGCGTTCTCGCGGTCCGAAGCTGTAGCGGAGCTTCTCGAAGTACCGAGCGAGGAAGCCGGCCGGATAGCCGTAGCGCTCGCTCGCCTCGTAGGCGAGGCGCTCGGGCTCCGAGCGCGCGAGCCGCACCGAGGCGACGAGCGCGTCCTGCAGCTCCAGCAGACCTGCTGCCGGGGGCTCGGGTGCCGCCCAGACGGCGAACACCATCGGGAGCCCCGTCCGCTCGAGCCACAACCGCCCGAGGTCGTGATGCGGGGTCGGATCCTCGAACGCGCTACGCAGCGCGGCGTCGCCGATCAGGAGCTTCGCGTCCGCCTCTCCGGAAGACTCGAGCGGCAGCAGCTCGGCCTGCGGCAGCAGCACCCGCGTGAGCACGATCGAGGTCGCGCTCTCGGGCGTGACGGCGACCGTGGCGACACGCCCGAGCGGCAGTCGTGTCACGAGCTGGATCGAGTCGACCGCGCCCTCCGACGAGACACAGAGTCTCGGCAGCAGGCGGAGCGTCGACGCGTTGCGCGCATACTCGATCGAGGAGATCGGCGCGACGTCGAGCTCGCCGGCGACGACCATCCGATTGAGCTCGGTCGGGACACCGACGACCTCCTCCACCTCGTGCGTCAGCCGATGGAAGACCGGTGCCATGTTGACGTACGAGATGCGCCCGAGCCGGATCATCGACGTCCCGGCCCGTACGGGCGAGGCATGCGTCGCCGTTCGGCGATCCGCCGGTCTTCGTGTATCGCGCTCACGCCGACACCGACACCCACGTGAAGAACGTGACGAGGTTGCCGTCGAGGTCGAGCGTCGCAAACTCCCGCGTCCCGAAGTCCGTGTCGTCGACGCCGTCCTTCGACACGGGATGGAGCACTCCCGCCTCGCGCAGCTCCCCGTATAGCTCGTCGACTTCGTCGGTGACGATCCTGCAGCTCGCGGTCCCCGCGATGAACGACTCGGCGCCCGAGCAGATCGGCCGTTCACGCAGGTCGTTCCGCTCGCGCCAGGCCTCGTCGCTCGACTCCCACAGGTGCACGACGGCGTCGTCGCGGCAGACGACGGCGAATCCGCCGTCGTGGTGGAGTGCCTCGAAGCCGAGCCGATCGCGGTAGAAGGCGACTGCGGCCGCGGTGTCGCGCACCGGCAGGGCCGGGATCGTCTGGCTCAGCTTGATCCTCGGACGCGAGGTCACCAACGCCGGAGCTCGTTGTAGAGCGTGTCGCGCTGCACCGGCACGCGGCCCGCCTCCCGCACGAACCGGACGAGTTCCCCGACCTTCTGCTCGGTGCCCGCGCTCGCACCCGCGGCCTGGAAGATCTGCTCGCGCATCACTGTCCCCTGCACGTCGTTCGCGCCGAAGTGCAGCGCGACCGCCGCCATCGGCATCCCCATCATGATCCAGTACGCCTTGATGTTCGGCACGTTGTCGAGCATCAGCCTCGAGAACGCGAGCATCTTGAGATCGTCCACGCCGGTCGTGTGGCGCCACCCCCGCCGCTCGAAGACCGTGTGCTCGGGGTGGAAGGCGAGCGGAATGAATGCGAGGAAGCCTCCCGTGCGGTCCTGCTGGTCGCGCAGCCTGAGGATGTGGTCGACCCGCTCCTCGTAGGTCTCGACGTGGCCGTAGAGCATCGTGCAGTGCGTGGGGATCCCGAGCCGGTGCGCTGCGTCGTGCACCTTGAACCAGATGTCGGGATGCTCCTTGCCCGGCGCCACGAGCCTGCGCACACGGTCGGCGAAGACCTCGGCCCCGCCCCCCGTCAGCGCGGCGAGCCCAGCCTGCTGCAGCTCGCGCAGCACCTCCTCGTGCTCGAGACCCGAGAGGGTGGTCATGTGGTGGATCTCGGAGGCCGTGTAGCACTTGAGGTGCACGTGGGGGAGAGCTCCCTTGAGGGCGCTGATCGTGTCGACGTAGAAGCCGAAGTCGACGTGTGGGTTCTCGCCGTTGACCATGTGGATCTCCGTGAAGCCGGTCGCCGCGTGCTGCGAGACCGCGTCGGCGACGAGCTCCTCCGTCGTGATCGTGTAGGCCTGCTCCTGCTTCTGCGTCGCAGCGAACGCACAGAACTTGCATTTCACCCGGCAGACGTTCGTCTGGTTCAAGTACAGGTTCTGGACGAAGAAAACCTCGTCGGTACCGCCGCGGAAGCGCCGCGCCAGGTCGGCGAGCTCGCCGAGCTCGAGCAGGTCGTCCGATTCGAGCAGCGCGAGGCCGTCCTCGAGGTCGAGCCTCTCGCCCGCCTCGACCTTCTCCCTGATCGGGGCAAGCGTGGAGATGCGGTCGAGCAGTGCCATGCCTGGTTTACGTCTCCCGATCGACGACGGCGTCTGCGAGCGCCGCGAGCTCGCTGCGGCGCTTCTCGCCGGAGAGGCTCGCCCTCGCCTCTTCAGCGTAGTCGAGAGCTGCCTCGCGAGACCTGGCGAGAGCGCCGCTCGCGGCAACCCGCACGAGCGCCCCCTCGAGCGGCCCGCCGGCGAGCGCCTCGCGCACCGCGACGTCCTGACGAGCGGCGAGCAGCAGGGGCAGCGTCGGGATGCCGTCGCGCAAGTCCGTGCCGGGCACCTTGCCCGTCTCTTTCGTGTCTCCGGCGCAGTCGAGGATGTCGTCGGCGATCTGAAAGGCGATCCCGAGCGCCAGTCCGTAGGCCGCGCTGCCGCCGCCCAGCACGCAGGCGGCCTCGAACAGCTTGCCCGTCTTCAGCGCGACGCGCTCGAGGTACGCCTCGACGGTGGTCTCGGGATCGTGACGCTGTGCGCGCTGCAACGCCTCGCCGCGAGCAAGCGCGTGAGCCGTGTCGGCGAGCAGTGCGACCCGGTCGAGGTCGCCGGTCTGCGCGAGCTCGACGAACGCGAGCGCGAAGAGATGGTCGCCGGAGGCCTTCGCCGCATCCGCGCCGTGCGCCGTCCAGGCTGCGGCACGCCCGCGGCGGACACGCGCGCCGTCGAGGATGTCGTCATGGACGAGCGTTGCCATGTGCACGAGCTCGACCGCGACGCCCTCCGCGACGGGCCACGCCCCCTCCGCGGAGCAGAGGAAGACGAGCGCGGGGCGCAGCCGCTTCCCGCCGGCCGCAAGCGCGTCGGCGCCAACCGAGGCGACGACGCCCGGGTAGGCTGCCACGACGTCTGCGAGTCGCTCCTCGACCGCAGCGAGGTAGGCGCGGAGGCCCGGGGCGGCGGTCACCGTCGCCAGCGCGCTCAGCTCTCTCTCCCTGCGGGAGAGACACCTACGCGCTCGCCCGTGGTGGCGGTGTGAAGGGCGACGATCGTTCCCCCAAGCAGCCGGAAACGGACATGTGCGAATCCGGTTCGCTCGAGGATCGCGACGAGCTCCTCCGCTGCCGGGAAGCGCCGGACGCTGGCCGGGAGGTACGTGTACGCCTTGCCGCCGGGCAGCGCGCGCCCGATCAGCGGCACGATGCGATCGAACCAGAGCGAGAAGAAGGGTCGCAGCACCCCGCGGGGCTGCGTGATCTCGAGGATCGCGAGCCGGCCGCCGGTGCGGAGCACGCGCCGCAGCTCGCGGAGACCATGCTCGAGGTCGACGACGTTGCGCACGCCGAACCCGACGGTCGCGACGTCGAACGAGCCGTCGGCGAACGGCAGCGCGAGCAGGTCGCCCTGCACCCAGGTGACGCTCGCCGACTTCGCTCGGGCACGCTCGAGCATCCGCTCCGAGAAGTCGAGCCCGGTGACGTGACCGCCTTCGCGCTCGGCAGCGAGCGCCAGATCGCCCGTGCCACAGCAGGCGTCCAGCACGCGGTCGCCGGGCTGGACGACCGCCTCGACCGTCAGCCGCCGCCAGGCTCGATCGAGCCCGGCGGTCATCACGCGATTCATCGCGTCGTAGACGGGGGCGATCCGATCGAACAGTCGTCTGACGTCGTCCGACGCCAGCGAACCTGCCTCGTACGTCATCGCCGCGCCTTCAGCATCAGCTTCCCCAGCGCCGAACGAGCGAGTTGTCCAACCCCAACTGATCCAGGCAGCGGGCGACGACGAAATCCACGAGATCCTGGATCGTCTCGGCGCCGTGGTAGAAGCCCGGGGCCGCGAAGAGAATCACGGCACCGGCTTCGTGGAGCGTCGCGAGCCCGCGGAGGTGGATCGAGGAGAGAGGCGTCTCGCGCGGCACGAGCACGAGCTTCCGGCGCTCCTTGAGCGCGACGGAGGCGGCGCGGTGGACGAGGTTCGCCATCGCGCCCGCGGCGAGCGTGCCGACCGTGGACATCGAGCATGGGCAGACGACGTAGGCATCGACCTTGGCGGAGCCACTCGCGTAGGGGCTCTTCCAATCGTCGATCCCGTAGACCGTGACCTGCGCGCCCACATCGCCGACCAGGCGCTCCAGCACCTCGGCGCGGCCGAGCGTCCCGTCGCCGTAGAGCTCTGTCGCGAGCACCTCGACCCCGGCCGCCGAGGCACAGAGCCCGACCTCACAGCCGGCCGCCACCAATGCATCAAGGATCCCTTTCGCGTACGGCGCGCCCGATGCGCCCGTGATCCCGAGGAAGACATTCACGTAATGCAGCGTATCCGGGCACTTCGTCCCCGCGAGACGAAGTGCCGGTCGAGCTGCCCCGCGGTTCCTCGCCTGGGAGGTTCGGCCGCAGACGGACCCTGTCTACTCCCCGCGGTCGGTTCCCTTGGAGGCGTCGAGGAAGGCTGCGAGCTTCTCGAGGTTCTCGTCACCCAGGTAGCTGTACGAGATCATCACGTTGTTGCCGAACTGGGCCGGGTTCGAGATGTACGCCTTGAAGTACTTGGCACCGCGGTCGCTCGCCCCGACGTCCGTGAGCTCGGGCGCTCCGAGGTTGGGGGCGCCCTCACCGACATAGGTGTGGCAGTTCATGCAGCCCGACTGGGCGAAGAGGCTGGCGCCGGCGAGTGCCGTCTCGTCGTCTGCATACCCCTGCTTTTCGGCCCACTCCTCCGGGAGGCCCTCCGCGATGATCTCCGAGCCGAGCGCCTCCTTCGCCGTCGCCCCCTTCCAGGTGAGCACGCCCATCGAGATCACGACGAGGATCGCGGCGACGAGCGCCACGGGGCGGCGCCCGATCCTGCGCTCCGGCCGCCGGTCATAGAACGGCACCGAGAGCAGCAGGATCA
>JBPCLB010000285.1:0-5185 GCA_051003695.1 Gaiella sp. | reverse complement strand
TCTGGCGCGTTTCCTTTCTGGGTGCTTGGTTGGAGCAGGCAACCAGGCGTCCGCTCCGAGCTTTGAACTACTCAGGTAAGCGAGCGGAGTGTGTCGGCGAGCTCCGCAGGCCTCGAGAGAAACGGGGAGTGCCCACCGTCGAGCTCCACCGCCTCGACCCCGAGCAACTCGCGGGACACCCGCCGCGACCAGTCGGGTGAGATGCAGCGCTCGTCACGACAGACGATCGGACACCCGTTCGACGTCCGGCAGAGCGCCGACCGGCCAGGGCTCCAGTCGGGGGGCTGCAGCCTGGGGACGCAGGTGGGCGAATGCCCAGCTGGCGTCGGCGTCGGTGCAATCGTGAAAGAGGCACCGCCTGGCCGCTACTGCGTCGGGCCAATAGGAGGCGCCGTTCTCGAGTGTCGCCGTGTTCCCTCCGAAACCGGGCACGAAGACAGCCTCGGAGGTGTAGCGGTCGGTCGCGCTCCCGCCCGGCTTCGGCAGAAGTGCGCAGAGGAACACGAGCCGAAGGACGGGACGGCGGGCCGCGACGAGCGGGATCGTCGCGGCACCCAGCGAGTGCCCGACGAGGACGACGTCGTCAGCGTCGCCCAGCGCGCCGGCGACGATCTCGGCATAGCGCGTGAGATCGGCGTCCGCATCTCCGCGGGGACCTCGACCACGACGCAGCGGTGGCCTTCCTGCTCCAGCAGCGGGACGACACGGTTCCAGCACCACGCGCCGTGCCAGGCCCCATGGACGAGCCCGAACGTCACGACTCACCGCTCTACATGGAGCGAGCCCTGGAGGTCGCCGAGCACGAGATCGCGGTCGCGGTCGGGGATGTGGTCGAGCGGCACCGGCCCGAGCGCCTCGATGAACGTGACGCCGTCCACCGAGTGGAGCTCGTGCTCGACTCCGCGGTTGACGACGCAGACGTCACCGACCGACAGCTCACGGGTCTCGGCGCCGATCGTCATCGTCAGCGAGCCGCCGAGGATCAGCATCACCTGCTCCGTCGTCTCGTGGCTGTGCCGTTGCACGGTCGTGCCGGGCGCATAGGTGACACGCCCGAGGAAGACCTGATCGCCGGCGATCGCCTCGAGTTCCACCCCGGGGAAGATGGGGTAAGGCTCGAGCCCGTTGAACGAGCGGAAAGGTGAGCTCACGTGTTGAACGAGATCGCCCCGCTCGCGACCGCGTTCACCGATAGCTCGGAGTCGAACACGATCGTCTTGCCCACGCGGCTCGGCTCACCCGCCCCGCTCTGCTTCGCCTCGAGCGCGCGGAGCACCCGCTCCGGTGAGATCGGGAGCTCCGTTACCCAGACACCGATCGCGTCGAAGACGGCCGAGGCAATCGCGGGTGGCTGGGCATTGTTCGCCATCTCGCCGATCCCCTTCGCCCCATAAGGCCCGTCGGCGGAGGGGTTCTCGATGATGATCGTGTCGAGCTGCGGGAGGTCCTCGATCCCCGGCGCGAGATACGAGCCGAACTGCCCGCCCCGGTGGTCGACCGAGGGGTAGTACGGGTAGCAATCCTCGAGCACGCCGAGCCCGAGACCCTGGATCGCGCCGCCCTCGATTTGCCCCTCCACGAGCGTCGGGTTGACCGCGAGGCCGACGTCGTACACCTGGACGAGCCGGGTGACGCGCACGGCACCGGTCTCGTCGTCGACCTCCACCTCGGCTGCGCACGCCGCGTACGAGAGCGCGGAGTGGGGCGGGGAATCGACCTCTCCCGTCGTGGGGTCGGTGATCGCGGAGTACGGCTTCAGCTGCGCGCCGGTGCCGGTGATCAGCTCCCCGTACGTCCACGTCGCCGCCGCCGCGACGTCCGGGACGGCGATCTTCTTCTGGGGAGCGCCCTTGGCGAGCACTTCGCCGTCGACGATCTCGAGGTCGGACGGATCGATCTCCAGCTCCTTGCCGGCGATCTCGAGGATGCGCTCGCGCACCTTCTCCGCAGCCTTCTCGACCGCCCTGCCTGCGACGAACGTCGCGCGGGATGCGAACGTGCCGGTGCAGACCGGTGACGAGTCCGTGTTCGAGTTGTCGTAGGTGATCCAGTCGTAGGGGACTCCGATCGTCTCGGCGACGATTTGCGACTGGATCGTCTTCGAGCCGTTTCCGATGTCCGAGGTGCCGGCGAAGACATCGACGCGGCCATCCGGCTTGACCTTGATCCACGCCTGCGACGGGTCGCCGTTCTGGTTCATCCCCGTCGGGTACTCGATCGCCGCGATCCCGCGGCCCTTGTGGAGTGCCATCAGTGATCCTCCGGGTTTCCGAGCTGGCCGACGAGGTGCTCGGGCAGCAGGTCGCCCGTCCGTTGGTCGCGGCTCATCGCCGCGTATTCCGGCGCCAGGTCCGTCTTCATGCCGCCGGCGAGCGCCTTCACGACCGGCACGATCGAGGGGTCGGTGTAGACGATCCGGTTCGGCGAGGTGTCGCCAATCCGGTTCGCGTTCTTGAGCCGCACCTCGTACGGATCGAGGCCGAGCTCGAGGGCGATCCGGGTGAGGTGGGTCTCGGTCGCGAACGACACGGACGTCACGCCGAAGCCGCGCATCGCGGTCGTCGGCACGCGGTTCGTGAACACGACGTAGCCGTCGAACTCGAGGTTCGGGATCGTGTAGGCGCCGGTGTGATGAAACGAGTGCTTCGTCAGGCCGTACGGCGAGAAGCGTGCGTACGCCCCCGAGTCGTGCAGCGTCAGCATCTTGCGACCGAGGATCCAGCCGTCCTTCGTCACGGCGTCGGCGATCTCCATGTGCCACGGCGCCCGAGTCGACGAGCAGAGGAACTCCTCCTCGCGCGTCCACCGCCACTTGACCGGTCGGCCGCACTTCATGGCGAGCAGCGAGCACATCGTCTCGGTTGCCGTGTCGACCTTGCCGCCGAACCCACCGCCCACCGTCCCACCGACCACCTTCAGCTTGTTCAGCGGCACCTGAAGATGAGCCGCCACGACGCCCATCGAGAAGTAGAGGGCCTGCGTGCAGGAGTAGATCGTCAGCCGGCCGTTCGCTTCGGGCACGACCAGGCACACCTGCGTCTCGAGCGGCACGTGCTCGATCGCCGCCGGACGGTAGACGCCCTGCACGATCAGGTCGGCCTTGTCGAACGCGTCCTCGACCGAGCCCTTGCGGATCTGGCGGCGATCCATCCCGCCCTCGAAATGGGGGTACCAGTTCCCCCAGTGGTGGACCTTCGGGGCGCCGTCGTCGAACGCCTTGCGGACATCGAAAAGACCGGGCCGCTCCTCGAACTCGACGGAGATAACCTCGACGGCACGGCGCGCGGTGTCCTCGTCCTCAGCCGCGACGACCGCGATCGGCTGGCCCTTGTACCGCACTTCGTCCTTCGCGAGGAGCGGCTCGTCGGCCGGAATCCCGAGCGCCGAGAGGTGGCCGTACTCGAGCAGCGGCACGTCCTCCCAGGTCACGACCGCGTGGACGCCCGGCATCGCCGCGGCCTTCGAGACGTCGAGCCCGCCGATCGTGGCGGAGTCGACCGGCGACCGGAGGGCCTTGACCCACAATGTCCCCGGCGCCCTGACGTCGTCGACGTACATCGTGCGTCCCGTGACGTGCTCGATCCCGTCGTAGCGGGGGAGACGTGCCCCGACGGCCTTCACTGGACAACTCCGAGGTTCGTCATGCCGGCGCCGGCAGCGGTGACGGAGAGGTCGAACTCGTCCCCCCGCGCCGCAGCGGCGACCGCGTCGATGATCTTCACGTACCCGGTGCAGCGGCACACATGCCCGGCAAGGGCCTCCTGGATCGCGCGGGGGTCATCACCCCCGCCGCCTTCGACGTACGCGTGAGCCGCCATCAGCATTCCTGAGGTGCAGAAGCCGCACTGCGCGGCGTAGTGGTGGGTGAACGCCTGCTGCACGGGTGAGAGGCGCTCCGGCGTGCCGAGCCCTTCGACGGTGGTCACGTCCGTTCCGTCGATCATCGCGACGGCGATCAGACACGAGCGGCGCGGCTCGCCGTCCACGAGCACGGTGCAGGAACCGCAGCCGCCCTGCTCGCAGCCCGCCTTCGGGCTCGTGAGCCCGAGTTCCTCGCGGAGCACGTCGAGCAGCGTCGCGAGCGGAGCGCTCTCGACCGACCGCGCGACCCCGTTGACCGTCAGCTTCATGCTTGCTCCTTCAGCTCGGTCAGGGCGCGGCGGACGAGCACGGGCAGCGTCTTGGTGCGGTACCACGCCGAGGCGAGCGCGTCGTCGATGGGAGTGACGTCGGCCACGGACTCGTCGCCTGCTTTCTGCAAATCGTCGGCGTGCTTCTCGGCCGACGTCAGCCTGACACCGTGGCTACCCATGCCGGTCGCGGCGATCCGTACCGTTCCGTCATCGGCGCGCGCCGCCGAGACAGCCAGCGCGGTGTAGACGTGCGCGTGCGGGCGCTCGAGCGCGACGAACGACCCCGCAGCCGGCTCGTCGTACGAGACGTCGAGAATCAACCGCCCGTCGCGGCTCCCGAGAAAGTCCTCGAGTGGCGCCTCGGTCACCCCGCCCGCTCCAGCGGAGCGAACGGTGGCTCCCACCGCGAGCAGAGCGGACTGGAGATCACCGCGCGGCACCTCGCCGACCGTTGCGCAGAGGTTTCCGCCGACCGTGCCTTGCGCGCGGATCTCGATGTCGGCCACGTTCGCCGCGCACGGCCCGACCGGCGCCGCGAAGCCCACGAGCTCCTGGACGGGCGTCGCCGCGCCGATCGTGACGCGCGATCCGCTGCGCGAGACACCCGTGAGACCGGCTCGGGTCAGGAGCAACGCCTTGCCCGGCGTCCGGCGTCCGTCCGCGAGCTCGGGTACCACGATCGTGCCGCCCGCGATCACCGTCACGTCGTCCCCGTTACCGAAGAGCTCGATGGCCTCGGCGGCCGAGCCCGGGAGGAGGACTTGCGTGGCTTGTGGCATCGACCTTCCTTCGCTCTGGGGCGCCCCGCTGGCGCGGGGCGCCTAGAAAATCTCAGCGAGTCTAACGCGACGTGAAATCGATTATCGGTTGACTGGCTCTTCCCAGGTGCAATCGTGGCCGAAGGGTCACGATTGCACCTCACCGGCGATCCCCCAGCGCTTCGGGCTGACACCCGTTATCACGACCTGAATGTGCTCCTTCGAGGCGCCACTCGTCTCGGCGAGGGCATCGGTGAGCGCCGCGATAATCTTCGGCACGGACTCCTCCGTCAC
>JBPCLB010000284.1:0-6076 GCA_051003695.1 Gaiella sp. | reverse complement strand
GGGCGTAGAAGTAGTCGAGCGACGCGTGGCGGAACTTCCGCATCCACTCCGGCTCGTTCTTGTGCTCGGCGATCGCCTCGACGACCTCGTGCGAGAGGCCGCGCCCGGACTTGAAGAAGTAGTCCTTGGCCTCGTCGGGGTTCGAGAACCCGTACTGGTACTCGCTCCGGATCCCTTTGACCAGGTCGTTCTCTGTCGTGCTCAAACCGACTCTCCTCCTACACCTGCGGGTATGAATGCCTCGTAGCCGTCCGCTTCGAGGGTCTGTGCGAGCTCGGGCCCGCCGGAGGCGACGATGCGCCCGTCGACGAACACGTGCACGTGATCGGGTGTGACGTAGTTGAGGATCCGCTGGTAGTGCGTGATCACGAGCGCGCCCATCTTCGGGCCGACGAGCCCGTTGACCCCCTCGGCCACGACACGCAGTGCGTCGATGTCGAGCCCCGAGTCGGTCTCGTCGAGGATCGCGATGCGCGGCTTCAGCATCGCCATCTGGAGGATCTCGACGCGCTTCTTCTCTCCGCCGGAGAACCCGTCGTTGAGATAGCGCTGCGCGAGCTCACGGGGCACCTTGAGGTGCTCCATCGCGGCGAGCAGCTCCGTGCGGAACTCCTTCACCGGCACCGGGTCGTCCTCGCCCGCAGCCGCCTTGCGCTTCGCGTTGATCGCGTTCCGCAGGAAGCTCGTGACCGTGACGCCCGGAATCGCGTGCGGGTACTGGAACGCGAGGAAGAGGCCGCGCTGCGCGCGCTCGTCCGCCTCGAGCTCACGGATGCTCTCTCCGTCGAGCGTGATGTCGCCTTCGGTGATCTCGTAGGCCGGATGGCCCATCAGCGCGTAGGCGAGCGTCGACTTGCCCGAGCCGTTCGGACCCATCACCGCATGCTTCTCGTTCGTATCCACGGCGAGATCGACACCCTTGACGATCTCGGTGCCGTCCTCGAGGGCGACGTGCAGGTTCGTGAGCTCGAGCAGTGCCAATGAATCCCTTCGCTCGTACGTTTCCACGACTGAGGGTACCCGGAACCGGCCTGTCCGGGTTGTGGCGGGGCGCTGCTACGCTATGTCCATGCCTTTCGGAATCGGTATCTGGGAAATGCTCATCCTGCTGGTTGCGGTGCTTCTGATCTTCGGCCCCAAGCGACTGCCGGAGATGGGACGCCAGCTCGGTCGCGGGATGCGCGAATTCAAGGACTCCGTCACGGGCAAGGACGACGAGTCGACGGTGTCGAGCTTCGACGACGTGGCCGGGATCGACCCACCGGAGACCACGAGCACCGCTTCCACGCGCGAGCGCGACGTCGTCTCGTAGCCGATTAGGGCAGTGGCGCGCAGGATCGTCCCGCGGCGCCTCGGCCACGACGAGGAGGCGACCCTCGTCGATCACCTCTCCGAGCTTCGGCACCGTCTGTTCGTTTGCCTGCTCGCGATCGTGCCGAGCTTCGCGGTCGCGTACGCGTTCCACGACCGGCTGATCGACGAGCTCGAGGATCTGCTCCCACTCGGCGCTGACGGACAGCCGATCCCGCTCGTCACGCTCGGGGTGACCGAGCCCTTCACGACCTCGCTCAAGGTGAGCTTCTACGCGTCGCTCGCGATCGTCCTGCCGCTGCTGCTCTGGCAGGTGTGGGCCTTTCTCGCGCCAGCCGTCGACAAGTCGACCCAACGGGTGATCTCGGTGCTGGTGATGGTCGCGAGCGGCCTGTTCGCAGCCGGCGTCGCGTTCTGCTACTTCATCATCCTGCCGAGGGCGCTCGACTTCCTCGTCGGCTACGACGGTGAGCTGTACGACGAGCAGATCCGGGCGAATTACTTCCTCTCGTTCGTCACGTTGACGATGTTTGCGACCGGGATCGCCTTCCTGATGCCGATCTTCATCCTCGGGCTCGTGCGGCTCGGGGTGCTCACGTCGGCGACATTGCGCAAGAACCGACGCCTCGGGATGGTCGGGATGCTCGGCTTCGCGATCCTGCTTCCGACCGTCGATCCGGTCTCGCTCGCGCTGGAGCTCGTGCCGCTCCTGATCCTCTTCGAGGCCTCGATCTGGCTCTCGGTCTACGCGGAGAGGCGCTGGGACAAGCCGTTGCGCGAGACGCTCTGGGCCGACACCGAGTAGGGATTCCACGCGAGTGAGCGGGAGGGTGGTGTCGGCCGACTGGGTCGTTCCCGTGGAGGGCGAGCCGATCCGTGCCGGCGCGGTCGCGATCGGGGCACACGGGCTGATCGAAGCGGTCGGACTCGTCTCGGAGCTGGGCGAAGGCGAGGCCTTTCCCGGCTGCGTGATCGTGCCGGGACTCGTCAACGCGCACACGCACCTCGAGTACGCCGTCTACGCCGGGTTCGGCGACGGGCTTCCGTTCGTCCCCTGGATCGGGCTCCACATCTCCCGCAAGGCGCTCCTCGACGTCGAGGAGATGCGTGACATCGCAGGGGTAGGCGCGGCCGAGTGCCTGCGCTCGGGCACGACGACGATCGGCGACTGCAGCTTCAGCGGCGCAGCGGCCGAGGCTGCCACCGCCGTGGGCCTCGGCGCGGTCGTGTTCGTCGAGGTCTTCGGTCAGGACGTCACGGCGCTCGAGCGGTTCGAGGAGATCCGCGACCGGATCGCCCCGACGCTCTCCGACAACGTCCGGCTCGGAGTCTCGCCCCACGCGCCCTACACCTGTACGCGCGAGGTGTACGAGGCCTGCGCGGCGCTCGGGCTGCCGATCCAGACGCATCTCGCCGAGAGCCCCGCGGAACGCGACTGGCTCGTCGGAGGGACCGGCGACTGGACGCCGCTGGCGGAGTTCCTCGTCCCACCTCCCGGCACGACCGGCATCCGCCTCCTGGCAGAGGCCGGACTGCTCTCGCCGAGTGTCTCGGCGGCACACTGCGTCCACGCCGACGACGAGGAGATCGAGCTCCTTGCACGCGCGGGCGTCGGCGTCGCGCACTGCCCTCGCTCGAACGGCTTTCTCGGCTGTGGAGTCGCGCGTGTCGCCGAGCTGCGAGCGGCCGGGATCACGGTCGCGATCGCAACCGACAGCCCGGCGTCCACGCCGTCGTTCGACCTCTTCGAAGAGATGCGCATGGCGATCGTGCTCGCCCGCGGACGTGCGGAGCGCCCGGATGCCTACTCGGCGCGCGACGCCCTCGAGGCTGCGACACTCGGCGGTGCCCGCATCCTCGGCCTCGAATCCGAGCTGGGGTCGCTCGTCCCCGGAAAGCGCGCAGATCTCGCGATCGTCGACCTCGCCGAAGCACCGTTCGACCCGGTCGAGGATCCCGTCGCGGCCGTTGTCCTGGGGGGGTCGCCGGATCGTGTTGCAGCTACTCTCGTTGGCGGCGAGGACCGCTTCCGACGAGGGATCACCGCATGGCGCGATTCGACAAGGGCCGGCCAAAAGGCCAGAAGCCGGATGCTGCAGTAGCTGGCCGCCGGCCCCGGCGTGCGCCCGCCGCACCGTCGATCGAGGACACCATGTTCTTCCCGAAGCTGCGGAAGCGCGCGAAGTGGGTGTTCGTGCTTCTGGCGCTCGTCTTCGCGGTTGGATTCGTGGGGTTCGGCGTGGGCGCCGGTGGTGTCGGGGTCGGCGACGTGTTTCGCAACTCCGCGGGCGGCGAGGCGCAGTCCGTCTCGGATGCGCGCGAGGCGACGGAGGACAACCCGGAGGACGCCGAAGCCTGGCGCGAGCTCTCGAACGCGCTGCAAGCCGAGGGCGATCTCGACGAGGCGATCGCGGCACTCCAGACCGTGACGGCGCTGACGCCGAAGGATCCCGACGCCTACCGGGAGCTCGGCGGGATCTACCTCGCCCAAGCGTCGGACAAGCAGGCGGCTGCTCAGCAGGTACAGATCGAGGCCGCGTTCACCGGCGCGAGCCAGAACTTCCCGGGACAGTTCAGCAAGGACGGAACCACGGTCGTCTCCGACCCGATCGGAACTGCCGTGAACGCCCGGGCGAACGAGCGCGTCTCTGCGCTCGTCCAGGAGGCCAGCACGGCGGCCACCGGAGCAGTTGACGCCTACGAGCGCGTTGCCGAGCTCCAGCCGGCCGACCCGAACGTCCAGATCGAGCTCGCCCAGGCGGCAGAGCAAGCCGGCAACGCGACCGTCGCGATCGCGGCCTACGAGCGATTCCTGAAGCTCGCGCCGGATGATCCGACGGCCGTGAGCGTCAAGGATCGCCTGAAGCAGCTGCGCACCTCGTCGTCCGGCTAGACCCGTCACTCGTCTAGACTCGCCCCCGGTGCAGCGCCGGACGATCACCGCGTTCCTCGCTGTCGGGCTCGCTGCCGTCGCCGGGCTCGGTCTCGCCGCGTGCGGCGACACCGCGGGCTACTCCGAGGGCACCGGCGATCGCCAGAACGGCAAGGAGCTCTTCGTCCGGGGCTGCGGTTCCTGTCACGAGCTCGCCGACGCGGGCACAAAGGGTCAGATCGGCCCGAATCTCGACTTCGCGTTCGTCCAGTCGCGTCTCGACGGGCTCGGTGAATCGACGATCCAGCAGGTCGTGCGCGGTCAGATCACCTATCCCGTCGACGAGACCCCGACGGGCGAGCCCGGCATGCCGGCCGACATCTTCGAAGGCGAGGAGGCGGAGGACGTCGCCACCTACGTCGCCGAGGTCGCCGGCCTGGACGACAGCGGTCGGCCGATCGATCCCGCGAACCCGCCGAAGCCGGCGCCGCCGACCGGGGGCGAGACGGACGGAAAGGCGGTCTTCGCCTCGGCCGGGTGCGGGGGCTGCCACACCCTCGCCGCTGCAGGCTCCGACGGCAACGTCGGCCCGAACCTGGATCAATCGCAGCCGAGCCTCGAGCTCGCGATCGACCGCATCACGAACGGCCAGGGCGGGATGCCGTCCTTCGACGGCCAGCTCTCCGAGGAGCAGATCCAGGCCGTCGCGGAGTTCGTCACCAAGTAGGGCACCTGACCGCCGCCCGCTCGCTCACGGCCCGCACTTGCGGCGTGCCGTCCGCAGTTGGGTTCGTTCTGATGTAACTCGCGCACGCGATACAGGTCTGACTCGTCGCGGATCACGTGGTCGTAGAAGCCGCGCAGCCAAAGGCCCGTGCGACGGCGACCCGCAACGACGGGCCGGACAGGTCCGGCCCCTACGCCGGCGTCCCCTCGCCGACGACGTGCGTGACCGGCACGTCGAAGCGCTCCTCGGCGAGCGTGACGACCCCCTGCTCCAGCCAGTGCGACCGCCCCGGCGGGTGCGTGGAGACGACGATCTCGTCGGCGGGGAACTCGCGCAACGCGTCCTCGATCGCCTGCAACGGGTCGCCGTCGCCGATCGTCCCGCGCGCAGTGACGCCGACTTCGTGCAGCCGCGCGAGCGTCGCCTCGAGCCGCCTCTGCGCTGCGCCTCGGGCGCCGTCCTCGTCCGACGTCCACGTCCGCAGCCGGGAGTTGAGCGCCGGGCAGACGACGAGCACGTCCTCGCGCATCCCGGCGGCCTTTGCACGCAGCAGCTCGAGGAGTGCGGGGCTCTGAACGGTCTCGTTCGCGACGACCAGGATCCTTCGGTTCGGGCCTCCGTCCCGCCGGACGTGCGTCTGCGCCGGTCGCTGCAGAACCCCGCCGCGCAACTTCCAGGCCGCCGCCCCGCAGACGACGAGAAGGACGACGACCCCGAGCCACGGCGAGAGCCAGGCGGCGACAACGACGAGCACCGATGCGCCGAGGATCCCGATCACGACCTCGAACGCGGCCGATTCGTCACGCATCGGATTCCTCACGGCCACTGCCCTCGGAGCGAGCCCCCGAGCGGATCGCTCGTGACATCGGCTGCAAAGTGGGCCACCGTGGAAGAGTGCCCGAACGGGGGCTGATGCGCCAGTATGCGCGCGGTTGCGAGGTTGCGCACCGATGAAGCTCGCTAATCCGATACCGGATCGCTGCCGATAGTTCTTTCGCCGGCTGCAGGCCCTGCAGTCGTCCGCGAACATCATGAACGACGCTTCTCAGACAATCGCACTCCGCGCCCTCGATCTTCCGCGCAGGGTCTTCGTACTCGGCCTGCTGGCCCTGACGTTGGCCGGGCTGACAGCACACGCGGCTCATACCGGTCTCGGCCTCGCGGAC
>JBPCLB010000283.1:0-6487 GCA_051003695.1 Gaiella sp. | reverse complement strand
CGTGACATGGGGGGTGAGCAGGAGCGCGACGGCGTCTTCGACGGCCTGCGCGGTGAGCCCGCTCGCGGCTCCCGGCGGCGGGCCGCCACCGTTCAGGACGAGGACGTCGACCCCGCCGAAGGCACCGACCGTCGCTTGGACAAGCCGCTCGAGGTGTTGTGGAATCGTGAGATCGCCCTGCACCGCGAGTGCCCCGACACGCTCGGCCTCGCGCTCGAGCAGATCGCGACGGCGGCCGAACATCGCGACGTTCGCGCCCTCGGCCGCGAGCAACTCGGCGATCGCGAGTCCCATCCCCGACGTCGCCCCGCAGACGATCGCCGTGCGTCCCTCGAGGCCGAGATCCATGCGCGAGAGCGTACCGCCGAGGCTCGTGAGCAGAGATGAAGAGGCAGTCGATCGCGCTGCTACGACGGATCGCCGATCGTGGGCTCAGACCCGAGGGTCAGACCCCCACCGCCGGCCCGACATGGCCGTTCCCCAGCTTGCTCACGAGGACGTCGTGAGCACGCCGACCACGTCCCGGACGGCTGCCGCCGAGGCGCGCAGCAACTTCTTCTCGTCCGCGCTCAGCTTCAGTTTCACGATCTCCTCGATGCCTGACGCGCCGAGCTTGACGGGCACGCCCATGTAGAGGCCGTCGACCCCGTACTCGCCCTCGAGGAGCACCGTGCAGGGAAGGACGCGCTTCTGGTCGAGGCAGATCGCCGCCACCATCTGCGCGGCCGCTGCACCCGGCGCATACCAGGCCGACGTGCCGAGCAGCTCCACGAGCTCGCCACCGCCCTTCCGCGTCCGCTCGACCAGCTTCGTGATCCGTCCTCTGGGCGCGAGCTCGGCGAGTGGAACGCCTCCGACGGTTGTCGCGGAGACGACCGGAACCATCTGGTCGCCGTGACCGCCGAGCACCATCGCGGTCACGTCCTTCACGGACGCTCCGGTCTCCCAGGAGATGAAGGCCGAGAATCGAGCGGTGTCGAGGATTCCCGCCATCCCGACCACACGTTGCTTCGGAAACCCGGAGACCGCGTGCGCCACATGGCACATCGCGTCGAGCGGATTCGAGACGACGACGATCACGCACTTCGGAGACCGTTTGACGACCTCCTTCGTGACTGCGCTCACGATCGCCTCGTTGGTCGTCACGAGGTCGTCGCGGCTCATCCCGGGCGAGCGGGGGCGACCAGCGGTGATCACGACGACGTCCGAGCCTTTGGTGCCCTCGTACCCCTCGCTCCCGACGACGGTCGGCTCGTAGCCGACCACGGAGGCCATCTGGTCGATGTCGAGGGCCTTCCCGGCGGCGAGCTTCGGGACGATGTCGACCAGCGCGACGTCTGCGTAGTCGCCTCGCGCCACCTCGAGCGCGCACGTCGCACCCACGTTCCCGGCACCGACGACCGTGACCTTCTTTCTTCCGTTCACGTCTCTCCTCTCGCGCTACCGGGACTCTCGAAGCTGAAATGCTCGTGCAGCGAAACCTCGTCTTCGGCGGGCGCATGCGGCATGCGCCCGCCCGCCACGGCAGGAGGATAGTGGCCCGGTCGATCCACGCTGGTCAGGTACCGTCCGCGATTCGAGCCGACGCGCATCCGAGGAGACGAATGAGCGACTTCAAGGCCGGCCTCGAAGGCGTTGTCGCCTTCGAGACCGAGATCGCCGAGCCCGACCGCGACGGCGGGGCGTTGCGCTACCGCGGCGTGGATATCGAGGACCTCGTCGGCTCGGTTCCGTTCGAGCAGGTCTGGGGCCTCCTCGTCGACGAGGCGCTCGAGCCCGGGCTTCCGCCGAGCGAGGGGTTCGTCGCCGGAGCACTCACCGGTCGGACTCCGGCCGATCTCCAGACCGCCACCGCGCGGCTCGCAGGCGAGTGGAATTGCGCTCAGCTGATCGACATCTCCGACGACGAAGCGAAGGAGGATCTGCGACGACTGTCGTCGGCGATGATCTCGATCTGTGCCCAGTCCGCTCGCCTTGCGGACGGGAAGACCGATCGCGTCGACGCCGATCGGGTCTCGGCCGGGGCGACCACGGCGGAGCGGTTCCTGCTCGAGTGGCGCGGCGAGGCAGACCCGAAGCACAGCCGGGCGATCGACACGTACTGGATCTGCACCGCCGAGCATGGCCTCAACGCCTCGACCTTCACCGCGCGCATCGTCGCCTCGACGGGGGCCGACTGCGCGGCGACACTGTCAGCAGCGGTCGGTGCTCTATCGGGCCCGCTGCACGGCGGCGCACCGGCACGCGTGCTGCCGATGCTCGATCGGGCTGCCGGGGCAGACGACGTCGAGCGCTTCGTCGCCGACCTGCTGGACAGCGGTGAGCGTCTGATGGGCTTCGGGCACCGGATCTACCGCGCGGAGGACCCGCGCGCACGGCTCCTGCGTCAGACCGCGAAGGAGCTCGGGTCGCCGCGCTTCGAGGTCGCGGAGCAACTCGAGAACGCAGCCCTTGCCGAGCTCCACCGGCGCAAACCCGACCGTGTGCTCGCGACCAACGTCGAGTTCTGGTCGGCGGTCGTGCTCGACGTCGCCGACGTGCCGCCGCAGCTCGCGCCGGCGATGTTCGCGTGCTCCCGCACGGCGGGCTGGTCGGCGCACATCCTCGAGCAGAAACGGCTCGGTCGGCTCGTGCGCCCCTCGGCCCGGTACGTGGGGCCTGCCGCGCGGTCGCTGGACGAGCTCCCTGCCGCACGGGCGCCGGCCGTCCCGTGACGCTCGAGCAGGCGGCCACGTACGCCGCCGAGCTCGCTCAGCGCGACGGCGCCGAGACCGAGCTTGCGGCTCTGCGGAGCGAATGGAGCGACGAGATCGAGGCCGCCGCCCGACATGAGGACTACCGCGCCCGGGCCCTCGCGTTTCGCTCGGTCGCTCAATTTCGCTTTCGGCAGAAGCTCGAGTTGCTGCGGCGCGGGATCGACGACGAGAGCCCGGCGGCTCGCGGCTCTGCGCTGATCGCGCTCGAGTCGCTCTCGCGGGATCACCCGGGCGACGTCAACCAGTTCCGGCCTCTGCTCACGACACTCGTCGCACGCGAGCCGAACGCGGCCGTGCGCCGCCTCGCGATTCTCTGCTTCAAGAACGGCACGGCCGACCGCGCGACGATCCAGTTGCTCGACGGGCTCGCGCAGGACGACGAAGCGGATGCAAACGTCCGCAAGACGGCGCGTTCGGTCGCCCTGCTCCTGACGAAGCGTCTCAAGACGGCGCGGCCGCGGTAGTCGCTCTCCTGGGCAGTCCGTGGAGCGAAATGCCCCGATACGCTCACGTTGATGCCACCGCTCGTTGGTTTGATCATGGGCTCCCGTTCCGACTGGGAGACGATGCGGCATTCGGCGGAAACCCTGGAGGCGCTCGGCGTGCCGTTCGAGCAGCGTGTCGTCTCGGCGCACCGGACGCCCGACCTCTTGATGGAGTACGCGGCGACCGCCGAGGCACGGGGGTTGCGCGTCTTGATCGCCGGTGCCGGCGGCGCAGCGCACCTGCCGGGGATGGCAGCCGCAAAGACGTCGCTGCCGGTGCTCGGAGTCCCGGTGGAGTCGAAGGCGTTATCGGGTCTCGACTCGCTCCTCTCGATCGTGCAGATGCCTGCTGGGGTGCCCGTCGGCACGCTCGCGATCGGGCGCGCCGGAGCGGTGAACGCGGCGCTGCTCGCAGCGTCGATCCTGGCGGGGTCGGATCCCGGCATCCGCGACCGGCTCGCCGCGTACCGGACGACGCAGACCCAGACCGTGCTCGACGCCCCGGATCCGGCAGCGTGACGTCTTTGCAACAGTCTGTTGCAAGCTGCCGTTGACGCTCGTCGCGTGTCTCGGCGGGGGACAGCTCGGGCGGATGCTCGGACTTGCCGGGGTGCCGCTCGGGTTCTCGTTCCGGTTTCTCGATCCGTCGCGGGACGCCTGCGCCGGCGAGGTCGGCGAGCTGGTCGTCGGGGACTACGGGGACGCTGGAGCGCTCGAGCGCCTGGCCGACGGCGCCGACGTCGTCACGTACGAGTTCGAAAACGTGCCGGTGGCGGCGGCCGCAGCCGTCGGGGTGGTGCCCGGAACCGTCGCACTCGAGGAGGGGCAGGATCGACTACGGGAGAAACAGCTCTTTCGACGGCTCGGGATCCCGACTGCGAAGTTCGGGACGGTCGAGCAGACCGGGCTACCGGCCCTCGTCAAGACACGGCGTCTCGGGTACGACGGCAAGGGCCAACGACGAGCCGACCGCGCTGAGCCGCTTGCCGACGGCACGCTCGCCGAGGAGCTCGTGCCGTTCGATCGCGAGCTCTCGATCGTCGCCGTGCGCGGCCGGGACGGCGAGACCCGCTTCTGGCCCGCGGCCGAAAACGTCCACGGTGAGGGAATTCTTCGGATCTCGCGCGCGCCCGCCGCCGACGCGCCGCAAGCGGCGGCAGAGGCGATCGCCGCGACGTTGCTCGACGAGCTCGACTACGTGGGCGTGCTCGCCGTCGAGCTGTTCGAGGTCGGTGGTCGGCTGCTTGCGAACGAATTCGCGCCCCGCGTCCACAACACCGCGCACTGGACGATCGACGGATCTCGAACCAGCCAGTTCGAGAACCACCTCCGTGCGATTCTCGGGTTGCCGCTCGGCTCGACCGAAGCGCTCGGCGAGACCGTGATGGTGAACCTGATCGGCGGGATCCCGGCGCTCGCCGAGCTGCTCTCCCTGCCTCGCGCCCACGTGCATCTCTACGGCAAGTCGCCGCGACCGGGCCGCAAGCTCGGTCATCTCACACTCGTCGATGCGCCGGAGAAGGACATCGAGCGGGCGGTCGAGCTCGCCTCGGTGGCATCGCGTTAGAGCCGGGTTCGGCTTCGGCCGCTCACGCGCCGTCGTCGGTCGCCGGCTCGCGCCGTCGGGCATGCGGGTGCGCGCCGAAGTACGCCTCACGCCGCCTGCCGTCGGAGACGTGTGTGTATCGCTCCGTCGTCGAGAGGTCGGCATGTCCGAGCAGCTCCTGGACGCTGCGCAGGTCAGCACCTCCCTCGAGCAGGTGCGTCGCGAAAGAATGTCGCAGGAGATGCGGGTGCACCCGACCCGGCTCGAGCCCGGCGCGGTCCGCGAGCTTCTTCAGGATCAGGAACGCTCCCGCCCGGGTGAGCGCACCGCCGCGGGCGTTCAGAAAGAGCTCGGGTCGGCCTCGCCGATCGAGCTGCGGCCGACCGAGCGCCAGGTAGCGGCGAGCAGCGTCGACCGCCGGGCGCCCGAGCGGGACGAGGCGTTCCTTGCCTCCCTTTCCGAGCACACGGACGAGCCGGTCGTCGAGGTCGATCGACGTCCGGATCAGCCCGAGGGCCTCGGAGACACGAAGTCCCGCGCCGTAGAGCAGCTCGACGATCGCGCGGTCGCGCAGGGCTCGCGGCCCGGTTCCGACAGCGGCTTCGACGAGCCGTTCGGCCTCGGCGGCCGAGAGCGTGCGGGGCAGCGTGCGTCCGCGGCGCGGCGCCGACAGCTCGGCCGCGGGGTTGTCGCCTCGCCGCTCGAGCAGGACGAGATGGCGCAGGTAGGAGCGTGCCGCAGCGAGCCGACGGGCGATCGTCGCCCCGGACAACCCCTTGGCCCGCATCCCTGCGAGCCAGCGCTCGAGCTCTTCGGTCGTCACGAGTCCCGCCGGGCCACCGCGGAACGACGAGAGCGAGGCGAGGTCGCGGCGGTAGGCATCGACGGTGCGAGGCGACCTTTGCGCCGCGAGCAGGAGGAGGTATCTGTCGGTGTCGAGATCGGTGATCGGGCTCACGGCCCGGACCGATTCGGCGCCACGAGCCTCGCTCCTCTCAGGAGCGAGGATGCGCGCGGTCGTAGACGCGCCGCAGCCGGCGGCCGTCGATGTGGCTGTAGACCTGCGTCGTGGAGAGCGAGGCGTGCCCGAGCAGCTCCTGGATCGTTCGCAGATCTGCGCCACCCTCGAGCAAATGCGTCGCGTACGCGTGGCGCAGCTTGTGCGGGTTCGGCACCAGGCGCCGGAGCACACTCGTGTCCAGCCGGCGGCCGCGTACCGAGAGGAAGACGGCATCGCACGCCCGCGCCGAGCGTGCTAGCGGAGGCCGCCCGTCGCGCAAGTACCGCGCCAGGCGCCACGAGGCCTCCTCGCCGAGCGGGACGAGCCGTTGCTTGCCGCCCTTCCCGCTGACGTGCAGCGTCTCACGCTCGAGATCGACGTCGTCGAGGTTCAGCCCGACGGCCTCGGCGCTGCGCAGCCCGCAGGAGTAGACCACCTCGATCAGCGAACGGTTGCGAAGCGCGAGCGCGTCGTTTCCCACGATCGCGTCGGTGAGCGCCTCGACCTCGTGCACCTTCGGCGCATGCGGTAGCCGCTGTGGTCGCCGGCCGGCGAGCGCCGTCTCCGGCACGCGCGCCGCCCCGAGCGTGAAGCGGAGATACGAGCGTACCGCCGACAACCGGCGTGCGATCGTCGCGGGCGCCAGCCCTCTCCTGGCTCGGGGGGGCTGGGGCGCGTAACCCTCCATCGCACGACCGCC
>JBPCLB010000282.1:0-5392 GCA_051003695.1 Gaiella sp. | reverse complement strand
CCAACGCCTGGATCGTGCGGACGTTGAAACGTGAAGCGGACGGGGGGCGCCGTGGCGGCGGCCGCGTCCGCTCGGGCAATCGGCTCCAGGGCTTCGCCCGGGGCTAGGGAGGAGAACGAGATGGCGATCTACCCAGGCCCCTTCGGGCACGTGGAGCTTCCGGACGAGGACGACCTCGACCGGCGCCGCGCCGACAGGCCGTGGCAAGACGGGATTCGCGTCCGCCGTCAAGGCTGGCCGCGGCACTAGGGGCGACGTCGTTGAGCGCGCCGGGGAGCCACACCTTCGCGACCAGCGGCCCCGTCTCGCTGCGGCTCCAGCTCCACGCCGCCGACGTCTCGATCACGACCTGGGATGAGCCGGCGACCGAGATCGAGGTGGAAGCGCCGAGCCCCGAGCTCGCCGCCGAGGTCGTCGTCCGAGCGCGCGAGAGCAGTGGAGGTCGGACGGAGATCGTCGTTCAGGAGCCCAAGCGGCACCGCCGTTTCGGCCGAGACTCGCAGCTCCGGTTCCGCATCCGGGCTCCGCTCGGTGCAGACGTCGACTCGACGTCCGGGTCCTCCGACCTGACGGCCGAAGGCGAGCTCGGCGCGCTCCAGGTGAAGACGGGAAGCGGCGACGTGTCGGTCGCCGGTGTTCGCGGCGTGTCGAAAGTGACCTCCGCGAGCGGAGACGTCTCGATCCTCGACGCCGAAGCCGCGCTCACGGTGCAGACCGCCTCGGGCGACGTGCTCGTCGGGCGAGCCGCGGGAGCGCTGGTCGTGAACGCGGTCTCCGGGGACGTCTCGGTGCGCACTGCGCGAGCCGGAGTCGTGCTCACGACGGTCTCGGGCGACGCCGAAGTCGGTGCCCTGACGGCGGGCGACGCGCGCATCCAGTCGGTCTCCGGCGACGTCGAGCTCGGAGTCGCCTCCGGCCTCGGCGTCTGGATCGACGCCCAGTCGGTGAGCGGCACGATGACGTGCGAGCTCGATGTCGAGGACGAGCCGGCGTCCGACGGCACGCCGAGCGCCGAGCTTCGCGTCCGCACGGTGAGCGGCGACGTCAGGTTCGTGCGTGCGGTCGTGCCGGCTGCGTGACGACGGTCTGCAACCCGTAGCCGTACCGCCGGAGCTGCCGCTAGCGCAGGTCGTCGTCGGCGAGCAGGGCCAGCGCGTAGACCCGCCAGGCGAGCTCGGGGTCGCTGCGCAGAAGACGCAGTGCCTCGCCCGCGCCCCGAAGACCAGCGAGCTCCGGCTCGAGCTCGGCGAGGCCGCGGGCGAGGTCGGCCCGCCTCGAGGGCTCGTCGAGATCGGTGGCGAGCGCCGTGACCGCGCGGTCGTACAGCTCGAGCGGCCGCCGGGGATCGCCACCTGCCGCGAGGAGCAACTCGGCTCGCCGCAGGGCCGCCCGGACGTCGTCAGGATCGACCTGCACCGCTCGGCCCGCGAGCCAGCAGAGCATCGCCCACTGCTCCTCCGCCGGCGCCCGCTCGACCGACCGCACCCAGTCGCGAAGCGAGTCTCTGGTCAGGGCAGGCGCTCGAGCAGGGCATCCCAACGGGCCGGCGTGCCGGCGCTCTGGAACCCTCCGACGAACCTCCCCCTGGCATCGATCAGGAGGAACGCGGGTTGGTAGGTCGCGCCGAAGCGCTTGGCGAGTGTCCTCCGCGGATCCTGGAGCGACGGCCACGTCCAGCGGTACCGCGCGACGAAGGCCCGTGCGCCCGCCAGCGTGTCAGCGGCGTTGAGGCCGAGGAACCGGATGCCGGGCGCTTGCTTCGAGACCCAGCGCGCGTAGGCGACCGCCTCGCTCTGACACGTCCTTCACCAAGACGACCAGACGTTGATCAGCACCGGCCGGCCCATGAAGTCCGCGAGCGAGACCCGCTTGCCCTCCAGCGTCGTGCCCGTTGTCGCCGGGGCCACGGGCCGGGCTGCGGCCTGCGCCGATGCGGCGGCAACGGCCGACACGAGGATCACCGTCACGAGCATGCGGCCCATGTGCGGCACGGTACCTGGGCGTTCGCGGGTCGGAATCGCCGGTAGGGGCCGATCGACTCTCTCGAGCCGTGCGCGGTTGCGAGCAGCGCGCGAGGGGTAGGCTCCGCGCGTGCGCTGGAAGAAGGTTCCGGGGTCGGGAGACGTCCAGGATCGCCGCGGAGGCGGCGGCGGGATGATGGGCGGTGGCTTGCCGATCCCCGGCGGCAAGGCGGGCGGTGGTCTCGGGGTGATCGTGCTCGTCGTGCTCAGCCTGCTGCTGGGGACGAACGTTGTGGGTGGGGGTGGGGGCGGCGACAGCGGGCTCACGCCCGGCGGCTTCGACAGCGGGGCGGCCGGAACCAGCACGCTCCCGCAGGAGGACACGACCTTCGAGTTCACCAAGTTCGTCAGCAAGGACGCGCAGGACTTCTGGCAGGCGAAGTTCCAGAGCTCCGACAAGCAGTACCGCCGGGCGCCGGTCGTGATCTTCACCTCGGGCACGCAATCCGGCTGCGGCCAGGCGTCCTCCGCAACAGGCCCGTTCTATTGCCCGGCGGACGGCAAGGTGTACCTCGACCTCTCGTTCTTCAACGAGCTCAGCCGCCGCTTCGGGGCACCGGGTGACTTCGCCGCCGCCTACGTGATCGCGCACGAGCTCGCGCATCACGTGCAGGGGGAGCTCGGCATCGAGGAGAAGATGCGCGAGCTCCAACGCGAGAATCCGGATCGCGCGAACGAGTACTCGGTTCGGCTCGAGTTGCAGGCGGACTGCCTGGCCGGGGTGTGGGGGCACAGCGTCTACCAGCGTGGCGACCTCGATCCGGGCGATGTCGACGAGGGTCTCGCTGCCGCGGCCGCGGTGGGCGACGACCGCCTGGGGGCGCGCAGCCCCGAGCAGTGGACCCACGGATCGTCGGAGCTCCGCGTCAAGTGGTTCCGCGCCGGGTTCGACGGCGGCGACGCCGGCGCGTGTGACACGTTCTCCGCAGACCTCTGACGCTCGTCTCCGCGCGATACCCTTCCGGGACACCCCCGAGGAGGAGCGATGACCGAGCTGGCCCAGGCACCCGCGACGCGCGGTGCCGACGTGATCACGCGGATCCCGCACTGGATCGGCGGCGCCCGTGTGGACGGTACGTCGGGTCGCAGTGGCCCTGTCTACAACCCGGCGACCGGGGTTCAGAGCGGTGCGGTCGACCTGGCGTCCACGGAGGAGGTCTCCGCGGCGGTTGCGCGCGCGAAGGCGGCGTTCCCGGCGTGGCGCGCGATGTCGCTGGCAAAGCGGGCGGAGCTCTTTTTCCGGATTCGCGAGCTCGTCCACGGCCACCAGGAGGAGCTCGCGAAGCTGCTCACCGCTGAGCACGGCAAGGTGCTGTCGGACGCGATGGGCGAGGTCGCGCGCGGTCTCGAGGTGATCGAGTTCGCGTGTGGGATCCCGACGCTGCTGAAGGGGGAGTTCTCCGAGCAGGCGTCGACCGGAATCGACGTGTACTCGATCCGGCAGCCGCTCGGCGTGGTCGCGGGGATCACCCCGTTCAACTTCCCGGCGATGGTGCCGATGTGGATGTGGGCGCCGGCACTCGCCTGTGGCAACTGCTTCGTGCTCAAGCCCTCCGAGAAGGATCCCTCCGCAGCGATGCTGACCGCCGAGCTGCTCGCGGAAGCAGGCGTCCCCGAGGGCGTGTTCTCGGTCGTGCACGGCGACAAGGTCGCTGTCGACGCGCTCCTCGAGCATCCCGACGTCGTCGCGATCTCGTTCGTCGGCTCGACGCCGATCGCGCGGTACATCTACGAGACCGGTGCGCGCCACGGAAAGCGCGTCCAGGCGCTCGGCGGCGCCAAGAACCACATGGTCGTGCTCCCGGACGCCGACGTGCAGATGGCGGCCGACGCGGCGGTCTCGGCGGCGTACGGCTCCGCCGGCGAGCGGTGCATGGCGGTGTCCGTCGTCGTCGCCGTCGGTGAGGTCGCCGATCCGCTCGTGCAGGCGATCCGAGAGCGGTTGCCGAACGTCAAGGTCGGTAACGGCATGGATTCGAGCTCGGAGATGGGCCCGCTCGTCACGCGTGAGCATCGAGACCGCGTCGCGGGCTACATCGACACAGGCGCCGCCCAGGGTGCGACCGTGGTCGAGGACGGGCGAGAGTCCATCCCTGACGGCGACGGGTTCTTTCTCGGCGTGTCGCTGCTGGACGACGTCACGACGGAGATGGACGCCTACCGGGACGAAATCTTCGGGCCGGTGCTCTCGGTCGTGCGTGTGCAGCGCTACGACGACGCGGTCGGCCTCGTCAACGACAATCCGTACGGGAACGGCGTCGCGCTGTTCACGCGCGACGGCGGTGTCGCGCGCCAGTTCCAATTCGAGGTCGAGGCCGGCATGGTCGGGATCAACGTGCCCATTCCCGTGCCCGTCGCCTACTACTCGTTCGGCGGCTGGAACCAGTCGCTCTTCGGCGATAGCCACGCCTACGGCCCCGAGTCGATCCACTTCTACACCCGCGGCAAGGTCGTCACCTCACGCTGGCCCGACCCGGCCACCTCCAAGGTCGATCTCGGATTTCCCCAAACTCGCTGACGTGCGAACGCACCGGGTCAGGCGCTCGCGCTTGACCCGGTACCGGGATCGCTCGAAGCGCCTGGCAGCTCCTCGTTGCCCCGCGTTCTGCAACGCTGCAAGACTGCGATGACGATGCACGTGACGATTCTGCTGGCCGATTTCGCACAGGTGAGCGACGGCAAGCTGACGATCGTCGGGGGCGGCTGGTCGCTCACCGGCCCGGAACCGGTCCCCTTCGGGATCGCGATCCTGATCCGCGTTCCCTGGGACCGTGCGAACCAGAAGCACGTGATGCGGCTCGAGCTGCTCGACGCGGATGGACTGCAGGTCGAGCTCGAGACCGAGGAGGGAGTTCATCCCGTCGTCTTCTTCGACGACGTCGAGTTCGAGGTCGGCAGACCGGCGGGGTTGAAGCCCGGAACCGCGCTCGACTTCCCGGTCGCGGTGAACTCGGGCCCGCTTCCCCTCGAGTCGGGCCTGTACGAGTGGCGCCTGACGATCGACGGCGAAGCCGACGACGATTGGCGCCTCCCGTTCACGGTTCGCTTCGAGGACCCCGACGCGGTCGTGTAGGCCCTCGGACCCATCCGGCCGTGCCGTATCGGAGCTACCGAGCGAACATCGTGCGACGCGCGATCGGACCGGTGATCTCCGCGGCCGCCGTTGGGCTCGCGGCACTCTGGGCGGGAGGCTCGCCTGCAGCTTCGCCGCGCAGCGAGGAGGAGCTGGTCGGCCGCCGGCTCGTCGTTGCGATGGAGGGGACGACACCCAGCGTCGGACTGCTCGCGCGGATCAGAAGGGGCGAGATCGCAGGTGTGATCCTCTTCGGCGGCAACATCCGAAGCGTGTCCCAAGTGCGTGCGCTCACCGC
>JBPCLB010000281.1:0-3669 GCA_051003695.1 Gaiella sp. | reverse complement strand
GTCGGCGGTCGTCACGCCGGGGCGGCCGACGGCGAATCCCACACTCGCGTGCACCGACATCTCGCGCCCGTCGATCGTGAAAGGCGCCTCGAGCGTGCGCACGAGGCGGCCCGCGATGTGCTCCGCGTCGGAGCTGCCGCCGTCACCGGCGAGGACGGCGAACTCGTCCCCTCCGAGACGTGCGGGCATGTCTGTCGCGCGCACGACACCCCGAACCCTCGACGCAACCGCGACGAGGAGCTCGTCTCCCGCGTGGTGACCGAAGCTGTCGTTGATCAGCTTGAAGTCGTCGAGATCGAGGAACAGCACCGCCGTCTCCTCGTCGCTGCCGGCGAGCGCTTCGGCGACACGCGTCGTGAAGAGCGACCGGTTGGGGAGCCCGGTGAGCGCGTCGTGGAACGCCTGGTGGCGGAGCTGATCCTTGAGCTGCTCGAGGTCGTACACGGATTGTTCGAGCTGGTCGTTCTCGAGCAGGATCGCGGCGTGATCGGCATAGGTCTCGAGCGCCAGGATGCGACCTTCGTCGAGTGCGTTCCTCGAGACCCCGCGACTGCCGACGACGAGCACACCGAGCACCCCCGACTCGCCCCGGACAGGTGTGGCGATCGCCTCCGCCAACCGGAGGTCTGCGAGCAATCCGAGCAGGACGCCCGTCGTTCGTCCGCGAGCCATGGGGACCGCTCCCGGTGAGGCCGCAATCAACCCGCACGCCTCGCCCTGAGACTTCGAGAGATCCCGCGAATGGAGCCGAGAGGACTCCTCCGGCGTATACCAGGCAACGAGGGTCGAAGCGCCGCGATTCTCGAAGAGGACGAGCCAGGCGACGTCCGTGCCCAGCAGGCTGTGCGTCGCGGTGAGTAGCTCGTCCACACCGGCTTCGCGGTCTGGAGCCCGATGGACGGCGCGCATGGACTCGTCCAGCGACTTGAGATGGACGAGCTGCGCATGCTCGGTGGTGTACACGCGGAGCGCACGGGCGCTCGCAACGATCGGCACCAGGAGGAGCAATGCCGCCGCAGTGTCGTAGCGAAGCAGCTCGACGGCCACGACCCCGACAGACCCCGAGGCCACTCCGGCGGCAAGTCGCGCTCCCCCGCCGCTAGCGATCGAGTCGAGCCACGAGGCTCGCCCCGACCACTGCATTGTCGCGGTGGCGGTCTCACGTGTGAGGAGCCCTGCAACGACGGCGCACAGTGCGGTCAGCCAGGCGAACGGGCCGGTCGGATCGAACAGCTCGATGGCGCCCTGAAAGACGGCGAGGGCGACGGTCGCGCCGAGCCCGAGGGCGGCGAGGCGTCGCACTGTCGCCCGGTGATCCAGAGCGCCGAGCAGGACGAACGCGACGATCGCACCGACGAGCTGCGCCGCGACGAGGCCGACGGGGTCGAGCACGAACAACCCGATCGCGAAGATTCCGTCCTGGGGTGCGAGCGCCGCTACCTCGGCCCGTCCACGCGCCGTCAGGACGTACAGCTCGGCGCTTCCGAAGAGTACGAGCATCGTCCACCACGGCACGACCCCCTGCAGAATCGGCACGTCCACGAACGGCTCGAGGAACCAGTGCGCACCCGCTGCGGCCACGGCGACGACGGCCGCAAGCGCTGCGCGTTTCGCGACAGGCATCGACGGGGCAGACGGCACGCCTACCTGCTGCAACACGGTAGAGCTCAAAGCTCCACCGCAAGGAGCCGACGCAAAACCACAGTTATCGTACCGTCGTCACAATGCTCGGGTTGCCCATCCCTCTGACAGGTGAGAACCGCTAGCCCCCCGATCGTGCTTTTCTCCCCCAAATGCGGGGTAGACACGTTTCGAGCCTCTACGGTGGTAGGTGAGTAGAAGCAAATGAGCGATCCCAACGCATCCCCAGCAGACACCGCGAAATCACTCGAGGGCCGGAGCTACCGGGTGCTCGTGAACTACCCGGACGGAAGCTCAGACGTGCAGACCCTTTCGGAACCGCCTCTGAGAGGTGTGCTCGTGCCGAATGGCTGGGTCGTAACCGACGTCGCGGTCCGACGCGTCGAGCTCGAGGGCGAGCCGATTCATTTCGAGGCTTACGTCGAGGAAACGCCAGGCACGAGCACGCCGAGCGCCTGACGCATCAACGGCGACGGAACACTTCCCATCCGCTCGGCAAGCGCTCGACGGTGCGCCAGGTTTCCGGGTCGAGCGCTGCGTTCGAGTAGCGGCCGACCATCACCCAGTCGACGCCCACGGCGTCCCGGATACCGTTCGGGAGCAGTCGGATCCGTCGGTCGAGATCCCGTCCGAAGACGATGTACGACGCGTCGCTCGACCCGACGACGAGGCCGACCTCGATCCCGTCGGGAAGGCGCTCGTCGACGAAGCGGACGAGATCGGGCGCGTGAATCTCCTCACCCAGACCCGCCCAGCGTGGAGTCGACCAGTAGCTCGCGGCCGGATTCGGCTCGAGCAGCCGGATACCCGAGGGCCGCTTGAAGTCGTTCGCGAGCACGAGCACGAGCGTCGTCGCAGCGATCGCGGCCACACCCCACACCGCCCAGCGCCGGATCGCGACGAGTCCCCACGTCGTCGCGGCGAGGGCCATCGGGTAGACGAAGAAACGTCCCGCGAAAGGCTGGTAGAAGAAGAGCGCAGCAAAGACGGCGAGCCAGTAGAGCGGGGCGAGCGAGAAGACCACGCCGAGTCGATCGACGTGGGTCGCGCGAGCCGCTCGCACCACGAGCACGATTCCGGCGACGAGCAGCAGAGCCCCGAGCGGGCCGTACCACGACCAGTTCGACGCCGCGCGAGTCAGCTCCCGCGTGGACTCCTCGGCTGCGAAGTCATCCCTGCCGAGGAGGAGCCACAGCTTGAACTGCGCTCGCTCGAGCGCACGAGCGAGCGGGAGGAGCCCCAGCGGCGCCAACGCGATGACACCGGCGAGCAACGCCGTCGAGCGACGGGAGCGAGACGTTGGACGTAGCTGCGCTGCGAGCGCGAGGCCCGAGACGAGGATCAGTGCCGCGACCGCGTAGAGCCACAGATCGCGCCCGCGGGCTCCAGAGAGATCGATCAGCTGGAGCCCGAGCTTGATCGTCCGCCAAACGATCCCCGCGACGGAGTGGTCGAACGGCTCGCCCTCGGAGGCTCCGGCCACCAGTTTGCCGGTCTGGATCAGGTTGACGACGTACCAGAGCCCACCCACGATGCTGCCCGTTGCGACGGCCAGCAAGCGCACGCGGCGGGCCGAGCGAGGATGCGCGAGCACGGCGACAGCGAGCAGGATCGGCAGGGCGAGGGGGGCAGTGACCTTGGCGCCGACCGCGAGTGCTGTCGCGAGCCCGGCGAGCCACGACGCGGCGCGCGAGCCGTCGAGGAGGAAGAGTGTCGCCGCCAGCAGAAACGCGGCCACGACGAGATCGTTCTGCGCGGTGGAGGCCTGGAGCGCGAGGAGCGGGAGCGTCAGGGTCAGGAGACCGCCGAAGGCGGCCTGAGCCGTGGTCAAGCCGATGCGCCTGGCGATGCCGACGACCAAGACGGCGATCGCGAGGTAGGCGCCGGTCTGGACGAGTCCCGCGAAGCGATCGGAGCCCCCGAGGGTCATCGTGCCGAGAACCCCGATCTCGGCCACAGGCGGGTAGGCGTTGATATACGGCGCGCAGGCGCAGTCGGTGTAGCCGACGGCGTGATCCTGGTTCCAGA
>JBPCLB010000280.1:0-3420 GCA_051003695.1 Gaiella sp. | reverse complement strand
GGGTCAGGCACTCGTGCCTGACCCCCCGCGAGCCCCGATCACCCGACGAGACCGTTGATCCCACTCCCGGGTCTGGCCCGCGCACAGACCCCCAGGCCGAGACCGGCCGTGGCCGAAAGAGCCACCTGGCGCCGACACGCACGCAGAGCGACGATTACGCCCATGGCACGTCCGCTGAGAACCGAGGGCGACGGTCTGATCCACCACGTGACCGCCCGCTCCCACACTCACGCCCCCGCATTCCCTACCGACCACAGCCGCATCGCGTTTCTCGAGCTCGTCGGCTCGGCCGCGGCAAAGCTTCAGTGGGCGGTCGCCGCTTACTGCGTCCTCACGACGCATTACCACCTCCTCGTGCTGACGCCACTCCCGAACCTCGCCGAAGGGATGCGGCTGATCCAGGGCCGGTACGCGTTTCGACTCAACAGCGCTCGGGGCTCGCGCGGCCCCGTCTGGGAAGGCCGCTACCACAGCCGCTCGCTGCAGTCGAGCACGCACGTCGTACGAGCCGCGGTCTACATCGACCTCAATGCCTTCGCAGCCGGCGTGGTCGACGACCCATCGGCATGGCCGTGGTGCTCCTACGAAGCCAATACCGGGATCGCGCCGGGGCCTGGTTGGCACCACCCGGGAGTCGTCCACCATCACGTCGGCGCGTTCGCGGACGAGGCAGCGAGCGTCTACCGCGAGCTGGTCGAGTCGCGCCTCGAGGTGCTGCGCGCCGAGCGGGGTCAGACACGAGTGTCTGACCCCCACCCCGACCGCCACCGCCGCCCTACAAGACCAACGGGGTCAGACACGAGTGTCTGACCCCGCACCGCCGCCGCCCTACACCACGAGCTCAAACACGCGTGCCCGACCCGTCAATGTCCACAGCACCCGGGGTCAGACACGAGTGTCTGACCCCCTCGGCCCCACGCGAGCGCCCGCGGCGCGAGGCAGAAACCCGAGCACGACCGCGCATCCGGGCGGCGAGGAGGGCACCACCGAGCAACGTCGTCGGGATGTACCACGAGGCCTGCAGCACGACCGCGAAAGCGAGCGCCGCTCCGCGCTCGACGCCGAAGAGCGCGAGCGCCGATACCGCGAGCCACTGATAGGTGCCGACGAACCCCGGCGAGGACGGAATCGCAACCCCGAGGTTGATCGCCCCCGTGACGAAGACGGCTTCGACGAGCGAGAGCTCGATCCCGACCGACCGAGCGCAGAAACTCGCCGCGCCGGCCCACGCGAGCCACGCGCCGACGCCGAGCACAAGCAACAGCACGCCCTCGAGCGGGCGGACCGGCTCGGAGAGCCCGTCCAGCGTGTCGCGCGCGAGCCTCCGCAGCAGCTTGCGCTCAGCCCTCCGCTCGCGCGGCCGGCGCCGCGCATACGCGTGCGCCGCGAGGATCCCACCGACGAAGCACGCGGCCACCGCCACCGCGGCCACGACGATCCGGTCCACCCAGGGCTCGTCGGTGACGAGCGGCAAGCTCACGAGCAGGAGCCCGGTGAGCACGATCACGTCGCTGCCCCGGTCGAGGACGACGCTCGCGAGCCCGCGGCCCCCGGGCAGATTTCCCGCGCGCGAGATCCAGCGCGCGCGCAACAGGTCTCCGACCCTCCCCGGCACGACGTTGTTCACCGCAACCGCAGCGATCACGAGCTCGAGCACCCGACGGCGACCGACCTCCACTCGGGCGATCCGACGCCAGCGCACCGCCTGGAGCCAGTACACGAGGGCGAGACAGGCGAGCGCGCCTGCGAGCGGCGCGGGCCGGGCTTCCCCGACGGTTCGCGCGACCGCGCCGAGATCGGCATCGCGCACCGCGAGCCAGAGAAAGACCGCCGAGATGGGCAATCCGGCAGCGAGCGCGACCGCAAGCGCTCGCTGCCGGTGTCGATGCGCGTCCACCATCGGTCGAAGAATCGGCGACGGCCGCGTCTTCGTCCAGGGTCGAGCGGCGGAGCGGGACCAGACGATGGTCCAGAACTGCTTCGCGCCTGCCGATAGCGAATCAGTGCACATTGGGGCGAGCGCGCGCGCCCGACACACCCGTGGTAGCACTTGACTCATGCGTGTCCTGATCGCCGACGACCACCGACTGATTCTCGACGGCATGCGCCGCGCGCTCGAGGACGACGGCGGCTTCGAGATCGTCGCCGAGACCCAGAACGGCGCGCAGGTCTTGCCGCTCGTCTCCGAGCACCGGCCGGAGCTCGTCGTGCTCGACGTTCGCATGCCGGGGATGGACGGCTTGCAGTGCCTCGAGGAGATCCGGCGCCGCTTCCCCGAGATCAAGGTCGTGATGCTGTCGGCGTCGACGAGCGCCGAGCTGATCGAGACGGCCCTCCGCCGTGGAGCGAGCGCCTACGTGCTCAAGTCGGTCGACCCGTCAGATCTCCCCTCGACCTTGCGCCAGGTGATCAGCGGCACGGTCTTCTCCACGATCGGAGCGGCAGAGGGGTCAGCGCCGAGCGGCGCGAAGGCCGCCGGGCTGACCGAGCGCGAGATCGCGATCCTGACCGAGCTCGCGCAGGGCCGCTCGAACGACGAGATCGCGAAGGCGCTCTGGGTCACCCAGCAGACCGTGAAGTTCCACCTGACCAACATCTACCGCAAGCTCGGCGTCAAGAACCGCACCGAGGCAACCCGTTCGGCGTACCGGCTGGGGCTGGCCGAGAGCCCGATGCTCGGCGACGAGTGACGCTGCGCGTCACTCGTTAGCCCGGATCTTTCACGATCGGGTTGTGGCGCGTGCGCTCCACGCCGGACCGGCGGCATCGGTAGGTGTATGATGTATAGGCGATGAAACGTATGAATGTCTATCTCGAAGAGGAACAGTTGGTCGCCCTGGGAGCGGTGAGCAAGAGTCGCGGCGAGCCGGTTGCCGGACTGATCCGGCAGGCGGTCGATGGGTGGCTCGAGGAGAATGGAGCGTGCCCGATCGCAGTCGACGAGTGGGAGCAGCGCTTCGACGCGCTGCTCTTGCGCCGCTCGCGCATTGCACAACGAACCAAGCCTCCGCCTGCCCGTGTCGAGCGCGATGTCGCTGCGGCCGTGGCCGAGGCTCGCTCTGCGCGTCGTCGTTGACACGAACGTCTGGGTGTCGGGCCTGATCGTCCCGCAAGGGGCTTCTGGCCGCGTTCTCCGCGCAATGCGCGAACGTCGCTTCGAGCTCGTCGTCTCCTGGCAGTTGGCCGAGGAACTGGCGGACGTTCTTCGACGTCCTCGCATCGCCCGCTACGAGATCTCTCGACGCGACGTCGAAGACGTCCTTCGCTTGCTGGCGCCCGGGCTGCCGACGGCGGACATCGACGTCCCGATCCGCGATCCGGACGATACCCCCGTCGTCGCCGCTGCCCTCGCCGGAGCCGCGGACGCGATCGTCACCGGCGACAAAGACTTCCTCGAAGACGAGTCTCTGCGCGCATGGC
>JBPCLB010000279.1:0-6278 GCA_051003695.1 Gaiella sp. | reverse complement strand
GAGCTGGGCGGACCGTGTAGTGGCACTCTCGAGCCGATGGGGCTAGGGGGTTCGCCAGGTGCCTGGCTGAAGCCAGGCACAAACCCGCTGGTCATCCACACCGCGAAGGCCTCGGGGATCTCAGGCTCCGAGAACCACCTGCTCCTGCTCCTACCCGCGCTGCGGGAGCGCGGGATCGACGCGCGCTACCTCCGGCGCGGGGGAAACCATGTTTCCCACACGAGCCTCACTCTTCACGCTTCCTCTCCCCCTGCGACAGCCAGCCCTCTCGGCCGAGGGAATCGGCCTTCGGGCACGGCACGGGCTGAGAACCACGAGGAAACGCGCCGATGAGGCCGTGCGTGTTGCACATCGCGAAGGCCTCCGGTATCTCGGGATCCGAGAACCACCTGCTCCTGCTGCTACCCGCGCTGCGCGAGCGCGGGATCGACGCGCGCTTCCTGATGCTGCACGAGGACGAGGTCGGCGCCTGGGAGCTGGCCCGGCGGCTCGACGAAGCGGGGGTGCCGGTCGAGGGGATCCGGCTGCCACGCGCAGCCAGCCCGGCGGCGCTCGCACGACTCGTCTCCGCGATCAGGCGCCTCCGGCCCGACATCGTGCACACGCACCTCGTCCACGCCGACTTCTACGGGCTCGCCGCTGCCCGGTTGGCTCGCGTGCCTGTGCTCGCAAGCACGAAGCACGGCTTCAACACCTTTCGCGACCGGCGCTCGTTCGCGCTCGCCGACCGGGCTACGGTGATCGGGGTCGATCTTCACGTCGCGATCTCTGCCGGGCTCGCGCGGTATCTCGCCCAGCGGGAGGGGTTCTCGGAACGGGAATTCGAGATCGTGCACTACGGCATCGAGGCCGGGACAGAGCCACCGCAGCCGCCGGCACCCGACCGGCTCGCGATCGTCGGTCGCCTCATCCCGATCAAGGGCCACGAAACGCTCTTCACTGCGCTGCGCGAGCTACCCGACGTCCGGCTCGAAGTCGCGGGCGACGGCCCGCTCGAGCACGCGTTGCGGGAGCTCGCCGCGCCGCTCGGAGAGCGAATCTCGTTCCTCGGCCGCGTCGCTCCGGCGGCATCGGTGCTCGAGCGGGCTGGAATCGTGATCGTCCCCTCGCTCGGCGAGGGGTTCGGAATGGTCGCACTCGAAGCGATGGAGCGGGGACGCGCCGTGGTCGCGAGCGCGATCGGCGGGCTGCCCGAGCTCGTGGTCGACGGCGTGACCGGGCTCGTCGTGCCGCCCTCCGAGCCGGACGCGCTGCGCGAGGCGATCCGCTCATTGCTCGGCGACCCCGAGCGAGCCCGGATGATGGGCGCTGCGGGCCGCCGCCGGGCACTCGAGGCGTTCTCGCAGACTCGGAACACCGAGCGGATGGCCGAGCTCTACGCGGCCGTCCTCGGGCGTCCCCGGCGCTCGCGGAGGCTGCGCCACGCGCGTTCGAGCGCGAACGCGGCGAGCACCGCGAGCAGGAAGTCCCACGGCGCCCGGTAGCGGACGGTGCCCGCGAAGACCATTGCGGCGAGCGTCGAGTAGGCGAGCAGCAGCGCGGCGAGCGCGACGAAGCGTCGCGGCGCGAGCAGCGCGCCGCCCGCGGCGAGGAGATAGAGCACGATCACGAAGGCCGGCTCGACGGTGCGCTGGGCGAGATCCGCGAGCCCCTGCTGCGCCGGGTCGTCTGCCTCGACGCTGAGGAACGGAGACCACAGCATCCCCGTCGCCTGCACGGCGAGCCGTGCCTTCTCGCCCGGCTGGTCGCGCCAGAAATCGACCACCTCGTCGCGGTAGAAGCCAGCCTGCTCGCACTCGTCCACCGCCTTCGCGGCCTCGACCGAGATCCCCGCAGCCCGCTCGGGCGAGAGCGGTGCGCCCGGAAGCTCGGGGACATCGTCGATCCAGGCGCCACGCGCGAGCGTGTCGTAGGTCGCGGGGTTGTTCGCCTTCCACAACGCGCGCGCGTCGGTCGTGATCGTCGCGCAGCCGATCGTGATCCGGTTGCGTACGACCCACGGCGCGACGACGACCGCGGCGGCGGCGAGCGACGCGAGCGCGACGGCCAACGCACGCGTTCCGGGCCGCGCGCGCCAGGCCACGTAGACGGCGAGCACGAGCGGCAGGAGAAGGAGCCTGGCGTTCCCCAGCAGCCCGAGTCCCGCCATCGCGCCTGTTGCCGCCACGAGCGTCCACGAGCGGCGTTCGTGGGCCAGCAGCGCCAGGAGCGTCACCGCCGCGAGCACGAGGCCGTCGACGAGCTCACGGTTGACGTGGATGTCGTGCCAGACGACGTAGGGATGCAGCGTCGCGACGAGGGCGGCGATCACTCCGATCCGCGTCGAGCCGAGCCGCCTCCCGATCGCGAGCACGAGCAGTGCCGTCGCGAGCGCGACCGCGATCTGGGCGACCCCGACCACGACCCAGTTGCGCTCGAGCGGCCAGTAGAGCGCGGCAAGGAACCACGCATAGAGCGGCTGGGTGTACGCCGACGGCACCTCGGCCAGGAAGCCGAAGGTGCCGCTCTCGACCAGGGTGGTCGCGAACGTGTCACTCTTCTCGACGTACTCCTCCAGGATCTCCTCGCGCTCGATCGCGAGCGCTGCGAGCCGCGGCAGGACAGCGGCAACGGCGACCAGGAGGACGGCGCCGCGTGGTATGCGTTGCTGCGCCATGTCGCTCACGACCCCGGAACGGTACGCCGTCGTCTCGTGCCACGTCGAACGGCCCCTCGACGACCGGGTCTGGGCAGCGTTCTCGTCGCTGCAGGAACGCCGTCCGGGAGGGCTCGCGATCGCAGCGCTGATGCGACCTCCCGATGCCGAGGCAGGCGAGGCCGCGGACGAGGAGCGTTGGCTGGACCGCGCGCGGGCGGCCGCGCAACTAGGCCCGCTCGGCCACCACACGCACTGGACGAGCCCGACCCACGCCAGGCCGACAGGGGGCGATCCGGGAGCTCGTGTGCTGCGAGAGAGCGCCTGGCTGCAGCAGCGGGGCATCGCCCCGAGCCTCTTCTGCGGCGGAGGGTGGTACACGGACGAAGGCGTCGCCGCGGCGTGTGCCGAGCGTGGCTACGTCGACTGCACACCGCGCTCGAGGCGTCCCGCGTATCTGCCGGACGACGCGGCCTGGGCCACGCTCGACACTCCCGCGCGGGTCGCGCTGGAGCACGGCCTCGAGCTCCCGGCAGTACCGACGACCCACGGGCTCGGGGAGCTCGTGCGGGCGCTCGTCCGGCCCGGGGCGCTCTCGGCACCCGTCCACGCGTACTTCCACGACACCGATCTGCTCGACGACCGCCGTCGACGGCTGATCGTCGGTGCGCTTGCGGTGCTCGGGCTTCGCCGGCCGGCCGTCGACCTCCCGACGCTCGTCGGTGACGACGCCCGGGTCGTGGCATGGGCCGACATCGCACGTGGAAGGGCCGTCTTCGGACCGTAGAATCAGCCGCGTGCCGCCAGAGGCGCCCACGACGGTGCGCGTGCCGTCCACGGATCTGCCGGCCCCGGCGGACGTCAGGCGCTCGCGGGTCTATCTCCTCTCCCGCGGCCCGCTGCTCGGGCTCGCCCGCCGCGCGATCAGCGTCTGTGCTCTGGTGCTGCTCGACGTCGCCGGGCTGGCGCTCGGGATCTACCTCGCGCTCGTCCTTCGTGCGGTCGTCTACGGCGACAGGATCTACTGGGCGCTCCTCTGGGACACAGGCCCGAGCGAGTGGCTGCCGTTCCTCGCGCCGATCACCGTCCTCGTCTTCCTCCAGACCGGGCTCTATGCGCCTCGCGACCGGCGCGCGGGTCCGGGGCGCGTGCTCGGCGCCCTCGTGCTCGTCGCGCTGATCGTGCTCGCGTTCGGGCTCGGCACCGACTACGACTTCACGACCACGGGCCTGATTCCCACCGCCGTCGTCACGGGCGCGCTCGCGATCGGGGCACTTCGCGCCGCCTACGAATCGGTCTCGCGCGAATTGATGCAGGTGGTCGGGATCCGGCGCAGGCTCGTGCTCGTGGGCGAGGGCGAGGGCCTGCGTCATCTGCGCCGCCAACTGCTCGCGGCACGTGGCGGGCTCGACGTCGAGATCCTCGGCGCGGTTTCCCACGTCGGCGACCCCGCGATTCCCGTGCTGGCGGAGTCGCTCGACGGACTCGCTGGGGTGCTGGAGCAGACGAGACCCGACGAGCTCGTCCTCACGGAAGCCGACTTCTCGGAGACGACCGTCCTCGCCGTCGTCCAGCTCGCCCACCGACACGGTGTCAAGGTCAAGCTCGCACCCTCGACAACGGAGCTGCTCGTCCACGAAGGCGAGTACGTCCCCGGCCAGGGTGTACCGTTGTTCGAGCTCCGTCCGCCGATCCTCTCGGGCTTCGCGTGGGCATCGAAGCGGATCTTCGACGTGATCATCGCAGGCGTGCTCGCGCTTGCGCTGCTGCCGCTCTGGCTGGCGGTGGCGCTCGCGATCAAGCTCGACACACGCGGCCCGGTGCTCTTCGCAGACCGCCGGATCGGAGTCGGCGAGCGCGAGTTCGGGATGCTCAAGTTCCGCACGATGGTGCTCGACGCAGCCGAGCAGCAGTCCCGGCTCGAGGACGAGAACGAGGCGTCGGGTGCGCTCTTCAAGATCCGCAACGATCCGCGGATCACGCGTGTCGGCCGCGTCCTCCGCCGTCTCTCGATCGACGAGCTCCCGCAGCTCGGGAACGTCCTCCGCGGCGAGATGAGCCTCGTCGGTCCCCGCCCGCTGCCGCTCCGCGACCACGAGCGGCTCCAGGACTGGCACAGGGCCCGCTACCTGGTGCTGCCGGGGATGACCGGTCTCTGGCAGATCTCGGGTCGTTCCGGGCTCGAGTTCGACGATCTCGTGCGGCTCGACTTCACCTACATCGAGAACTGGTCGATCTGGTCGGACGTCTCGATCATCGCCAAGACGCTGCCGGCGGTGCTGAGCGGACGGGGGGCGTACTAACCCGTATGGACACGCGCGCGCGGGCGACTGAGCCGACGGGCAGCGTCCCTACACTCCTCCCGTGCCCCCGCCACGGATCCTGGCCGTCGCCTCGGCGGCCGACCTCGACTACCGCTACGGCTGCACCCCCGCCTGGTGGCAGCTGTGGAAGGGGCTCTACGAGGCCGGCGTCGACCTCGTCGTGACGCCGTACCGCGGGCGGCCGGTCGAAACGCCGTGGTGGCGGACAGCGCCCAACCCGACGCTGCGCGAAGGTGAGACCTACGCCGCGCTCCGCGCCGGGCTCGCCCGGCTTAAGGGCGACCGCTACCTGCGCAGAGCGGAGGAGAACCCGGTGGAGAGCTCGCTCGACAGGCTCACGCGGGAGACGATCTGGAAGGTCGTCACACCACGTTGGAAGCGTCACATCGAACGGCTCGTAGAGCGCGAGCGGCCGGATGCCGTGATCGTGTTCACGGTGCCGATGGCGCACTTTCGCGGGATCGCGACGGCCGTGCGCGAGCGATTCGGGATTCCGGTCGTCTTCTACGACGGCGACGTGCCGATGAGCCTGCCCGAGTTCGGCGGCATGGATACGGGCTTCAACTACTACCACGGCGCCGATCCGTCCGAGTACGACGTCCTCCTGTCGAACTCGGAGGGCGGCGCAGCTCGGCTGCTCGAGCTCGGGGCGCGCCGGGTCGAGCCGGTCTTCTGGGCGGCCGATGCCGAGTTCTTCCGCCCGCTGCCGGTCGACAAGGAGTACGACGTCTTCTTCTACGGCTACGGCGACAAGTTCCGGCGCGAGTGGATCGCGGCGCTCGTCGGCGAGCCCAGCCGTCTCGATCCGGCGATCGACGTCGCGCTCGGCGGCCGCGACTTCCAGGGAGACATCGGACGCGCTCGGTTGCTCGGCGACATCCCTTTCAACGTCTTCGCGCGGGCTATCTCCGCTGCGCGGATCAACCTCAACATCACCCGGCGCTCCCACGCGACGGTGACGTGCTCGTCGACGTGCCGTCCGTTCGAGCTCGCGAGCGCCGGGGCCGCGATCGTCTCGAACCCGCATGACGGGATCGAGCGCTGGTTCGAGCCCGGCAGCGAGCTCGTGGTGGTCGAGAACGTCGACGAGGCGCTAGCAACCTACCGGGCGCTGCTCCACGATCCCGGCCAGGCGGAGGCGATGGGTGCGCGGGCGCGCGAACGGGTGCTCGACGAGCACACCTATGCACATCGCGCGCGCCAGATCCTGCGTGTCCTGAACCTTGAGACGCTGGGGCGGTCGCGGGGAGCACGGTCGCCGTCGGGGGTGCCTGGCTGAAGCCAGGCACCGCGTGCGGGAGTTGGTGCCTGGCTTCAGC
>JBPCLB010000278.1:0-6328 GCA_051003695.1 Gaiella sp. | reverse complement strand
GGACTGGACGCCGGCATAGTACCGGCTCTAGACGTGGGCGAAACCATGTTTTCCCCACGAGCCCCCATCTTCCCGATTCGTGGTCTCAGCGGCGCGGTGGCCTCTCGGGCGAGTGAAATCGCCCTTCGGCACCGACGATTGCGTGGAACGACGCGAGCTGTGACCATGAGGGACTCAGACGCCTAAATGCACCAATCAGCCTCGAGGGGACAGATCCGGGCCTCTTGCGCGTGCGGTCTCGAGTGCATGCTCGAGGTCGGGGGGCAGCGGTGAGCGGACGTCCAGCTCCTTCCCGGTGAAGGGATGCGTGAGCACGAGCCGGTGAGCGTGCAGGAACTGCCGCTCGAGCCCCAGGTCTCCGCGGATGCCGTACACGGGATCGCCGCAGATCGGAAGCTCGACCGCCTCCAGGTGGACGCGAATCTGGTGCGTTCGCCCGGTCTCGAGCCGCAGCTCGAGCAGCGTGCGCCGGTCGAGCTGCTCGATCGTCTCGAACCACGTGACCGCAGTTCGAGGTGTCGTCGTGTCGAGCGAGTGCCGGCTGCGGTCGCGTCGATCACGGCCCATCGCCGCCTCGATCCGGCCCGTGCGAGAGCGCGGAGTGCCGCGGACGAGCGCGAGATAACGGCGCTCGACCGCACGTTCCCGAATCAGACCCTGCAGACGCTCGTGCGCGTCCGGGGAGCGCGCGACGAGCAGCAGGCCCGAGGTGTCGCGGTCGAGCCGATGGACGATTCCCGGCCGATCCTCGTCGCCACCCTCGGCGCCGAGCGCGAGCACGCCATGAACGAGTGTGCCGGACTGGTGCCCCCCGGTGGGATGCACCACGATTCCTGCAGGCTTGTCGACGATCAGAAACTGCTCGTCCTCGTAGGCCAGCGGGAGGTCGAGAGTCTCGGGAATGAGTGCCGCAGGCTCCGGAAGATCGAGCTCGAGCAGCTCACCGCCTGCAAGACGATGACTCTTCTGCAGGGCACGTCCGTCGACGAGGGCGCGTCCGGCCCCGAGTAGGCGCTCGGCCGCGGCGCGAGACCCGATCTCGGGCAGCGACGCGAGGACGGCGTCGAGCCGTGTCCCCGCCGCGTCGTCAGGAACGCGAGAGCGGATGAGCGCCAACGCGTGGGCTCGACCGGTCGGCCGCGACGAACGAGAGGAAGAGCAGTGCCACGCCCACGACGATGAACGAGTCCGCGAGATTGAAGGCCGGCCAGTACTCGACATCGAGGAAATCGGTGACGTAGCCGAGCCGGACACGATCGAGCAGATTCGAGAGGCTGCCGCCGAGCACGAGACCCAGCGCCACCGGCAGCAGAGCGTGGCGCTGCGCCGACCGCGCGTAGAACAGGAGCATGCCGCCCACGGCTGCGAAGGTGAGCAGGATCACGATCGAGGTGGCCTGAGAGAAGAGGCCGAACGCGATTCCGGAGTTGCGGACGTGGTTGATGTCGAGCGGCCCGACGAGCTCGACGGCGTCGCCGAGCGCGAGCGCGCTCGAGACCGTCCACTTGGTCAGCTGATCCGCCGCCACCGCCGCCCCCGCGACAAGCACGAGCGACACCCATTGGCCCAGGCCTGCCGCGAGCGAGCGCTCGGCGCCCGCCACGGGTTGGAGCGCATTCGTGGCCGAGCCCACGCGAACCTCGAGCGGCCTGCGTGGCGGGTCGCTGGGAGCCGGCTCGCTCATCCCCGTTCTTCGCTCTGCTTGCACGGGACGCACAGCACGGCGTACGGGAGGGCATCGAGGCGCGCCTCAGGAATCGGCTCGTCGCAGCGGGCGCAGCGACCATAGGTGCCCGCGTCGATCCGGGCGAGCGCAGCATCGATCGCGCCCACCAGCTCATCGGCGTTCTCCTCGAGCCCCTCGTCCAGCTCCCGCTCGACCATCTCGCTCGCGTGGTCGCCGAGGTGCTGATCTCCGCTCGCGGACGAGAGCTCGCTCGAATCGATGCCGTCCTCGACGATGTCCCGCGCGGCGCCGCCGATGCGGGCCCTGAGGTCGACGAGCTCGGCCTGCCGGCGCTCGAGATCGACGGTCACCTCACCCCCGAGCATGCGGCCCCGAGCTTGCGCTCCGCAACATCGCGCGTGACACCCGTCAGCCGAACGACCTTGTCGCGCGCGCCACGCCCGGCGACGATCTGCACGTCATCGGTGCCGATGCCGAGCGACCCTGCGAGTAGCTGCTCGATCTCGTCGTTTGCCCTCCCGCGCTCCGGGAGAGCTGCAACCCGCACCTTCCAGGCGTCACCGAATCGACCGACCACGCTCGCCCGCGAGGCTCCCGGCGAGACGCGGAGCTTCAGGCGCGCGTGTGGACGGGCGTCGGCGCTCATCTGCCCACAGGATAGTGACAGTGGACGACGCCTAGCCCGCGAGCCGCTGGAAGCCGCGCGACGACTCGGCTCGCTCGGTCGGGCTCGTCGTCTCCGTCTCGCTCGTGGCCCCCGGCGAGACGTCCCTGCTCGGCTGCTCATCGGGAAGCTCGTCGAACACCGCCAGTGCGCTGCGAAGGAGCGACTGCACCCGTCGCGTGTCACCGAGCACACGCTCCTTCTCGGTGATCGCATCGCGCAGAACGCGCCGTGCTTCGCCGTTTGCTTCCGAGACGATCAAGTCCCCCTCGCGGCGGGCCTGCTCCTTGAGATCCTGCGCAGCCCGCTCGGCAGAAACGAGGGTCGAGCGCAACAGCGTCTCGAGCTCCACGTGACGGGCGAGCTCGACCTCGAGCATCTCGATCCGCTCGGCAAGGGAGCCGCGCTCGCGCCAGACACTCTCGAAGCTGTCGGCCACGTCTTCGAGCACGCGTTCGACGCTACTCCGACGGTAGCCGAGCAGGCCACGCCTCAACTCGAGATGTCTGACTTCGACGGGTGTCATGGACATAGTGGGTCTCCCTTCGGCGGCTCGACGAGTCTGCTCATAACACACGCCCGACGACGGCGTTGATCACCCGCTCCGCGATCAAGAGCGCGAAGATCGCGACGATCGGCGAGATGTCCAGTGGGCCGAGCGGTGGAATGAAACGACGAAACACGCGTAGATATGGCTCGCACGTGTCGTGGAGGAACCGCCGCACGCGCTCGAGAGTCGGTGAGTAGCCGACCCGGATCCAGGACATGAGGATATACGCGAACACGAGCAGCACGTACACCCCGATGAACACGGAGACAAAGCGCTGCACCGACGTCGCCGTGTCGGCAAGCAGAAGCGAAGCGACGAATCCGCCCATCGAACGAAGATTCTCCCCGGCCGGCAGGAGTCCTACCCTGACACCGCTCCAGCTCTGCCCAGACGGTGCCGCTTACTGCTGGTTGAAGAACCCGCCACCTTTGTCGAGTGCTCGCGCCCGTTCCTCGGCCGAGACCTCGACGTTCCGCGGTGTGAGCAGGAACACCTTGTCCGCGACGCGTTGCATGCTTCCGTCGAGCGCGTAGGTGAGGCCGCTTGCGAAGTCGATCAGACGCTTGGAGAGCTCGGTGTCGGCGCTTTGCAAGTTCAGGATCACCGGCACGGAGTCCTTGAACTTGTCGGCGATCTGCTGTGCGTCGTTGAAGCTCCGCGGCAGGACGAGATGCACGCGGACCTGGGAGCCCGACCCACCGTCGACTCCCCGCAGTCGCGAGCGCCGAGCCCGCGCCGGAGCGGCGACCTCCTCCTCGGAGGAGCCGTCGGATTCCGACCAGGCGCCGGCGTCCGCCCGCTGCGGCAGTCGACGGACGTTCTGCCGCTCGCGGCGTCGGTGCGCGCGGTCGTCCTCCTCGCTCGTGAGCCCCTCGGAGTCGTCCCAATCGTCGTCCTCGGCGATCCCGAAGTAGACGAGTGTCCTGCTCCAGAGGTCGCCGAGGCCCATGCCGCGGGGGATCCTAGACGGTCGATCGGCGATTGCGTGGACTGGTTCTCAGGCGAAGAGCGTGGATCCGACGCGGATCATCGTCGCCCCCTCCTCGAGAGCGACCCGCCAGTCCTGCGAGGTACCCATCGAGAGCTCCGCGAGCCGATGCTCGGCGGCGAGCTCGCGAAGCCGGCGGAAGTACGGACGCGAGGCTTCCGGCGCGGCCGCGAGAGGTGGCATCGTCATCAGGCCGCGGATTCTCGGATGGCGCTCGAGGTAGCCGCTGAGCTCGTGCTCGGCAACCCCAGCCTTGGACGGCTCGCCGGAGAGGTTCACCTCCAGCAGGAACGGGATCGAGAGGCGCTGCGCCGTCGAGTCGGAGTCGACCGAATGCACCAGCTCGCAGAGGGCGTCCACGACACGGGCCTTGTTCGACTGGACGTGCCCGATGAAGTGCCAGCGAAACGCGGGTCCGTGGAGGGCGTGCTTGCGCTGGAGATCCTGGGCGCGATTCTCGCCGACCACCTCGACGCCGGCCTCGGCGAGCATCCCGAACTGCTCGGCCGCGACGTACTTCGTCGCCGCGACCACCGTCACCCCCGAACCGGCGGCGTCACGCACGCGGAGGTAGGCCTCGCGAATCGACGCGGCATTCATGGCCGGGGGCACTTTGTCTCCTGTGCGAGCCGCAACAGCGTTTCGCGCTCGTTGAGCGATGGCTCGTCGACGACACGATCGAGCAGACCACGGAGCGCCTCACCGAGCACGGGTCCCTCGTCGAAACCGATCGCCTTGAGATCGTCCCCCGTTACGGCGAGGTCGGCGAGCCGATGCGGAGCCGCTGCCTGCTCGTCGAGCTCCCGGCGCAGCCGGGCAAGGGCGGCGAGCTCCTCCGCGGAGACGTGTTTCGCCGCGAGGTCGGCCGCTTTGAGGACGACGAGCTCGTTCGCCAGCGCTGCTCCATGAGCGGCCAGGAATCTTCGGGTCGCCCGGCCGTCGTCGATCGGCTCGAGCCATGGCTCGAGGTGGAACGCGTGCGCTGCGACGAGCCGCTCGACATGGCGTTGCACCGAGACTGGGTACCGGAGGCGCGAGAGTATCGAGGCTGCGATCCGCGCGCCGATCGCGGCGTGGCCCCCGCGCTCTCCGTTCTTCCGCGGCTTGCCGAGGTCGTGGAGCAGCGCTGCGAGGAGGAGCGGGAGGTCACCGCTCGCTGCGGAGACACCCTCGACCACGCTCACGAGGTGCTCGTCGAGCGAGAGCGGCTGGCGGCTCGTGCCGAGGTCGTACCCGATCGCCGGGGCGAACTCCGGCAGCAGGAGCTCGAGCACGCCGGCATCGCGCGCGAGCCGAAGCGCGGTCGCCGGTGCCCGACCGAGGAGGAGCTTCGACAGCTCGCCGTTCCCGTCGGCCGCGAGGCCACCGCCGATCCGCTCCGGTGAGACGTGGATCAATCCCGGGGCCGCCCGGCGCATCTGCGCGAGCGTCTCGCCCGCGACGGCGAACCCGAGCTGCGAGACGAGTCGCAGCCCACGCAGGATCCGGAGTGGATCCTCCTCGAAGCTCGTCTTCGAGACCGCTCGAAGCTCGCGCCGGGCGAGGTCGGCGAGCCCTCCGAACGGATCGACGAGCGCGCCGGTGACGAGCGAACGCGCCATCGAGTTGATCGTGAAGTCCCGCCGGCCCAGGTCCTCGACGATCCCGACGTTCGCATCGGCGACGATCACGAAGTCCTTGTGTCCCGGCCCGCTCGACCGTTCCACCCGCGGCGGCGTCAGCTCGATGCCGGCGGGCACGAGCTTCCGCAACTCGCGGTCGCGGGGGTGCAGCCGGATACCGACCCGTTGCCCGTGCACCTCGAGCTCCTCGACCCGACCATGCGGGGCGAGTGCCGCACGCAACCCGTCGTGGTCGAGGCCGAGCACGAGAAAATCCTCGTCCTCATGCGGGATCCCGAGCAGCTCGTCGCGAACGGCGCCTCCGACGACGTAGGCATCGAGGCCGAGAGAACGGACGAAGGCGCGGACGGGTGTCGGCACGCCGCTCCTTGTAACAGACTGTTGCGAAGTCGGCGTGCCGGCCGCGGTCAGGCGCGCGCGCCCGACCCCCTCGTCGTAGACAGACGAGGACGCTCAGAGATGCGCGATCGCCTCGATCTCGACGACCGCGCCCGCCGGTAGCTTCGCGACCTCGAAGGTCGAGCGCGCGGGCGGCCGTTCGCCGACGTGTTTCGCATAGACCTCGTTCATCGCCGCGAAGTCCCCGAGATCCTGGAGGAACACCGACGTCTTGACGAGGTTGTCGAGCGACGAGCCCGCCGCCTCGAGGATCGCCCCGAGGTTTCTCATCGTCTGCTCTGTCTGCTCGGCGATGTCGCCCCTCGGGCCGCTGTCGCCGAGCTTCGTACCGACCTGACCGGCGACGAACACGAGCTCACCGGCTTTGATCGCCTGGTTGTACGGCGCGCCCTGGAAAGGCGCCGGCGCGTTCTCCGTG
>JBPCLB010000277.1:0-7839 GCA_051003695.1 Gaiella sp. | reverse complement strand
CGGTACGGCCGCAAGCGACATCACGACCGCGTTGATCGCCTTGGCGGCACCGTACGCGTCGACGAGACCGTCATGGAGGCCGTAGGCAGGCGCGATCAACACCGGGTAGAGCAGGCTGTACCCGCTGACGGGAAGCTCCCGGATCGCGTACCCCTCCCCGTCGGCGAAGCTGCGTGCGAGCTCCGAGTAGATCGCCTCGTCGACGAAGACGAACGGGGCGACCATCCCTCGAACGAGCCAGAGGCGGAGCGTTGCTGACAGGACGACGATCCCGCCGAGCAACGCCCAGGCAGGAATCGCCGCGAGCCGTTCACGCACCGAGGTCGACCTCGGCCAGCCGACGAGCAAGCTCGGAGGCCTCGAGCGTCCCGGGGCGGATTCCGACCTGAGCCGCAGCGGAGGCCACGTCGCTCAGCACCGCGTCTGCGACGGCGTCGCCGCCCGCAATCTGCTCGAGTGCCGAGGCGTACCCGTCTGCGACGCTCGCGAGCGCATGCGCACCCTCCGCGAGGGCCGCGGCGGCTCTCCCCATCGCCGCCCGGACGTCGGCCCGCTGCACGAGCAGCTCGAGCGCGGCGCCGAGCATCCCGACCTCATCGTCGCCGACGGGCACCTTGAGGGCGACGGCGGCCGGCAGCTCCGAGAACCACCCGACATCGCTGACGACCAGGGGCTTCCCGAGCGAGAGCGCCCGGATCGCCGTTCCCGAGGTCTCACCCATCGTCGGCGAGCGGAGGTTGACGTGGACGTCGCACGCGCCCATCAACGACCAGAGCCGGTGATCCGCGACCCAGCCCTCGCGCATGAGCCCTTCTCCGTCGAGCCCGAGGCGCTGGAGACGCCGATCGAGGTCGAACCCCGGCGAGACCGAGCCGACGAGGAGCAGGCGCGCGTCCGGATGCTTGACGCGGAGCCGCGCGAACGCCTCGAGCAGCTGAGGAACCCGCTTGGACGCATTGACGTTGCCGAACGCCCCGATCACCGGGCCGCCGTCGATCGTGACAGGCTTGCCCGGCGGCACGATCCAGGCGGGATGCGGGACGACGAAGATCGGCCCGTCGAACCCGGCAGCTTTGGCCCGGTCGCGAACGAAGTGCGAATGGACGATCAAACCCCGCGCTCGGTCGAGCACGAACGACGCGAGCGGAAAGTCCTCCGGTCGCGACTCCCACAACGGCGGCAATCGCTTGTCGAGCACGCCGTGGGCGAGCAACCGTCCGACGACCCCACCCTCGCGCTCCATCGCGTCGAGATAGGCGTGCCCGTCGGAGCGGCCGATCGTGAGCCCGGCGACGAGATGGTGGAGCACGAAGTCGTGCAAGACGACGGCGCCCGGCTCTCGGCAGAGCGCGTCGACGATCCAGCCGTGCGCCTCGGGGTTGTTCCCTATATGGTAAACGGAGAGATCGACACCTCGTGGTGCGCGCTTTGCACCTCGTTTGACAGCGACCACATCGAGACGTTCCCTCAGCGCCGGGAGCAGCAGCGCCGAGTAATCGGCGATCCCTGACTGTTCCGGCGGCAGTGGGCTGAAGTAGGCAACCTTCATGCCAGCAACCTCGCGATCGCACGCTCCCAGGTGACTTCGTCGGCGAGCTGCTTGCCGGCCCGACCGAAGGTCGCCGCATCGTCGGCGTGATCACGCAGCCACGCCGCCGCAGCTCCGATTGCCGCGGGCTCGGGTGCGACCACGAGCCCCGTGCGGCGGTCGTGGACGACGTCGAGCGGCCCACCAGCGTCGTCGGTGGTGAGCACGGGCTTCGCCGCGAGAAACGACTCGTAGGGGCCCATGCCGAAATCCTCGTCGACCGGGGCGTAGTAGACCGCGGAGCAGCGCGCGTAGAGATCGGCGAGACGCTCGGCGCTCACTCGTCCCTCGAACCGCACGCGGCCGTTCAGGCCGCGCGCAAGAGTCAGATCCTCCAGCCGGCGGCGGTCGGGGCCGTCGGAGACGATCACGGCCTCCAACCCCGGCTCCAGCGCGAGCCCCTCGAGCAGCAGGTCGATCCGTTTCGCCCGATCGAGACGGCTCGCCGAGAGCACGAATCCCTCGCCCGGCGAGCTGCGGTAGTCGAGCGCCTGCGGCGGATGCGGCAGCACCTCCGCCACGAGCCCGGTCGAGCGTTCGAGTCTGCCGGCGACGTTGCCCGACGTGGCGAAGAGCCTCGTCGCCTCGCCGAGTGCGACGCGATCGAGCTCCTGCACCTTCCGCCGCAGCGCCCGTTCCTCGGGTGATTCGCCGAACTGGCCGAGCTCGGTGCGATCGAGCTCGTACGCCTGGCGGAACTGGTGGACGAGCCAGACGCGCTTCTCGGGATGCCGCACGACGTAGGAGGGGAACTTCGTTGCGACGACGAGATCGATCCGGCGGCCGTCCGTCTCCGTCAGGTCGAGGAGGCGCCAGAGGAACGCCTGGGTGAGAACCCGTGCTCCCGGATACCACTTGAAAGGAACCGAGACGAGCTCGGCCTCGTGGCCCCGCGCTCGCAACTCGACGACGAGGTCATCGGTGAAGATCTCGACGCCGCCGTGCGAGAACGGCACCTGGGGCCGGAGGACGGCGATTCGCATGGGACCGCTAGACCGCGGTCTCGCCTGGGGGAACCGAGTCCCCCGCGGCGCGATCCTTACGCTCGAGCTCGCCGACGCGCCGCTCGAGGTCGTCGATCAGGCGCAGCGTTGCGGCGTTGAACGACCTCTGGTCATAGGCGAGCGGCTCGACATACCACCGCATGCCTTTCCGAAGCATCGCCTTGATCGGCGTGCCGATTCCTCCCCTGAGTCCAGGTCGCAGGCGGAGCCCGCGGTCCGCCGAGACAGGCCATAGCCGTTCCGCCTCACTCCGGGCTGCGTGCCGATCGGAAGGGTCGCCCTTCGCTCCCGGATCTGCGCCGGACCGCCTGACCTCGTCGCGGAGTGCGGCAACGAGTGCCTCGAAGTCGACCTCGGTCGCCGACGGGAATCCAGTATCCGTCGCCTTGTCCGGCACCGCGCCAGTGTAACCTCGGCCTCACCGGCGTCCGGACGGCCCGCTGTGCTTCGGTCGTCAGGCCAAGTCGGTCGCCGGTGCCACTGGCGTCGGAGCAGCCGCATCGGGGGCGGCGGGCGCAACGGCGGTCATGCCGGCGAGCTCAGCGAGATCCGCGTCGACCATCATCCCGATGAGCTCCTCGAAGGTGACGGTCGGCGCCCAGCCGAGACTCTCACGAGCCGCAGTCGCATCACCGACCAGTTCCGCGATCTCGGCCGGGCCGCGGCGGTACGTGGAGTCGAGACGGACATGAGCCTGCCAGTCGAGGCCGAGCCGACCGAAGGCGACATCGAGCAGCTCTCGGATCGAATGCGTCTCTCCGGTTGCGACGACGTAGTCACGGGCCACCGGCGCGGCGAGCATCAGACGAATCGCCTGGACGTAATCCTTCGCATAGCCCCAGTCACGGCGGGCCTCGATGTCTCCAAGCGTCAGTTCGGACAGCAGCCCGAGCTTGATCGCAGCTGCGGCTCGCGTCACCTTCCTCGTCACGAACCTCTCTGGTCGGCGGGGGGACTCGTGGTTGTAGAAGATGCCCGAGCAGGCGAACATTCCGTGGTGGTGGCGGTATGCGCGGATGAGGAAATCGCCGAAAGCCTTCGCCGCGCCGTAGGGCTCGATCGGTGCGCGCGGGGTGTCTTCGGTCTGCGGCGAGCGCTCCGGCTGACCGAACACCCACGAGGACGACGACTGGAAAAACCGCAAGCCGGGCTCGACCTTCCTGATCATGTCGAGCAAGGCCGCGATCGCGACGGTTCCGAGGCGAGCCGTCTCCATGGGCTGCGTCCAGGCATCAGGCCCGAACGAGACCGACGCGAGGTTGTACAGCTCGTGCGGGCGAAATGCGCGAATCGTGGCTTCGAGCACGTGCGTCTCGGCGAGATCGGCTTGGACGAGGTCGATCCGCTCGACCACCGACGCGAGGTTGGGAGACGCGCTCGCGGCGGCCGACCGAACGACGCCGACGACGCGATACCCGTCCTCGACGAGCGCCTCGCAGAGGTACGACCCGTCCTGACCCGCCGCACCGATCACGAGCGCCCGACGGGTCTCAGTCATCCACTCGCTCCATGGGCTTCCGCAGCTGGAAGTAGGCGACGCCAGACCCTGCCTCGTCGATGAGGGACGCAGAGGAGGAGGTCTCGAAGTTGGCGGGACACACCAGGCGCAGCAGCGGGCCGTACGCATACGACCAGGGCCGTCGTGCGTAGAACAGTCGCTCGATTCCCGGCCGTCGCTGCACGGCGAACTCCCGCACCAGTACCTCCCAGGGACAGGCCGCCACGACCGACTCGAGCTCCCCGGTGCTGTACGCGTGCTTGAAGAACACCCTGTCTCCGTCGACCGCGGTGCTGCCCCGACCGTAGATCCGCTCGTGGATGTAGACGTCGCCGGCTTCGCGCGCGACGTCGGTCGTCAGGTGCAGGATTCCTCCGGGGCGGATCACGCGCCAGAGCTCGGAGAGCGCAACGACGTCTCGCCCGGAGCCGATGTGCTCGAGCACGGAGATGCACACGCCGCCGGCGAAGCTCGCGGTCGCATATGGCAACTTTGTTGCGTCCTGCACGTCGAGGCGCAGGCGGGGGTCGATCCGTCGCCACGCCTCGATCTCTTGCTCGAAGAGGTCGATGCAGAGCCATTCGCCGCGCCCCTCGTGCCGGAGGAGGGACGCAAGCAGCTTCGGGCTGGAGACGTCCAGGCACACGCCGGCAAAGGGTTCGTCGGCGATCCGGCCGAGCTCGTAGTACCGCCACGGATCGAGCGGCACGACGAGTCGTTGCAGCCCGACCTTCCCAGCCGGCCAGCCCCGAACGGCGTCACGGACGAGCCAGCGGAGTCCGAGTCGATAGCTGTGCCACCAGAGCCGCTTCCAGCCGGGACGAGTGGCCATGGTCCCGCTGGGGTCAGGCGGGGCGGCCCGAGCCATCGATCACGCGGACCTCCGGAAGCGGCACGATGAATCGTCCGCCACGAGCGAAGAAGGCCGCTTCGCGCTCGATCATCTCAGCGAGGAAATGCCAGGGGAGGACGAGGTAGTAGTCGGGTGCGAGGGCCCGCGATTCTTCCTCGGACACGATCGGGATGTGCGTGCCGATCGTCTGCAAGCCCCACTTGTCCGGATTGCGATCGGCCGCGCAAGCGACGAGTCTGGTGTCGATCCCGGTGTACTGGAGCGTCGTGTTGCCCTTGGTCGAAGCTCCGTACACGTGCACGGTCTTTCCCTCCGACCTGAGCGAGCGAAGCAGCGCGAGCAGCTCGCCTCTCACCGCCTGCACCCGCCGCTCGAATGCCTCGTACGGCTCGCTCGTCGCGAGTCCGAGCTCGGCTTCTCGGACACGCAGGCGCTCGAGCTCGGTCGCGTCCTCGGGCTGGCGTGCCCTCCGTCCGGCGTGCGCCGCGAAGAGGCGAATGCTGCCACCGTTGACGTCGTTGAGCTCCGCTCGGACGACCTCGAGCCCTCCTGTCGCGAGCACGCGCTCGATCACAGCGAAGGAGTAGTACTCGAGGTGCTCGTGACAGATGGTGTCGAAGCTGTTCGTCTCGAGCATGGTCGGCATGTACGAGAACTCGCTGACCCAGATGCCGTCGTCTGCCAGCGAGGCTGCGATGTCACGCACGAAGGCTGTCGGGTCCTCGAGGTCGTAAAACATCGCGATGCTCGTGATGATGCGTGCCTTGCGACCCGGATAGCGGTCGTCGAGGGCGCGGTGCGCGAAGAAGTCGTTGACGACGTCGTAGCCCTTGGCGACCGCGTACCGCGTCACGTCGGAGGGATCCATCCCGAGGAGCGTGACCCCGTCCGCCTGCCCGTACCCGTCGAGGAGCGTGCCGTCGTTGCAGCCGACGTCGACCAGCAGATCTCCACGCCGCACGCCGCCGACGAGGTCGACCGCTTGCCGGGCGATCTCGTGCAGATTCTCGGTCATGGTTCGATTGATCCCGCTGCGGTACCAGTACGAGCTATAGAGAGCCGAGCCCGAAACCGTGTGGCGCAGCTGCAGCAACCCGCACGCGCCGGGATCGTGGGAGCTGTCACAGCGAACGAGCTGAAGCGGGAGCCGTGGCTCGTCGACCCGCCCGGCAGCCGGGTTTGTAAAAGCACCGGCGATGCACTGGTCGCCGAGGTCCATGACCGGTGTGAGCGCCACGGACTCGCACACACGACAACTCGTGCGGACGCCGAGCGCGTCACGCGCCGAGAGTGCGGCTTCCGGAGACATCGCGGCGGAGCCTACGAGATCACGCGGCCCTGGCGACCATGGCTCGGTGCTCGTCGAGGGTGGTCTGGTTCAGCTGGTAGTCCAGCCTGCGAAACTCGCGGTAGGCGCGGAGCGCCTTGCCGTAGCTCTCCGGGCGACGCCTTTCGCCTCCACCGAGCATCAGGGAGCAGAGAGCCAGCCGCCGATCGGCCATGCCCACGAGGCGGTCAGCGCCGTCGAGGCCCCGGTCCCGCCACCAGCGCCAGACGCGCAGAAAGTTGAAGGTGTACTGCCACCGCATCTGCCACACGTGCTCGCGGGTCCCCCGACGCGTCATGCTCGAGCCGGAATCGACCAGAGTGACCAGACGCTCGCCGAGCAACTCGACCCCCCCGCCCTCCATCGCGAGCTCCGACAGGAACCCGACATCGTTGCCGTACGGATGGCGGTTGTAGTCGTAGCCACGGGGGTTGGCGATCTCGACATGCCGGTCGAACACGCGACGCGCAGCGTCCGTCTCGTAGACGGCGCAGATCTGCGTCAGAGGAAATCGTCGCAGGAAGATGCCTTCCGAGTACTCCTGAGCCGAGACCACGCCTCGGTCGGTCGCGTAGTAGGGCCGCACCCCGTCGGCGTTCTCGACCTCGCCACTACAGGAGACGAGCGTGCGCCCCGCGGCTCGCGCCGCGCCGGCCATGAGGTGCTCGCTGTAGGTGGGCTTGAGCACGTCGTCTGCCCAGACGAACGCGCACCACTCGCCTGAGATCGCGTCGAGCGCGACCCGCCACGCCCGAACGGGGCCCGAGTTCGTCTCGCTCTCCCGGACGGCGACGTCGATCTCGGGTGGCGCCTCCTGTGCGAGACGGCGAATGATCTGCCGCGTGTCGTCGGAGCTGGCCTCGTCGTAGACGACGATTTCGAGAGGGCGATAGCGCTGCGCCAACACGCTCCTCAAGGTGCGCTCGATCGTCTCGGCGCTGTTGAAGGTAGGGAGCATGAGCGAGAGCTTCATCGCAGACCGCTGTCGCAGCTCCCGTGGTCGGCGCTCCGGATCGAGGCGGCGCCCGGCACCGGGCCACCCTACCTGCGGGCCCCCAGACGGACTCAACCGAGCCCGGACGGACTCAACCGAGCGCTCTCAGATACCGCCACGAGCGGAACAACCCTGCCGGTCGCAGGAGCGCAATGAGCAGCACGAAGAGTGACAGGCCGAGCATCGCGGCCGGGACCGGGAGGAGGAGCAGATCGGATGGGAGGAAGGACGCGAGCGCCAGCGAGACGGCTGTCGCCAGCGCGGCGAGGAGCCCCCGGAGCGTGAGGAGGAGGGCGCGCAGATCGACGAGCAGCGCGACCAGTCCGACGGAGGTCGAGAACGCGAGGGCGAGCGCGAGCCCTTCGAGTCCCCCAAGCGCACCTGCGATGGCCGCGATCGGGACGTGGAGAACGACCAACGCGACGGAATACAGGGGCAGCCGCCGCAAGCGGTCCTGGACGAAGACGAGCGGGAAGGTGACCGACACGCCGACCGACGCGATCATGTACGGGGCGAACCAGACGACGAGGTAGCCCAGCTCGGAGCTTTCCGGCGCGCCGTACGCCGCCCCGAGG
>JBPCLB010000276.1:0-8455 GCA_051003695.1 Gaiella sp. | reverse complement strand
GCTGTCGCGATCGCGGCGACGTCTCCGGCCGGCACGAGCAGCCCGTTCGAACCGTCCGAGACGATCTCGGGGATCCCGCCGACCGCTGTGCAGACGACGGGGGTCCCCACCGCGAGTGCCTCGAGCACGGTGTGGGGGAGGTTTTCCCAGGCCGACGTGACGAGCACGGCGTCGACCGCACGGAAGAGGCGCAGGACCTCGTCGCGTGCCCCTGGTCCGAGAAACCGCACGCGGTCTGCGACGCCGAGCTCGACGGCGAGCTGCTCGAGCGACTCGCGCTCAGGCCCTTCGCCGAGCACGAGGAGCTGGACACCGGGTACGCGCGCCAATGCGGCGAGAGCGTCGGGCACGGCTTTTTGAGCGGTGAGTCGCCCGGCGAGCCCGAGCGCCGGCCCTGCGATCGCGAGCGCCGTGCGCGCCGCGGCACGCGTTGGCACACCCTGCAGCTCCGGGGCGGGATTCGGGACGACCGTGATCCCGGCCGGATCGAGTCCCCAGCCGACCGCGATCTCGCGCAGATACGCGCTCGGGACGATCACGTGACGGGCGCGTGTCAGAGCCGCCGTGCGGGTCGCGCGCAGCGCTCGCGCTCGCAGCCGGCCACGATGGCTCTGGAAGTCGGTGAGCGTGCCCTGAAAACGTCCCGACCGACGCTCGCGCTCGTAGACTTCGTCGGAGACGAGCTTCACGACGAGCGGCTTTCGAGCGAGCAGCGCGCCGAGGGCCGCCCGGCGGATCATCGTCGTTGCGTACACACGATCGCCGCGCCGCGCCGCGCCGAACACCGCTCGGGTGACCGCGATGTGGCGTAGCGGCGCAGCCCGTGTCCGCGAGACCCAGTGCACAGGAAAGCCCGGGTTGGCCGGCGGCGCCGAGGCGGTGGTCACGACCTCGACCTCGTGACCGCGTTCGAGCAGCGCACGTGAGAGCGCTGGCGCATGGCTCGCCGGCCCGCCGACGTCGGGCGGCCAGATCCCCGAGACGACGACGACCCTCACAGGCCCACCGGCTCGGCGACCGAGGCAAGCCGGACGCTCGCGAGCTCGTTGCGCAGCCGGACGAGCACGACCGCCCAGGTGAGCGCGAACGCAACTGCCCCCGCCAGGAGTGCGACGGCGGCGCCGGTCACGCCCCACTCGTTTCCGAGCACGGCGACGAGTGGCAGGAGCACCGCGGCCTCGATCCCATGTGCGATCACGCGAAGCCGCGGTCGGCCGATCGTCGTCGGCAGCGATTTCGACCAGCCGAGCACGACGTGGATCGCGGCCGCGAAGAGCACGATCCGTGCAGCATCGGTCGCCTCTGCGTACTCGGGATCACGGAAGACGGTTTCGACGAGCCATGGGAGGACGAGAAAGAAGAGCGGAACGAGCGCGGTCATCACAGCAGCCGCGACGATCGAGTAGCGGCGCACGCCGGCGAGGACGCTGCGCTCGTGTCCCCGCTCCCAGGCACGAGTCTGCTCGGTCAGGAGCACGAGGCGAACCGGCGACGTGGCTGCGGTCAGCCCCGTGTTGGGCGCCTGCGCGACACGGAAGAGGCCGACGGCGCTCGTTCCCGCGACGGCGCCGAGCACAAGGGGGGCGAGCGTCGAGCGAAGGGAGATCACCCCGGTCGCAAGCGTCGAGCCGAGGACGAATCCGACGATGTCGCCGCGATCATCGCCGAGGGGTGCGTCGGCGTGGGCGGGCCAGCGTGCGAGCGCGCGACGGCCGACGGCGCTGACGACGAGCGTCGCGACGGTCTGGGCGACGACGACGAGCGCGATCGCCTGCCAGACGCCGAGTTGTGTGCCCACGGCGATCGCGGCGAAGCGCAGCCCCTGTGAGAACGCGGAGTACCAGCCCCGCAGGTCGTAGCGGCCGCGAAGGAGGAGTGCGGTGGTGCCGACGTTCTCGGGCGCCTGCACCAGCGGCAGCGCCGCAGCGGCGAGGAGCGCGGCCACGAGATCGTCCCGCCCGAAGACGCTGTCTGCGACCGGCGCGAGCGCGACCAGCGCGACGAGCGCGGCCACTCCCCCTGCGAGCTTCAGTTGGAGCGCCAGCCTGAACAGGCGGCGGAGCCGTCCCCAGTCTTCACGAGCGACGTAGCGAAAGCCGTACTTCGTCAGCGAGTCCTCGACCGTCAGGTCGAGCAGTGTCTGGAAGAACGACGCGCCGATCAGCGCCGTCGCGAACACTCCGAATCGTTCCGGTCCGAGCACGTTCGCGGCGATCACCGTCCCGGCGAGCCCGAAGGCGACCGACGCGTACAGCCCTGCCGCGGTCGCCGAGCGGCGCCAGATCAACCGGGACACCATGTTCGCCATCGTAGGGGCGGGATCCAGCGGGACCAGCCCGAATCCGACGCCGCAGCGGGGGTGACGACGCCGGCGAGTGAGACACTAGAGTGGCATTCGTGCCGGCCCAGCCGCTTCGAGGCGCGCCGATGGTCGCGCGGCTCCATGCCTGCGCGGGTGGCGCGGCACTCGAGCCGGCCGCGATGGCACTGGCAGTTCCGGCGCTCTTCCTGCACGCGACCTACCAGCCCCACGTCTCGATCGGATTGGCCTCCACCTCGATCGACGTCACCCTTGCCGATGTCGCGATCGGCCTCGTGGCGCTCGCTGCCTGGCGACGAGCCGCTCGTGACGGCTTCTCGCCGCTTCGCGGTGGACGGCTGGTGCTCGTCTTCGCGGCGCTCTTCGTGCTGTCGGCTCTCGTCGCGCTCGCGACGCCGGCGCTGCTCGGCGAGCAGTATGCCTTCGCACGGCACGCCGTCAGCGCTCTGAAGCTCGCCTGGTACGCGCTGCTCCTGCCGGCGACGATGCTGCTCGTTCGCTCGACACGGGACGCGGTACCCCTGTTGCGCGCGATCGTCGTCTGGAGTCTCGCCGCGACGACTTGGGGTGTGCTCCAGTTCGCCGGTCTCGTGACCGAGTTCCAGGGCAAGCGTCCGGGGCAACGTGAGCCGTCGTTCGTGGGGATCCACGATTTCGCGGCGCTCTCGGGTGCGGCACTTGCGCTCGGGACGATCGGACTCGCGGCCGGCGACGGCCGCCCGCTCGGGCGTCGCTTCTCAGCCGTCGCGCTCGTGAGCGGAGCGCTCGGCGTCGTGTGCTCGGGCGCGATGACCGGTGTCGGCGGAGTCTGGCTCGCCGTCGCCGTGATCCTCCTCTCGGTGCGCGCGTGGGGTGTCCTCCGCAGCCGCCGTGCGGTCGCGGTGCTCGCAATCGTGCTGCTCGTCAGCGCCGGCACAGCCGCGATGCGCGCCACCACCCTCGAGCGGTTCGCGGAGTTTCTCGGCCTCCGCGATCGGATCGAGGACACGGGCGTCGAGAGCTATGCCCAGCGCACCCTGCTCGCCTATATCGGCGGCCGGATCTGGCTCGACCATCCGCTCACCGGGGTCGGCTGGCAGGCCTCGAGCGAGCGATGGGCGTACGCGCCCTACCTCGCCGACGCACGGGCCCGCTTCCCGGACGAGCCGGAGGAGGCGTTCCCTTCGCCGGAGCGTCCGTGGGGGATCCAGACGCTCTATTTGCAGGTTGCCGCCGACCTCGGTCTCGCCGGAGTCGTCGCGCTCGTTGGACTCTTCGCGGCAGGAATCGCGACCGCCGTGCGAGAGATTCGCGACTCACCCGCTGCCCTCGCCGGGCTCGCGTTCGTACTGGTCGCCGCGGGTGTCTGGGCCGGGATCGGTCTCGTGCCGGGGCTCCCGCTCGCCGCGCTCACCTGGCTCGGCTTCGGTCTCGTCACTGCGCGTGCGTGAGAATGAGGCAGCCGTGAATCCCGACCCTCGCCTCGCCCCGCCACGCTCGATGCCGACCTACGCGGTGCGGGCACCGCTCGCTCGGTGGCTCGCGGCCGAGGCGGAACGCGCATGCGCCGATCTCGGCCGCTACCGGCTGCTCGACGTCGGGTGCGGCGAGCAGCCTTACCGCCCGTTGTTCGAGCCGCACGCTGAGGCATACGTCGGCGTCGATCCCGTCGAGAACCCTCGTGCCGAGCTCCGCGGGCCGATCGAGGCCTTGCCGGTCGAGGACGGCTCGTTCGACCTCGTGCTCTGCCTGCAGGTGCTCGAGCACGTCGACGAGCCCGCGCGGGGCATCGGCGAGCTCGCGCGCGCGACCCGGGCCGGCGGGCGGGTGCTGCTCTCGACGCACGGCACGATCGTCTATCACCCGAACCCGGTCGACCTCTGGCGCTGGACGGGTGCAGGGCTCGAGCGTCTGTTCGCTGCGAACGGCGACTGGGCGTCGGTTACGGTGTCGGCCGCCTGCGGAACGACGTCGACACTTGCGATGCTCAACGCCATCTACCTCGAGCACGTCCTTCGCCGCACCCCGCTGCGACCGCTGCGCGGTGCGCTCGTCGCCGGACTCAACCGGGTCGCCGAGGGTGTCGACAGGCGCGCGCCCGGGCTCCGCGATCCCCGACCGGGAACGCTGGCAGCGAACTACCACGTGGTCGCCGAGCGCGCCGGATGACGAAGGTGCTCGTGACCGGCGGAGCCGGGTTCATCGGGTCGAACCTCGTGCGGGCGCTGCTCGAGCGCGGCGCGGCTGTGCGTGTACTCGACAACTTCGCGACGGGGGCGAGGGCGAACCTCGAAGGGCTGGCGCGAGACGTCGAGGTCGTCGAGGGCGATCTTCGTTCCTACGAACGGGTTCATACCGCGGTGCGCGGCGTCGAGCTCGTCTACCACGAGGGCGCGCTCGGATCGGTACCGCGCTCCGTGCAGGATCCGCTGACCACCACCGCCGTCAACGTCGAGGGCACGCTCAACGTCCTGCTCGCCGCGCGTGACGAGAACGTGCGTCGCGTCGTCTACGCCTCCTCCTCGTCGGTCTACGGGGACGGCGGCGAGCTGCCCCGGTCAGAGGATCAGGCGCCGAATCCGATCTCGCCGTACGGCGTCGCGAAGCTCGCGGCCGAGCGCTTCTGCGTCTCGTTCACCCGGGTCTACGGTCTCGAGACGGTCGCGTTGCGCTACTTCAACGTCTTCGGCCCCCGTCAGGATCCCAGCTCCCAGTATGCGGCCGTCGTACCGCTCTTCATCAGGTCGATCGCCGAAGGGCGGACGATCACCATCCACGGCGACGGCGAGCAGTCGAAGGACTTCACCTACGTTGCGAACGTCGTCGAGGCGAACGTGTTGGCCGGTGACGCCCCCGGAGCCGCGGGGCGTGTGCTCAACATCGCAACGGGGGGCTCGGAGACCGTCAACGACGTCGCCCGGACGATCGGGCGGCTCCTCGGCAAGCCGGTCGACGCGGTTCACGGCCCCGAGCGGCCGGGAGACGTGCGGCAGTCGTCAGCGGACGTCTCTGCTGCGCGGGACGTGCTCGGATTCGCGCCGAGCGTCGGCTTCGAGGATGGACTGCGCAGGACGATCGAGTCGTTGGATCTCGAATCAGGGAGGCAGGTATGAGCCACAGCTTCAGTAGCGTGAACGAGCTTGGCGAGGGCTACGGGTTTCGCAAGGTGCGCAAGCCGATGGGCGTCGAGGCGTTCGGCGTCAACGTAATCGTGATGCCGCCGGGCTACGACGGCTTCCACCACTTCCACGACGAGCAGGACGAGCTCTACTTCGTCCACTCCGGGCAGGCGAGAGTCGAGGTCGAGAACGAAGCGCGGGCGCTCGGGCCGGGTGGCCTCTTCCACGTCAGCTCGACGACGCCTCGCAAGGTGTCGAACGCCGGCGACGACGACCTCGTGTTGCTCGTGGTGGGTGGGAAAGACGGTTACGTCGAGCGCGACGGCCATCTCGTCGACCCGGCCGACCTCGAGCGCCGCGCCTCGTTCGGGTAGGCGGGGTTGCTGTTCGCCCCTACAGGAGATGCTCTCTCGGCGCAGCGCGCAGCGCCGCCCCCGCGAGGGCGAACACCGTCACCGCGAGCCAGTGGATCCCGATCACGTCGGTCTGGATGCCGATCAGCGCGACAGCGGCGAGCGAGGCCGCGAGCCACGGAGACCGGCGTGCGAGCCCCATTCCGAGCGCGACGAGCCACCCGACGAACGTCGCCAGCCCGAGGAGGCCGGTGTCGACACCCAGCTCGGTGTAGGTCGACTCGCCGGCCTGGAGCGGCACGCCGGTGCGCGAGGCGTTGACGCCTGCGTTTCCGAGCCCGTATCCCCACGGTTGCCGCGCGACCGCCTCGATCCCGTCGCGGAGGTTGCGAAAGTGGCTCGCCGTGGAGCTGTCATCACGGCCGAGCGGGTCCTGGGCCCCGTCGGGATCGGTGGCGGCGTTCTCGCGAAGACACGTGAGCTCGGCGGCCGTATAGGTCGTCGAGGGGCCGATCGTCGGGAACGCGACAACGAACGCGGCCGACACCGCGACCCACGCGACACCGAGCCCGACGTGCGCCCACGACCGGCGGAGTGCGCCGAGTACGAAGAGCCCGAACGCGAGCGCGACGAACGCGGCGCGTGTGTGCGTCCACAGCAGGCCTAGGAGTACGAGCCCTGAGACCACGAGCGTCCACGGTCGCCGCCGCACGCTCGCGAGCAGGAGCAGCGCAATCACGAGCGCGTACCCCGTCGCCAACGGGCTGAGGAACGTCGAGACGAGGCGCCGCAGCGGGTTCTGCTCGTCACCGGTGTTGAGCACCCAGTTCTCCGGCAGTCTCGAAAGGCACTCGTAGGTGAGGCCGAGCTGGTCGTGGTACCACCCGGGGACGCCGGAGCCGCGCCATGTCTGGAGCGGGATCGCGTAGACGTCGACGAGTCCCCAGGCGGCGAGACCGGCTGCGACGGCCACGACCGCGAGGCCGAGCCTGTGCCAGTCCCCCCTGTCGAGGACGAGCAACCGTCCGAGCGCGTACGCCGCCACCGGCAGTAGGTGATGGCGAAGCGCGTACAGCTCACCCCGCGCTGTCGCCTCGCCACCGAGCAGCGACTGCGGTAGCAGCAGGTAGAGCACGACGAGCAGCGCATACGCGAGCGCGAGCCGATCGGCCCAGAGGCGTGTGGAAAAAGCGCGTCCAGCAGCCAGCGCGGCCGCGACCGCGATGCCGAGCACGAGTTCCTTCCAGGCCGCGACGACGTCGAGCGCCGTGTCCCGGACCCCGGCCTGCCAGAGCAGCGCCATCGCGACGTTGTGCATCGCGAGGCCGACAATCAGAACGACCAGCCCGAGGGGCGCGACACGTGCGCTCACGCGATCGCCACCAGCGTCAGGCCGAGGTTGACGATCCGCACGGGGACGGGGAAGAGCGCTCGCAGCTCGCGCGACGAGAGCAGGTGGTTCTCCTTCGCCCAGGACATCCCGGCGAGCTCGTAGGCACGGTGCGCGACGGGTGCGGGCAGCCAGTGCACAAGCGGAAGCCTCGTGTGCACCTCGATCGGGAACCACCGATTCGGCGTCGTGAGAAAGACGCGTCTTCCGACCCGCAGCGCCTCGCGGACGAACCGCTCCTGCGCATCACGGCCCCCGACGTGCTCGATCACGGCGTTCGAGAAGACGACGTCGAACGACTGGTCTGCGAAGGGCAGCGCCGTCGCGTCGCCTTCGACGTATCGCACTCGCGGGTAGCGCTCGCGGAACCGCGTGCCGTCGTGCAGCCCGAGCGCCGTGATCCGGTCGGGCCACGGGTAGGAAGCCTCGAAGAAGTTGTGCGTGCGACAGCCACCCTCCCCGCCGGCCTCGCCGAGCGAGACTTCGTCGACGCCGACGTCCAGCACCGTCGTCCCGGCGGTCGGGGTCAGCTCGTCGAGGAAGAGACGGAGCTTTCGCCTTCGGGAACGAAGCGAGATCGCGTCGGCGAATCGCATCGGGCGACGGTAGCGCCCGTGTCGGCGGCACGCCGGCAACAGGACCTCTCGACGGTGCGTGCTCTCGGCGGAACGGCGCGGGCGACGTACCCCGTGTCCGTACCCGGTGTCAGACACCGATTTTGTCAAGGGGAGACCCGTGCCGGCTTCGTGTCGATCGCTCCACGGATTCCACAGACCCGGATGGACGAGTAGTGCCCTGACTTGCAGGGGCTTTCGGCGCGAGCGCGGCGACAGCCGAGAACCGGTGTCAGACACCGATTGCGATTGTGTCCAGGGGTGTCGCTGAGCCAAGCCCGTCACAGGTGATCCACAGCACGAGGTCGTGCTTCCGTTCACCGACTACGCTCGGCAGATGGTGGAGGACCTCGTCACACCCGTCGGGCCGTACCGGCTGCGCCTGATGGCTCGTACCGGGACCTGGCGAGGTTGCCTTCCCGGGGGTGCGACCGTGACCGCCTGGCAACGCCCGGACGGCCGCGTCCTCGTGCGCGCGCCGGACGTCGAGTCGCTCGTCCGAGCACGCTTCATGCTCGCGCTCGACGACGACACCGGCCCGTTTCACGAGCGGTTCGCGAGCGACCCGCTGATCGGGCCCTCCGCCCGCGCGCTCGTCGGGTACCGGCCGTTTCGCACCGCGACGGTTGCCCACGCAACCCTGCGCGCGGTCTGTGGCCAGTTGATCGAGTCGCGGCGTG
>JBPCLB010000275.1:0-7588 GCA_051003695.1 Gaiella sp. | reverse complement strand
ATCACACGACATGAAAGGTCAGGGTGAGGCAATGTCATTGAAGCGCTACGCATCCCAACATCCGCGCCCCGATGATCGTGATGACGGCGCTGAGCATGTCGACCGCGCAACTGGCCTACGCCACCCTGAGCTTCCTGGGATTCGGAGCGCGGCCGCCCCAGGCTGACTTCGGCTCGATGCTCTCAGCGGCCCGGAACTTCATGACGTTCGACTCGTGGCTCGTGATCTGCCCGGGGCTCACGCTGGTCATCCTCATCGTCGCATTCAATCTCTGCGGTGACGCCGTGCGTGACGCGCTGGATCCTCATTTCGGGAAGGAAGTGCTGTGAGAGGCACCGAGGGTTTCCCGCAGGCAAGCGCCGGCGACCCGCCCGACTGGGTCCGGGGTCTCCGGATCGTCGTCACCGGTGCCGCAGGCGTTTTGGGTCGCGGTCTGGTCGACGAGGCGGTCCGGCAGGGCGCAGTTGTCGCGGCCACGGGCCGTGACCCGGGGATCTCCGACGCCGTGCTGCCGGCTGGGGCGCAGAGGATCGCCGCCGATCTCGCCGATCCTTCCCAGTGCTCGAGCCTCATCCAGCGCGCCGCGGAGGGGCTTGGCGGGATCGACGTCCTGATCAACAATGCGGCCGTTCTCACACACCGCCGGATCGTCGATCTCGAAGTGGCCGACCTGGAGTCCTCGTGGGCGGTCAACGTCCGCGCCCCGCTGCTTCTGACGCAGGGCGCGATCCCGTTTCTGAAAGCGAGCCGGTCTGGGGTCGTGGTCAACATCGTCTCGGCTGCCGGTTTCACGGGCGGGATTGCCGCGGTGACTGCCTACGCAATGACAAAAGCCGCCTTGATCGTGTTCACGAAATCTGCGGCACGTGAGTTTGGGCGCGACGGGATCCGGGTTCTTGCCGTCTCCCCGCCGACGATGGAGTCTCAGATGCAGGCAGCGCTCGACGACGAGTCGCGGCGCACTGTGCGAAGAGCCAACGTCCTCGGCCGTCTGTTCGACGTGGGGGAGGCCGCTCGCTTGGTGCTGTTCCTTGCGAGCCCCTATGGAAGCACCGTCACCGGAACCACCGTCGACGGAACAGGAGCAATCCTCTCGTGATGGGATCCCGCGCCGCCGGCGAGCCGCTACGCAACGAAGCCGCGGAGCCGAAGAGAGGTGCTCCTCGTGACCCACCGACCATCCTCGTCCCGTCCCGCTACCGTCGTCGGCTCAGTGGTCCTCCCTGCGCACTCGTGTGGTACGAGGACGTCGGCGAGGCGGCTGCGGCGGCGGCGGGGACGGACGCCGTCTGGCTCGCTGGGTTCGCGGCGGCGGACGTCGTGAGCGAGGTGCTCGATCGAGGAGGTGAGCGGCTCCGCTGGGTGCACTACAGCTCAGCGGGCGTCGATCACATGCGTCTCGTCGAGTTCCGAGAGCGGGGCGTGATCCTGACGAACGGCGCCGGGTTGTATGCGCATCCGATTGCGGAGCACGTGATCATGTGCATGCTTGCCGCGCGCCTCAACCTGCTCGGGCTCGTACGGGCACAGGCCGCCGCGACGTGGGCCCCGGAGGCAGAGAGCCAACAGGAGCTACAAGGGTCGGTCGCCCTGATCATCGGGTATGGCGCGCTGGGCCGGGCGGTGGGAGTCCGAGCCCAGGCGCTCGGAGTCACCGTCCTCGGTGCCCGCCGCCGTGGCGACGCACCCTGCGAGGACGGCGTGAGCAGTGGCGACACCTGGCGAGCACAGCTTCCTCAGGCAGATTTCGTCGTACTGACGCTTCCCGCCACGCCGGAGACGCGCGGCATCCTTGGCGAACAGGAACTCGCGGCAATGAAAGCCGGTGCGTGGCTGATCAACGTCGCGCGCGGCAGCCTCGTCGACGAGGAGGCCCTGCTCGATGCACTGGAGAGCGGACACCTCGGCGGAGCCGCTCTCGACGCCTTTCAGAACGAGCCGTTGCCCCCAGAGCATCCCTTCTGGACATTGCCCAACGTGCTTCTTTCACCGCACAGCTCGTGGCGATCGTCGCGTTTGGACGAGCGGGACGTTGCCTTGTTCAGTGACAATCTCGAGCGGTTCATCGACGGAGGCAGACTTCGGAATGTCGTCGATCTGGACGCCGGCTACTGATGCAGGATGGGCGCCTGGTGCAGCGCGGGGGCCGGCTCGGGACATACCACCGGGGACTAGGCTGGTGAGTGCGACTCGGATCTCCTGCAGCGAGTACTCGTTCCCCGCCATCCCCGGGCAGCACGAGCGGATCGGGATGGTTCGGCTGCTCGGGTTCGACCTCGTCGATCTCGCCTTGTTCCTCCCCGGAGGAGCCGAGCTGGTCGCCGATCCGGCGGCGATCGCGTCGAGGTTGCGCAGCTCTCTCGCGGCGCATGAGCTCGCCAGCGAGGATCTCTTCCTGGCGATCGGGGCGACCGTCGAGGAGATCGCGCCGAACCAGCGCGACCTGGCCTTGCGCGAGCGCGGCCGCGACGAGTTCGCCGCGGCGGCGCAGATCGTGGCCGAGCTCGGCATCGCCGGAATCACCGTGTTGCCGGGCGTGACCTGGGCGGAGGACCCGGACGCGGCCTGGGAGGTCTGCGTGGAGGAGCTCGGCTGGCGCGTCGAGACAGGGGCGGCGCTCGGCGTCCAGGTACGGATCGAGGCGCACGCCGGGTCGATCGCGCCGATCCCCGAGCTGGTCACGCGCCTCTGCAACGACGTTCCCGGCCTGCGTCTCACGCTCGACGTCTCGCACTTCGAGGCGCAGTCGGTGACGGCCGATCGAACCCTGACGCTCGTTCCACTCGCCGGACATCTCCACGTCCGCGCGGCAAAGCCCGGGGCGATTCAGGTGCGGTGGCGCGACAACGAGACGAACTTCGCCGCGCTCGTCGAGACGGTGGTCGCGCATGGCTACCCGGGCGTGTTCTGCGTCGAGTACGTCCCCATGCCGAAGTGGCGCTGCGACGAGGTCGATGTCGTCACGGAGGCACGTGCGATGCACGGGGCGCTCCTGGAGCTGGGGGTGCGGTGATGGAGCGGTTGTGTCACGTCTTCCGCGTCGCTCCCGGGAGGGAGGAGGAGTACGTCCGTCGTCATGTCGAGATCTGGCCCGAGCTGGTCGAGGCGATGAGGTCCGCAGGGTTCACGAACTACACGCTCTTCCGGCGCGGCCTCGACGTGATCGCCGTGTGTGAGTGCCACCCCGATATCAACACGTGCTTCGCGCGCTTCGCGGAGCTCGGCGTCGGGGAGCGCTGGCAGGCCTCCATGGAGGGAATGGTTCTCGACCTCACCGACGAAAACGGGATGCTCGTCCGCTACGGGGAGGATTGGCATCTTGACTAGACGTCGCCCCACCGTCGGCGTCGTGTCCTGCTACTTCACGTTGTTCGACGAGCAGATGCCCGCGGGCTTCCGGCAGGAACGAGAGGCGGTGGTGCGCAGCTACGTCGATCTGCTCGGTCGGGAGTTCGACGTCGTCGAGGCCGGCGTGCTGACCACCGACGCCGAGGGCGATCGCGCGAACGCCGTCCTGCGCGAAGCCCGCCCCGACGTGATCGTTTACGCCCCATCGATGGCAGCGCCCCCGAGCTATGCCGCACGTGCGCTGGCAGGTCTCGATGCACCGCTCGTCGTCTGGAACGGGCCTACCAGCGAGCGACTCCCAGCCGGGTTGACCCAGGCGCAGGCGACGGTCAACACGTCCCAGGTCGCGGCCGTCATGCTCGCGAACGCACTCGTCCGCGAGCGGCGCGTGTTCGCCACCGTCACCGCCTCGCCCACCGACCCGGCCGGGGTCGCGCACCTGACGCGCACCGTGCGGGCAGCCGCTGCCGCCTCGTCACTGCGCGGAGCGGCGGTACTGCGCGTCGGCACCTGGTTTCCCGGGTACCTCGACGTCGAGTCAAGCAGCTCGGACCTGGAGCGGCTGGGAGTGAACGAGCACGCCGTCACGATGCCCGAGTTGAACGACGCGTTCGCCGGCGTCGAGGCGGGCCGAATCGAAGCCGGTCTCGCTGACCTCTCCGGACGCGGCTGGATCCGTCACGAAGGGCAGGCCGACGAGCGGAGCATGCGGCTCGCACTCGCACTCGACGACCTCGTGGCAGCCACGAGCGCGGTCGCCGTGACCGTCAACTGCCATTCGGACGTGCTGCGTTGGAACCCGGAGATCGGGATTACCGCGTGTCTCGGCGCATCGCTCCTGACGGCGGGTGGAGTACCGGTCTCGTGCACCGGCGACCTGCCGACCGCGCTCGCCCTGGTGCTCGCCCAGGCTCTCTCCGGCCGAGCCCTGTACTGCGAGTTCTATACGCCGGAGCGCGACACGGGGCTGATGCTCCTCGCGGCCGGCGGCGAAGGGGATCCGGCCTGGGCCGACGCCGGCCACCCCATCGTCGTCGAGCCCAACGAGCACTACCCTGGCGACCACGGCGCAGGCGCCTCGATCGCGTTTCGGCTCGAGCCCGGTCCCGCCACGGCGCTCTCGCTCTCCCCCGTCGAGGAGACGTGGCGTCTCGCCTGGGCGACAGGCGAGATCGTCGAGGCCCGTTACGACGCGATGGGAGGACCCAACGGCATGTTCCGCTTCGACTCCGGGTCGGCGTTCGAGGCCGGCGCGCGCTGGATCGCGTCCGGTGCTACCCACCACAACGCGCTCGCAGGAGGCCGGCTCGATGTCGAGATTCCCGTGCTCGCTCGCGCGCTCGGGATCGAGGACGTGCGGGTGTGACCACCGTCCGCTCGGTGACGCCGATCTCCGTTCGCTATCCGGAGCCGAACGATGCGGGAGCTATCCGGCATCTGACGCTGTGCCGGATCGAGGCGACTGACGGCACCGTGGGATGGGGGGAGGCCGTCACGTCATGGCCCGAGGTCTGTCGGGCGACCGAGGCCATGATCGAGGGCATCGCGAACGAGCTCGTCGTCGGACGCGACCCGCTGGACAACGTCGAGATCTGGCGTCGCTGCAAGCAACGTGCCTGGTGGTACGGGAACCGTGGTGGTATCTCCTCGTTTGCGCTGTCGGCAATCGATATCGCGCTGTGGGATCTCAAGGGCAAGGTTCTCGGTGTTCCGGTCACACAGCTCCTCGGCGGGACGCACCAAGAGCGTCTGCCGGCGATCGCGAGCACCCATCCAGCGCTCGCGAGCCTGGAGTCGGAGGCGGACAGACACGCTCGCTACATCGAGCTCGGGTTCAAGGGCTGTAAGTTCGGGCTCGGGAAGAAGGGTGAAGCACGCCTCGGTCACGAGGTGGAGCGCGACCTGGAGTTCATCCGGCTCGTGCGTGAGCGGGTCGGGCCGGAGCCGATGCTGATGTGGGATCGTGGCGTCAACACACTGACGTGGGACGCCGCTTTCGCGATCCGGCTCACGACCGCGCTCGAGGCGTACGGGCTGACGTGGATGGAGGAGCCGTTCGAGCCGAGCGACCTCGACTCGTTCCGGCGACTGAAAGCGCGCTGCTCGACCCTGATCGGCTCGGGTGAGCGGGAATGGAACGTCGAGGGCTACCGGGGCTTTATCGCGGCCGCCGTGGCGGACGTCATCGGCTTCGACCCCGGGAGGGCGGAGGGAATCACGGGTGGCCGAAGGGTGATCGAGCTCGTCGAGGCGGCCGATGTCTGGTTCAACGCCCACGCGTGGTCGGGCGCGATCGTCACGGCGGCGAGCCTGGCGCTGTCGCTGACCACGCCACGTGCGCTCGTCTTCGAGCTGAAGGTCGAAGAGAACCCCATGCAACACGAGCTCGTGGAGACCCCGATCGGCCAGTCCGAGGGCTGGGTCGAAGCCGTCGATCGTCCGGGGCTCGGCATCGACGTTCGAGACGCAGTCGTCGAGAAGTACCGGTTCTAGGTCGTATGCGAGCCGGCGTCGGACGAGCTGACATCACACCGCCGGTGGGAATTCCGGCCGGTGGTTGGGGCAACCAGTACCACGAGATCTCCGAGGGCAACGACCTCGAGCTCTGGGCGACCGTGCTCGTCGTCGAAGACGCTGACGGCGCGAGAGCCGCCTTGGCCGACATCGATCTTTGCATCCTCGACGACGCCCAGGCCGGTCGGGCTCGCGCCGTGATCGCGCAGGCCGCGGGGGTCGCGGAAGAGCGCGTTGCGGTGGGGACGACCCACAATCACTCGGTTCCCGTCACGGTGGAGCTCGGAGGCGCGTGGATACGTCGGAACCGCGAGCTCGTCGCCCCATACACCGAATCGGTCTTCGCTGCCATCGGCCGCGCCGCATCCGACGCGGTCTCGTCCCTGCGGCGGGTTCGCGTTGGCACGGGCACGGGCACGTCGCCGCTCGCCGTGAACCGGCGCATGACCACGCCGGAAGGGAAGGCGACGGTCGGACTCAACTGGGAGGGTGTCGTCGATCGCACGCTGACCGTCGTACGGCTGGATGACGACGACGACCAGCCCGTCGCAACCATTGTCCATTACGCCTGCCACCCGATCATCCTCGGGCCAGACAACACCCATGTGACGCCCGAGTATCCGGGCATCGTCAAGCGCGTCGTCGAAGCGTCGTTGGGCGGACACTGTCTCTTCGTCCAGGGTGCGTGTGGCGACATCGGCCCCCGCGAGCTGTTCGTACCCGGCATCTCCGTCTACCGTCGGCTCGGAGCCATGATCGGTCATGAGGCGGCTGCGATTGGCTGGCGGTCGTCCTGGCGAGGACATCGGCAGCGGCTTCGGCGCGGGGAGGCATCGGCTTGGATCGCCTCCTTCGAATACGAGTCCGATGTCGAGCCGGACGCTACCGTGGCCGTGGAGCGGCAGATCACGCCGCTTCCCTTGCGGGACGATCTGGGCGACGCGGACGAATGGCTTCGCGACGCCGAACGCAACGAGGGCGAGGCATATGCCGCCCGCGCCGAGAATGCCGTGCATTCGGAGATCCGGGAGTTGACGGTGCGCACGAAGTTCGCGCGGATGCGTGCCGAGCGGGGGCGTGCCCTGGCAGGGCTCGACGCATATCCGCTGCTGGTACACGGTCTGCGTCTGGGGCCGGTTGCGCTCGTCGGTGTCCCGGTCGAGCTCTTCTCGGAGATCGGTGCACGAATCCGCGAGGCGTCGCCGTTCCGTACGACACTCGTGTCCGGGTACTGGAACGGGTACCGCAACTACCTGCCCACGGATTCGGAACGTCCGCGTGGGGGCTACGAGATCGACATCTCGCCGTTTCGCCCTGGGGCCGACGCCCTGGTGGAGCGGGCGGCGGCACAGGTCCTGGCCGACCTCGCGTGAACGACGTGGCCGCAGTCGTCGATGCCCGGCGGGCGTCGGTCGCGCGGTCGGCGAGCACCTCCTCGAAGCCAACGCTCCCTTCCCGGCGCACCGATCGATCTGTGGGTCCCCCTGCGCGAAGCTGCTCGCGCGCGTGCCTCGACGGTGGCAGCCTCATAGTTGACACGGTCGTGGGGGCCGCATAGGTTAGCCTGGAACCGTTACCAAGCCCACTACCAAGAGACCCATGGCTGAGCTCGAGGTTGAGTCGACAACGCGCACCAACGCGTCGGTGACGCGCCTGACGATCGCGGCGGTCGAGACCATTCCCGTACGCGTTCCACTCGCTCAGACGTACCGTGGCAGCCGGTACC
>JBPCLB010000274.1:0-2750 GCA_051003695.1 Gaiella sp. | reverse complement strand
TGAACGTCGCGAATCGAACATCGGCCTTGTCGGGCGCCGCGGAGGCTGCCGCGGTCGCAAGCATCGCCACGGCGAGCGTCACGCCGAGAAGTCGTCGCATGAAGTTCTCCCCTTCTGGAGGTACGCGTCGGATCCAGTTCCGACTTCGTACCACATCGCGGCGTAGGGCTCGATCGCGATCCCGGCGCCATCTGATCAAGAAGTGGTGACAGCGGTAACTCGCGCTCAAGCGCGCCGGAGCCCACTGCCAACGGTAACGGTCACTACGAGAGCGGCAGCGACGAGCACGATCGTCCCCCCCGGCGGCAGGTCGGTGTAGTAGGCGAGCGTGAGCCCGCTGAGTACCGAAACGAGTCCGGCCACGATCGAGAGCAGAAGCGCCGACCACATGCTCCACGCCAGGCGCATGGCAGCGCTCACCGGCAGCACCATGAGCGCGGCGATCAGCAGCACGCCGACGATCCGCATCGACAGCGCGACGGTGATTGCGGCGAGCGCGGCGACGGCGATGTTGAGGGCGCCGACGGGCACACCCGCGACGCGGGCGCCTTCTTCGTCCAGTACCACGGCACAGAGCGCGCGATAGAGCAACGCGAGCGTCACGAGACCCGCAAGCCCGAGCGCCGCCACCGCCGCGACGTCGCCTCGCGTCACGGTCAAGATCGAGCCGAAGAGGTACTGGAAGAGATTGACGTTCAGCGAGCCGGCGAGCGAGACGAGCACCACGCCACCGGCGATGCCGGTATAGAAGACGAGTGCGAGCGCCTGATCGCCCGCGGTATGCCGCTGCGCTCGCAGCCATTCGATCGCGACGCCGCCGGCGAGCGCAGCGATCAGTGCGGTGAGCACGGGTGAGATGTCGAGCAGCAGACCTGCCGCGACGCCCGCGAAGGCGACGTGGCCGATCCCGTCGCCGATCAGGCTCATGCGCCGCTGTACGAGGAAGAAGCCGACCGCCGGTGCAAGTATCCCGATCACTGCGCCCGCAACGAAGGCGAGACGCATGAACTCGGAATCAAACATGGACGTGCGAGGGGTCGTGCCAGACGCCGGGCAGCTCGGCGGGCGGGCCGTCGAAGACGATCGAGCCGCGGACGAGCAGCAGCCGCTCGACGTAGCGCTCGACCGCGCCGAACTCGTGCGAGATGTAGAGGATCGTCGCTCCGAGCTCGTCGTGGAGACGGGCGAGCAGCTCCGCGAGCGCTTCCTGCGCTTCCGCGTCGACGCCCGCGGTCGGCTCGTCGAGAACGAGCAGCGCCGGCTCGGCCGCCAGGGCCTTGGCGATGAACGCGCGCTGTTGCTGTCCGCCCGAGAGCGTGTGGAGGGGTGAGCCTGCGTGCTCGCTCAGCCCAACGCGCTCGATCGCCTCGTCGACGAGCGCGCGATCGCGGCGCCTGAGCGGCCCGAGTAGACGTCCGGAGGCCAGCCGCCCCGCCGTCACCACCTCGCGCACGGTCACCGGAGCGTCGGTGCCGAGTTTGGTTCGCTGGGCCAGATAGCCGAGCGTGCGGCGCCGCGAGAAGGCGTGCGCTGGCTCGCCGAAGAGCAGCACGTGCCCGACGAGCGGTCGCTCCAGACCGAGCACGAGCCTGACGAGAGTGGTCTTGCCGCCCCCGTTCGGACCCGCGATCGCGACGAACTCTCCCTGCTCGACGCGGAGGTCGACGCCGTGCAGGACGTTCGCACCGCGCGCGTAGCCGAACGAGACGTCGTCGAGCTCGACAGCAGCGACGATCACGTGCATCCCAGGGCGCCCCGCAAGGTGGCGAGATTCTCGCGCATGATCGAAACGTAGTCGGCGCCTTCCTCGATCTCGTCCTCGCTGAGACCCTCGATCGGGTTGAGCACCGCGGTCTCGACGCCGGCCTCCCGTGCGACCGCCTCGGCCAGCTCGGGTGAGACGAGCGGCTCGAAGAAGATGGTGGTTACGCCTTCCGCCTCGACCTCGTCGACCATTCTCTCGATCGCGCGCGCACTCGGCTCGGCCTCGGGCGAGAGACCGGCCAGCGGGATCTGCCGGAGGTCGTACGCGTCCGCGAGGTAGCCGAACGCGGCATGGCTCGTCACGAGCTGACGGCGTTCGCAGTCGGCGAGGCCCCGGCGGAAGTGCTCGTCGAGCGCCTCGAGCTCCTCGACGAGCTCATCGGCCGCGGAGGGTCGTCCTAGCGCGGCTGCGACCTTGCGCACGATGGCGGCGTACCGCTTCGGGTCAAGCCAGAGATGAGGATCGAGAGCCGACTTCTCCGCCTCGTCGGCTCGCCGTAACTGCTCGCCGGCGAGCAGGTCGAAGGCGCGACGTGCATCGCCGACTGACTCCTCGAGCGCAGGCATGAATCCTTCACCGAAGTAGAGGATCGTGTCTGCGTCGTGGATCCTCTCCACGTCGCGGGGGGAGAGCTCGAGGTCGTGTGGCTCGGCGCCCGCGGCGGTGAGGTTCTCGACCTCCGCGTCCGGAGCGACCCGCTGCGCGGCGTAGGCGATCGGATAGAAGGCCGCAACCACGATCTGCTTCGAGCTGGTCGACCCCGAGCTGCCGCAGCCCATCGGAACGAGCAGCGCTGTCATCAGAATGAGAACGATTCTCGCCCGCAATGCCGTGGCAGCGTAGCACTTCTTGAGAATCGCGACCATTTACGCGATGTCAGCGGTCGGTCAGACGGGCTGGGAGGAGCACGCCCGGGAGGAACTGCGCCGCGCGGGCGCACACACGGGAGGCGCGAGGGATGCCGTGGTCGCGTACCTCACAGCAC
>JBPCLB010000273.1:0-4271 GCA_051003695.1 Gaiella sp. | reverse complement strand
CCCCGCGATCCCGTTACGCGATCGTGACGCCTAGGAGGTTGACGACGGAGATGCCGTCGGGGACGTACCCCTTCACCTTCGCGGTCGTGCCCGCGATGTAGCTGTAGAAGTACGAGTAGATGGCCGGAGTGTCCTTGAGGAGCTCCTGCTGCATCTGCATCGCCAGGCGCTTCTGCCCCGCGAGGTTCGGAGATGCCTCGAAGTTCTCGATCATCCGGTCGAACTTCCGGTTCGTGTACCGCGATGCGTTCCAGACGCCGCCGGACTTGAGCGCGGCGTTCAGGTACGTGAGCGGAGTCGCCCGGGCGCCGTAGTCGACGATCCCGAAGTCGACGCCGAGCCACGGTGCGAGCTTGCCGGCGGCGCCGAAGCTGACGCCGTCGAAGTACTGCCCGCTCGTGTAGACCTTCACCGTCGCGTTGACACCGATCTGCTTCAGCGCCTGCGTGATCCGCTGTGCGTAGTCGGGCATCTCGAAGGCCCGGTAGCAGCTGAGCTCGACGCTGAGGTTCTCGGCACCGGCCGCCTTCAGCAAGGCCCGCGCTTTTGCGAGATCCTGCCTGCGCTGCGGGACCGACTTGTCCGTGAACGCATAGCCCGGCCAGAGCGGGCTGTCGTTCCCGGCTTCGGCGAACTTACCCCACAGACCCTGCGCGATCTGTGGCCGGTTGAGCGCCAGCGCGAATGCCTGCCGCACCCGCACGTCGTTGAACGGCGCCTTCTTCGTGTTCATGTGAACAAGGCGGTGCGTCGGCGTCCGCAGCGCGATCGCCTTCTCGCCTACCTGCTGGGCGCCCTGATAGGTGAGCTGCACGGCCAGGTCGATCTGCCCGCTCTGGAGCGCCGTGGCGCGAGCCTGATCTTCGAGGATCTGCCACTCGACCGCGTCGATCGCCGGTCGCCCGCCCCAGTAGGTCGGATTCGCCTCGAACGAGTACCCGGCGGCACCGCGATTCTGCTTCAAGCGCCACGGGCCGGTGCCGTTCATCTTGGTGGTCCAGTCGCCCGGCTTGGAAAGGTCGGACGGGATCTTGTACGACCTCGGCAGGATGATCGCCTGGTAGGTCTGCTGGCTCGTCGCATACGGGAAGAACCCGTTCGACGCAGCGAGGTCGAACACCACCGTGTGCGACCCGGTCTGCCTGACGCGGCTGATGACGCCCTTGTAGGACGACTGTGCCTGGGAGTCCTTCGTCAGGAGCCGCTTGAACGTCGCGACGACGTCGTCCGCGGTCAGGGGCGTGCCGTCGTGGAACTTGACGTTCTTGCGGATCTGGAACGTCCAGGTCTTCGCCCGGTTCGACGACTTCCAGGACGTCGCGATCCTCGGGACGAGGCGCGAGTTCTTGTCGGCGAAGACGAGCTGCTCGCCTGCCATGTGCGAGACGGCAAGCGCGCCGAGCGACTGTAGCAGCGGCGGCTCGAGCGAGCCGTCGGTGGCCGGCGAGCCGATCCTCAGCGTACCGCCGCGCCGTCCTGCGACCTGCGGCGCCGCAGCGGCGAGCGGGACGCCGGCAACGAGGCCGAGCAACGGAAGCGACATACCGAGCACTGAGCCGCGCTGGAGCAGCTCCTTGCGTGTCAGGTGGCCGTCCTTGTACTCGTCGATCAGCTCGTTCTCGAGCTCGCCCGCGCTCTTCCGATACGCGTCGAGCTCCTCTCGGGGGTAACGCATCGATCTTCCTCCTTCGTCAGCGCCCGTCCTGGGGGCGGTGACCGTTGGGTGAGGTGAGCCGGCGGATGTCGCATCTCACCATGTCGGACGAGATGGAGCAAGAACGGCCGGTCAGAGACGCTCCGAGACGCCGAGCCGGGTCGATCGTCCTTTGGTGCGACGCAACTCCTCTCATGCGAGGGTTCCGCTGACCGTAGACGTCAGACGGCGGCGATTGTCGGTGACGGGAACGGCGGACTCGCCGTCGAGCGCGACGGTCAGCTCGTTGGCGGCACCGACGCACTGCTCTCCGAGCGAGGCCAGGGAACGGGCGAGCCTGAACGAGGGCCCGGAGACGGCGAGCGCGGCGACGCAGGCTCCCGCGCGGTCGAAGATCGGCGCGGCTGCGGCGGAGAGCCCGATCTCGAGCTCGTCGCGGATCGTGGCGTAGCCGCGAAGCCTGCTTCGCTGGAGGTCGCGCTCGAGCGCCGCCGGGTCGACGATCGTCTTCGGTGTCTGGCGCTCGAGGGTCCCCGGTGCGCGGCCGTCGGAGAACGCAAGAAGCGCCTTGCCGGTCGCCGACGAATGGAGCGGCGTCGAGCGATCCGTCCAGTCGCCCACTCTGAGGATGCGAGCGCCATCGTCACGCTGCGCGACATACAGAACGCGGTTCCCGCGGCGCACGCCGAGCGTCACCGCCTCCCCCGGGGCGGTCGCGAGCCGCTCCATGATCGGCAGGGCGCGCTCGACGAGCGGCGAGAGCGGATCTGTCGACCGCGCGAGTCGCGCGAGCTCGAGACCCGGGACGAAGCGGTCGCCGTCGCGCCGCACGAACCCCCTCCGCTCGAGCGTCGCCATCAGACGCGAAACGGTGCTCTTGTGGATGCCGAGCTCCTGCGCAACCTCCGTGACGCCGAGGGAGTCGCGCTCGCCGTCGAAGCTCGAGAGAATCCGAAGCGCCCGGTCTGCCGACTGCATGGTTGCGGACTATGCAACCTCGGCGCACCGATTGCAACAGGCGCTTGACGCGCGCTTCCTCGCGGCACTAGCGTCGTCAGCGTGGAGGCGATCGGCAACCCGATGCGGCCGATCCCGCCCGAGCGCTTCGGCGACGAAGCCACCTACGGAGCGACGCGGCTCCCGGTCGACTACGCATCCACCCTGATCCCGGACGCGTACGTCTCCGAGGACTTCCACGCCCTCGAGCGCAAGCGCGTCTTCGGCACCGCGTGGGTGCCCGTCTGCGTCACCGACGAGGTGCGCGAGCCGGGCGCGTTCGTCGTCGTCGAGGTCGGCGGCCGCTCGCTCATCGTGTGCCGGAACCGTGACGGCGAGCTTCGCGCGCATCACAACGTCTGTCGGCACCGGGGCGCCCGCCTCGTCACCGAGCCGCGCGGTGAGGTGGCGCGCTTCTTCCAGTGCCCCTACCACGCGTGGGCGTACGACCTCGACGGCGCGTGCCTGGGGACACCCCTCTTCACGCCGGAGGCGGGGATTCCCGAGGATCAGCGGGACGTCTTCGACATGAGCGAGGTGAAGGCGTTCGACAAGGCCGACCACGGTCTCCACCCCGTCCGTGTCGACGAGTGGGGCTGTCTCGTCTTCGTCAGCCTCGACTCGGACGGTCCTTCGCTTCACGACGAGCTCGGCGACCTCCCGGAGCGTCTCGCGGGCTACCGGCTCGGCGAGCAGCGCCTCGTCCGCCGGGTCGAGTACGAGATCGATGCGAACTGGAAGCTCGTCGCCGAGAACTTCATGGAGTACTACCACCTGCCCTGGGTGCATCCGGGGCTCGTCAAGGTCTCCCCCATGTCGGCCCACCATCGCTGGCAGGGCCGGGGCATGTACATGGGCTTCTGCACCTCGCCGATCGCCGCGAACACCGACGACGGCGGCTGGGAAGGGCTGCCGCCGATGCCAGGTCTATCCGAGGACGACGCGGTCAGCGCGCGATTTGCCTGGGTCTTTCCTTCCCTGGCGATCAACGCGCTACCAAACCACACCTTCCTGATGCTCACCCGGCCGACGGCAGCAGGTCACACGAGCGAGGTCACCTATCTCCTCGCCCCGCCAGAGTCGCTCGTGACCGACGGTGCGGACGACGCGGTCGACGGGCTGATCTCCTTCTGGGACGACGTGAACCGCGAGGACATCGCGATCGTCGAGCGCGTCCAGGACGGGCTCGCCGACCCCGCCTACACGGGCGGTCGCATGTGCTACCGCTTCGAGGAGAGCGTGCACCGGTTCCAAAACATGGTCGTCGACCGCATGATCGGCATCCGCCGCGTGCCCGACGGCGACGCCTCCTAATTCTCGGGGAACAACGCGCGATCCTCTGCCACGTCGCTACGACCCCGAACGCTTCGTCAGAGCGTCCACGGGTCCAGGAGATCGACGCCGGTCGCCGCGAAATCCTTTGCGTTGCGCGTGGCGAGCGGCGCCGCCCGGCAGAGGCAGATCGCGGCAATCTGCGCATCGAGCGCGTCGACGGGGTGACCTGCGCGCTCTCGTCCGGCGGCGAGGTCTCCGTAAAGCGCAGCGGCCCCAGCGTCGAACGGCAGCACTTGGGCGGGAAAACGGGCGAGAACGTCGTCAGCGAGGTGGTAGAGCTGCGTTG
>JBPCLB010000272.1:0-2647 GCA_051003695.1 Gaiella sp. | reverse complement strand
GCGGTTGGCTCTTCCCTCGATGGCCGCCTTTGCGCGCGGCCTGCTCGACGCCCCCGGTCCCGCGCCCGGCGAGGCGATCGCGTTGCTCAACCAGAGCTCCTTTGCCACCGGCTGGGGCGCGCTCGCGTTCACGGACGCGGTGAGCCTCCGCGACGCCCTCGACGTCGCGGGTGCGCTCGACCTCGAGGCCTTCGGCGCAGCGCCAGCCGCGTTCGACCCGGCGCTCGGGGTGGCCCGACCGTATCCGGGGCTCCAGGCGACGCTCCAGAGGATCGGCGGCCTGCTCGAGGGGAGCGAGCGTCTCCCGCGCAACCTTCAGGATCCTCTCGTCTTCCGCACCCTGCCGCAGCTGCACGGGGCCGCACGCGACGCGTTCGGGTTCGTCGCAGGCCAGCTCGCGATCGAGCTCAACACCGCACAATCGAATCCGCTCATCACGGCCGACGGTCGCGTGCTCTCCGTCGGTGCGTTCGAGATCCTCCCGCTCGCGACCGCGCTCGATCTCGCGCGACTCGCGCTCGGGCCCGTCCTGTCGAGCGCGGCCGAGCGTGCCGTGAAGCTCCTCCAGGCGCCGCTGAGCGGCCTCGTCGAAGGTCTCGGTATGCGACCCAATCTCGCCGAGAGCGCCCTGAGCGAGCTCGGGATCGCGATCCAGGCGTTCGCCGCCGAGGCGCGCCTGCTCGCCCAGCCGGTCTCGCTCGAGCTCGTCTCGACGTGGCAGGCGGAGGGGATCGAGGATCGGATGACGATGGCACCGCTCGCCGCGCGACGGCTCGCGGAGATGGTGGAGCTCGGTGCGCGCGTGGCTTCCGTCGAGCTCTGCATAGCCGCGCAGGCTTGCGACCTGCGTGGCGACACCCTGGGCGCCGGCACCGCGCGCGCGCACGCAGCCGTACGCTCGATCATTCCCTTCGTCGGCGAGGGCGATCCGCTGCCCGACCTCGAGCCCCTCGTCGTCCTGATCGGATCGGGTGGGCTCACCGGGGAATGACGACCTACGATCTCCACCAGCACCTGTGGCCGCAGGCGTTCGTCGAGGAGCTGCTGGCTCGCACCACCGCGCCGTGCCTCGATGGCAGGAATCTCGTCGTCAACGAGGGTCGGTTTCCGTTCGACGCCGCCGAGCACGAGCTCGAGCTCCGGCTCGCAGCGCTCGATCGGGACGAGATCGACGTCGCAGTCGTCTCGCTCCAACCGACCCTTGGAATCGCGGCTCTGGACGAGGACGCGCGGAGTCGACTCGACGCCGCCTGGGTCTCGGGCATGCGTGAGCTCGTCGGCTTGGCACACGGAAGGCTTGCCGCCCTCGCACCCGATTGTGTCCTCGACGGGTTCGTGGGCACCTCGGTCTCGACGAGTGCGCTCACCGACCTGGACTCATGCGCTCCGCTACTCGACGAGGTGTCGCGGGGCGGCGGCGTCCTGTTCGTCCATCCCGGGCCGGTGCATCCCCGCGCGGACGCGCCGCCCTGGTGGGCGGGGATCGTCGACTACGCCGCCGACATGCAGGCGGCCTGGTTCTCGTGGCTCGACGCAGGACGGTCGAGGTGGCCGGAGCTGAGGGTGGTGTTCTCGATCCTCGCGGGCGGCGCACCGTTCCATCTCGAGCGGCTCGCGCTTCGCAGTCCGCTCGACGTCCGTTCGATGCTCGATGCGAATGTCTACCTGGACGTCGCGACGCACGGCCGCCGGGCGATCGAGCTCTGCATCGAGACGTTCGGCGTCGAGCAGCTCGTCTACGGATCCGACGCGCCGGTGGTCGACCCAGCGCCGACCTTGCGTGCTATCCGGGGTTTCGGCCATGCTGTGACGAGAATCGTCCAATCCGACAACCCCGCGAGGCTCCTGCAATGACCGACCTGATGACGTGGATCGCCGAGCACGTGCCCGCCGACCGGGATCTCGAGCGACCGGAGCTCGTCGAGCTCGCGCTCGGAATCGTCGCCGAGGAGGGCCTCTGGCGCCCGCACGCGAAGCGCGACGATCAGGCGCGCTTCTATCAGCAGCTCTATCGTGATCCGAACGTCGATGTCTGGTTGATCTGCTGGACTGACCGGCAGGACACGGGCTACCACGACCACGACCGCTCGAGCGGCGCGGTCTGCGTCGCGCAGGGGATGCTGTTCGAGGACTACTTCCAGCGCGAGCCCGACGGGTGGATCCGCGAGCAGACGAAACGCCACGAGGTCGGCGGGGTCTTCGACTTCGACGCGACCTATATCCACGGCGTCCGCTACGTCGGCGACGATTTCGCCACCTCGATCCACTGTTACTCGCCGGCACTGTGGCGCATGGGGCATTAGGAGCCCGACGAGCAAGGGATCATGCGTCGTGTTGCGATGACCTATGCGGACGAGTTGCTCGGGACGGTGCCGGGGCCGATCCCGGGGTAAGGGCCTGTCCGGAAAGTGACCCAGGGCGGCATACAGGCGTCAGGCGGCGCGATGCTGCGTCCTCGGTCGCCCCGATATGCCTGCATATCGGGGCTCCCTGCGTCCTCGCCTCGCGCCACCCGACGCATGTCTTCCACCGTGCCCACTTTCCGGACAGGCCCCTATGCGACGCCACTGCGCCGACGACGAATCTCGACGACGAGGAATGTCTAGCAGCGCCCGCACAACCGCCTCGCTCGTGCTCGGTCCTCCCG
>JBPCLB010000271.1:0-4305 GCA_051003695.1 Gaiella sp. | reverse complement strand
AGGGTGAAGCCCCAGCGCCAGACGAGGTAGACGACACCGGCACCCAGGGCGGCGACGTCGATCGACTGGCGAACCCAGGGACGCGGCTCCATGAGTGGGCTCACGTAAGCCTCTATCGGCGGCTAGCTGCCATCCTTGACCGCCAGCGTCGCTCCCCACTCCAGAAGGAGTCACCGTGGACTCAGCTCATCCTCGCTCCGGCCCTGCTGGCTGGATTCGCACCCTCGGCGCGATTTTCTTCCCGTTAGCCGTGCTGTACAGCTTTATCACCGGCGACGACGGCGGCGACACGAGCGCAGAGCTGATCGCGTACGCCGAGGATCACTCGGCCGATCTGTGGTTCATGCAGATCGTCGCCCTGCTTGTCCCTCTCCTGATCGGCTGCCACCGTTTGCCATCAGCTTCATGGCTAGCCGTCGAGTCGGCGCGGCCGGTGCCCCCAGTCCCCCCTGGCGCGTGAACACTCTCGGTACGCAGTGGTATCGCAGTCCCGGTGGCCGCCCCTAGCTTGTGTGGGCTGTCGCGCTTATTGTCCTAGACCAACAGTCAGACGACGAGGGAGGCATCTCATGCATGTTCGGATGGCGCGGTTCGAGAATGTCGAGATCGCCAACGTTGACGCGGATGCTGAGGAGTTCCGGAAGATGCTTCGATCGGATGAGCGTCCGGACTGGATCCCGGAGGATGCGTTCGCGACGCTGAAGGCCGGTGTCGTGCGGGTGATTTCGCTTGTCGACCGAACCGCGACCTCCACGGTTGATCTCACGTTTACGCGCAACGAGGACGATGCTCGCAGGGTCGATGCTGCCCTCAACAGTCTCTCGCCGCCGGATGCTGTCGGCCGTCGCGCGAGCGTGCAAACCTTCGAGGTCTTGCTAGACGAGGAACTCGCCTGAGCCAGACGGGCGATTCGGCCATGATGACACGAGCGTGGCCACCCCCCGTGGCCAGTCCGCTCCAATGACCCGCGCACGAGCGAGGCCGGCTTCGTGGCCCAACAGCTGCCCTCGCAGGCTCGTCAGCCGGGACCACCTGGTCGGAACTCAGGCGCAGTCGTGCAGATGCGAAACGGTGTTGACGGAGAAGGCAACAACGGCAAATACGGCGAGCAGGCGTAGCCGCGCAACCGGCCCCGGGGGGCGGCGCCGCAGAGCTGGTCGGAAGTGAGCGTCGCGCCGCTCGACGCGGACGCCGTGATGGCGCTCTACCCGCGGGAACTCTTCTCGCTCGAGGGGAAGGTCGCGATCGTCACGGGCGCTGCGGGAGGGCTCGGCCGCTGGTTTTCCGCGGGGCTTGGCGCTGCCGGCGCCGCCGTGCTCGCGACCGACCTCGACGAGCAAGGCCTCGACGAGTTGGCCGCTGCGCTCGAAGGCGCCGGCGTCCGAGTCGCGACGGCCGTCGTCGATCTCGCCGACGAGGACGCGCCCGAGCAAATCGTCACCGCGGCGCTCGAGCAGCTCGGGGGCGTGCACGTGCTCGTGAACAACGCCGCCGTCAACCGGCGCATGCCGATCCTCGAGATGGACCGCGAGTCGTGGGACTGGATCACGCGCATCGATCTGCGCCTCCCGTACTTTCTGGCGCAGGCGGCGGCCCGCCGCATGATCGAGCAGGGGACGGGAGGGTCGATCGTCTCGATCTCTTCGCTGAATGCGCTGTACGCGCTCGAGCAGATCTCGGTCTACGGGCCTGCGAAGGCCGGGCTCAGCCAGCTTACGAAGGTGATGGCGCTCGAGTGGGCCGAGCACGGGATCAGGGCGAACGCAATCGCGCCCGGCTTCATGGACACTCCGCTCGCGGCCCCGATCTGGGCTGACGACGACATGCGACGTTGGATCTTCAACCGGGTGCCGGTGGAGCGTCCGGGCCGGCCGGAGGAGCTCGTCGGCGTCTGCCTCCTGCTCGCGTCGGACGCCGGGTCCTTCCTCACCGGCCAGACGATCCACGTCGATGGCGGGGCGAGCGCGGGCGGCCGCTGGTTCCACCCTGATCGGTAGACCAGTAGGATCGCATTCCAGCCGTAAAGCGATGAGGAGGAGCGTATGAGGATCGCCGTCGTCGGCGCCGGAGCGATGGGATCGATCTTTGGCGCACGCTTTACCCGGGCCGGGCACGACACGGTGCTCGTCGATGTCGCCGTCCCCCTCGTCGAGACGATCAACGCCGACGGGGTCACGATCGTGCGAGGGGAGGAGGAGACGACCACGAGGGTGCCCGCCACGACGGACCCCGGCTCGGTAGGCGTCGTCGACGTGGTGGTCTTCTGCGTCAAGTGCTATCACACCTCGTCCGCGGCCAAGCTGGCCCAGCCGCTCGTCGGCCCCGACACCGTCGTCGCCTCGCTCCAGAACGGCTGGGGCAACGGCGACGTCCTCGCCACGGCGTACCCGGCCGAGCAGATCACGGTGGGCGTCACCTACCACAGCGGTCTCGTCCAGGCGCCGGGCAGGGTCGTGCACCCGGCCGAGCAGCCGACGATTGTCGGCTCGTTCACGGACGGCGAGAGCAACGGCGCCGCCCGGCTCGCGGAGGCCCTCAACGACGCCGGCCTCGAGGCGAATGTCGTCTCGCCGGTGCGACCCGAGATCTGGAAGAAGCTGATCCTCAACGCCGCGACGCTTCCCACAGCGTCGCTCACGGGCATGAACGCCGGCGCGCTGACGGCCTGCGAGGACACGCGCGCGCTCGTCACCGACACGGCGTGCGAGGCGGTCACGGTGGCGCGGGCGCTCGGGTACGAGATCGACGCGCAGGAGCGTGTCGATGCGATCCACGCGCTGCTCGCGAAGGCGGGGCCGTCGAAGGCGTCGATGCTGCAGGACTTCGAGGCGGGTCGCCGCACCGAGATCGACGTCATCAACGGCGCGGTCGTGAAGGCCGCGGACGATAAGGGCGTCGCGGTGCCGCTCAACCGGGCGCTCGTGCAGCTGGTCAAGGGCTGGGAATCGCTGCGGGGCCTCGTATGAGCACCCGTCTGACGTACTTCGGCGCCGCCGGCTACGAGATCGTCGGGCCTACGCACCGGATCGTGATCGACCCGTTCCTGTCGCAGAACCCGCTCGCCCCCTGCTCCGTCGATGAGCTGGCGACGCCGGATGTGATCCTCGTCAGCCACGCCGCGTTCGACCACTACGGGGACACCGCAGCACTGGCGAAGCGGACCGGAGCGCCGGTCGTATGCGACGCGGCTGTGCGCTTCATGCTGCTCGACGAGGGCGTCTCGTCCGATCAGATCACCGCCACCACGTGGGGGATCGTCGTCGAGGTGGCCGGCCTCGTGGTGCGACCGGTCGAGTGCCACCACTGGTCGTCGGCCACGTTGTCCGACGGACGGCAGGTCGTCGGCAACCCGATCGCGTTCCTCGTCGAGACCGAGCCGGGCGTGCGTATCTACCACTACGGCGACACCTGCATCTTCGACATGCGGTTGATCGGCGAGCTCTACCGGCCCACCGTCGGACTGCTCGGCTGCACGCTCCCGCGGGAGCTCTCGCACCTGATCCCCGGCCCGAGCACGTTCCTGACCGGCGAGATGGACGCGGACGAGGCGGCGCGGACGGCCGAGATGCTCCAGCTCGACCTCGCGGTCGCCTGCCACTACCTCGCGCCCGACGACGAGGTCAGTCGGTTCGTCGACCTCGTCCCGCGCTACGACACGACCGGCCGCCGCCGCGTCGTCGCACCTCTCGTCGGTGAGACCCTCGTGGTCGACGGAGAGCGCCACTGGATCGAAGGGAAAGGCTAGATGCGTCTCGTCACCTACTCCGCCGCCGGTAGGACCGGCATCGGGGCTCGTCGCGACGGAGCGATCGTCGATACCGGCTACACGGACATGCTCGCCCTGATCCGGGCCGGAGCCGACGGGCTCGCCCGCGCCGCCGTGGCCGTGGAGAGCGGAACGCCGGTCGAAGGGGCGACCCTGCTCTCTCCGATCCGCCCGGGCAAGATCCTCTGCTCCGGCGTCAACTACGCGAGCCATGCCGAGGAGAACCCGGGGGCTGTCCTGCCGACCGAGCCGTTCTTCTTCTCGAAGCTCCCGAGCGCCGTGGTCGGGCCTGGCGCGCCGATCCGCATCCCCCGTTCCACGACGAACGCCGACTACGAGGTCGAGCTCGCGATGGTGATCGGCGCCGGCGGCTACCGCATCCCCGAGGAGCAGGCGCTCGACCACATCTTCGGCTGGACGATCCTGCACGACGTCTCCGCCCGCGAGGTGCAGTTCAAAGACATGCAGATCACGCTCGGCAAGAACCCCGACACGTTCTCGCCGATCGGTCCGGAGATCGTGACGCCCGACGAGCTCGG
>JBPCLB010000270.1:0-8909 GCA_051003695.1 Gaiella sp. | reverse complement strand
CTGTTGCCGTCCGCTGACGAGGCGGGCCGGGACCGTCTCCGCGAGGTCGCTGTGGCGCTCTACGAACTGGTCGGTGTCGAGGATCCCTTCGTCGTCGCGCACCGGCGCCGGTTCGCTGCCGCCTTGTACGTGTAAGGCCAGGGGATACGCGTTCGTATTCGCGGGCGAGACAAGCGTCACCGCCCACGCGATCGACTGCACGTTCGTACGCGTCCGGTCGAGAGCGCGTGGACGCAATCCGCCGATCACCCCGGGCGGAGTTGTGAGACCCAGTACCGCGTTCGGTCGAGGTACGCGCGCTCTGCCCGACGACCCGTCACGCCGTACGCTCCGTCGTAGGACGCGTACAGACCCTCGGTCGCCTGCGCGGGCTCGATCTGCGTGCCTTCGTGCCACTCGTTGTAGCTCGTGATCGTGACGATGTCGGGGGCGGCCCGGAGGGCGCTGCGCCACATGTGGTCGTACCAGCGTCCGTCGAGTCGGGCTCGAGACGACGTCAGACCGGTCGCCCGGTAGGCGTCGAAGCCAGGGCCGACGGACGGCGCGCACAGGAGCCTCAGCCGCCGCGCCGCCGCGCACATGCGCGGAAACGACGACCCGTCGTAGATCAGCACGTCGTAGGTGTAGAGGCCCTGAAATCCGCCGCGCCGCGCTTTGCCTGGCAGACCGGTGTTCGCGAACACCCGCACGCGGTCGAGACTCCCGAGGGCCCTCTGCCACGCCACATCGTCGTCCAGGACGGAGTCGTAGACGTAGAAGTCGCGAATCCCGAGCTGGGCGAGCATTCTGATTGCCATCGCCGTCGACTCCGGAGTCCGACCCTCGTAGGGCTCGATGTGGACTGCGACCCGCAACCGAGCCAGCTTGGCCGCAGCCGCCACGGGACGCAGCCTGGCATCCTCGACCGACCCTGGTCCCCACCAGGAGACGATCAGCGTCCCGATACGCGCAGCCGCGATCTCGCGCATCTGAGCGGCGAGCACATGGGGGTCGAGCGACGAGTACGGGCCGCGTGCCGGAAAGTACGCTGCGCCGATGCCGCCCGGGGGCGCGTTGCCACCCTGCGGCCAATGCTGCCAGCTGCCGTCGCGCGCCGGTGTCCCGTACCACGCGTAGTAGAAGATGGCCGCCTCGGGGCTGCGAGGAAGCGCGGTCCGCGCGGGTGCGGCACCCGGGAGGAGCGCCGTCGTGACCACCGCAATGATGAGCGCCGCCTTCAGGTCAGCTCGGGATTGTAGGGCGTCGTCCGGCCGGCAGCAACGGGGCGAGAGCAGGCACGGCTTCCCTCCGCGTTACACAGCCTTCACGGCGTCCTCACAGACGAGGTGGAGGATTCGGGCGTTCCCGGACGAGGAGGCGTTCCATGACCCGTCGTACCGCAGTCGCACTCGTCGTCGCGCTCACCGGCTGCGGAGTGGCCGTCGTCGCGGCGGCAGCCGTCGCGTCCGGATCCGCCCGGGGCGAGGCACCGAGTCGGGCCGCGCTCGCCGGGGTCAACTTCGTCAACCGTTGCGGATTCAGCCACCGCGCGCCCGACGACCCGATCGTCTCGCCGGGCCGGGCCGGCGCCTCGCACGACCATACCTTCGTCGGCAACCGGACGACCTCCGCGTTCTCGACCCTCGGCTCGCTGTTGATCGGATCGTCGTCGTGCGACCGAACAGGACACACCGCTGCCTACTGGATTCCGACCTTGCTCGCGGACGGGCGTCCAGTCGAGCCCCTTGGCTCCACGATCTACTACCGCCGTGCGACCCTCGCGGCCGTGCAGCCCTTCCCCACGGGTTTCCGGATGATCGCCGGCAGTGCGCTTGCGCCCGGGCCGCAGAGCGTGCAGGTCACATCGTGGAACTGCGGTGTCCGGGGCGGCGTCTCGCGTACGTCGTCGGTGCCCACGTGCCCGGACCGCCGTGCGACGACTCTCCGTCTCCGAGTCACCTTCCCGAGTTGCTGGAACGGCCGTGATCTCGACACCGCGAACCACCAGGCACACGTCGCCTACGCCATGCGGGGACGCTGTCCTTCGACCCACCCTGTCGCGGTGCCGGCGATCACGTTGATCTACCGGTATCCGGCGCTCAGCGGCGCCTCCGTCGCGCTCGCGTCCGGGCCGGAGTACTCGGCGCACGCGGACTTCTTCAACGCGTGGAACCAGCGAACGCTGTCGAGCCTCGTCGAGGGCTGCCTCAACGCACTGCGCCACTGCGGGCACGGTAGTCCGTCGTAGCGGCGCGGCATCCCTCGCCCTCGATCGGGGGATCCGCCGAACCCGCGCTGCGAGGACTCTTCAGGGCGGCGGGCGTCGTTCCGGGTATCGCGGGAGGCCGTCGTCGGGGATCGGCTCCCACGCGGCGGCGTACGCGACGAACTGGCGGTAGCTCGGCCGCACGCCGGGATCGTCGTCGAAGGCGCCGAGGCGCACCGCGACGACGTCGGGATCAACCGGGTTGCGGCTCCAGAGCGCGCTGCCGCAGGCTGAGCAGAAGACCTTCGAGAATCCGTCGGGCGGGTCGAAGGAATCGACCAGCTCCTCGCCCGCCGTCACGCGGAGCGAGCCGGGAACGAGCCGAGCCTGAACCGAGGCCGCCGTGCCCGTGCGCTTCTGGCAGCGGCCGCAATGGCAGTAACTTGCCTCGACCGGGGCCTCGCTCACCTCGAAGCGCACGCCGCCGCACACGCACCCTCCCGTGATCGACGACGCACTCACCCCTGGAGCGTACCCTCCTCGAGCTTTAGTTCCTCCGCGCACTTGACGATAGCTCGTGCATGGCGGATATCGAGGGAGCTGTTCACCTCGCAGCGCGGATTCGCGCCCGCGTGGGAGTCGGGACGACGATCGAGCTCGTGCAGGACGGGCCCCCGGGCTCGGATCTCGGGCGTGGTGATCGCGGCGTGGTTCGCGAGATCACTGCCGACGGGTGCGTCGTCGTCCACTTCGAGCGAGGGATCTCGATGGAGATCGACCCGGATCGGCTGCCGTACCGCCGCGCGCACGCCGCCTGAGACGCTCCCCCTACTGTTCTTCGTCGAGGATCTCGAGGAAAGACACGCAGTGGGTGTCTATTCGGGCAACAGACTTGTTCTCGACGTAGAAGCCTCTGCGCAGAAGGGCTTGAACGCCTAGACGGCTGCTGGCGGCACGCCGACGAGCTAGACTCGTCGCAAGGCGATGGGGCTCGCCTTCAACCGCCGATACGGCTGATGGCTCCTACCACGAGAGGAGCTTTATGTCCCTCATTCTCGGGGTAGCAGGTGGCGGCGCACTCGGCGCACTGTCCCGGTACGGAATCGACACGTTGGTCGAGCGGCGCAGCGAATCGGTCTTTCCGTGGGCGACGTTCCTGATCAACGCCAGCGGCTGTCTCGCCGTCGGCTTCATCATCGCCGCGCTTGTTGACCGCCATCGAGCGCCGCAGTGGCTCCGAACGGGCCTCGTGATGGGTTTCTGCGGCGGCTTCACCACGTTCTCGACGTTCGCCCAGGAAACCCTCAATCTCGTCGAGGAGGGCGACAACAAGATCGCTCTCGCAACAGTCCTCGCGAACGTGATCCTCGGGATCGTGGCCGTGTTTGTGGGCGCGCGACTCGGGCGGCTCGTGTGACCCTCCACGAATCAAGAAGCGGTCACGAACTGGGCACGAGGCCGTCCGCCCAGGCTTCTCTAGAAGCAGAGAAAGGGCTGATTACCAACCCTTTTCTCAGTCGGGGCGCCGAGATTCGAACTCGGGACCTCTAGTCCCCCAGACTAGCGCGCTAACCAGGCTGCGCCACGCCCCGTCGACGGCGGAGTCTAGCGACCTTCTCCACAAGAGCGGTACCTCGCCGAAAGCGAGCCGGTGATCTCCGAGCCTGGCACCTCGGAAGCAGAGGTGCGCGGCATCGCCTCTACGAGAGGCGCTTGTAGAGCCGCTCGACGAGCTCGGGCATCTGCTCGAGCCGGTCGGTGATCACCCGCACGCGCACTTCGCGGAAGTGGTCGGCCTTGACGCCCAGCGCCTTCGCGATCTTCTGGAGCACGTCGCTCGACGGAACGGGGCGGTTGCCGTGGACGATGTGGTTGAGGTAGCCGGCGGAAAGCCCGGTCTTGTCGGCAAGACCGCGGTAGGTGACCCCCGTCTCGGCCATCAGCCGCTCGATCGTCGGGCCGAGTGAGTCCTTGCTGTAAGTGCGCTTCTTCGGGGCCATCACCGCTCCTCGAGAGATCCAAGCACAGATGCGCGCTCGATGCGCGCGTCCGTGCCCTGTGTTCGCCGCCGGACGTCGACGGCACCGTCATCCAGGCTCTTCTTCCCGACCGTGATCCGTACCGGACAGCCAAGGAGATCCGCGTCGGCGAACTTCTCGCCAGGGCGGGCGTCCCGGTCGTCGAGGAGCACTGCGCGACCGCTGCCGGACACATCCTCGGCGACGGACTCGGCGAGCGTGCCGACGTCGTCCGAGCCGCCGGCCAACGCCAGCACGTGCACGTCGTACGGTGCGAGCGCAGCGGGCCAGACGATCCCGTGGTCGTCGTGCCGTTGCTCGATCGACGCGGCCATGATTCGAGCCGGGCCGATTCCGTAGCACCCCATCAGGATCGTCCGCTCCTCCCCGGCCTCGTCGAGGAACGTCGCGTCGAGCGGCGCCGAGTAGGTCGTCCCGAGCTTGAAGATGTGTCCGACCTCGATCGCGGTCTGGAAACGCAGCGCGCCGCCGCAACGCGGGCAGCGGTCGCCCTCGCGCGGGACACGGAGATCGGCGAAACGAGCCTCGAAGTCACGCCCGTGCTGCACTCCGCGAAGGTGCCAGCCGGTCCGGTTCGCGCCGGCGACGAACTGTCCGTCGCGCAGCGTCTCGTCGGCCACGACCCCGCCGGGGAACCCGAGGGGGCCGAGCGAGCCCGGATCGGCCCCGAACGCCGCCCTGATCTCATCCTCGGTCGCAGCCCGGAAACCCGAGCCGAGCGCGGCGGCGAGCTTCGCCTCCTCGAGCCGATCGTCGCCCCGGATCAGGCCGAGCACGACCGTGCCGTCGTCGCGCGTGACCGGCATCGCCTTCGACGTCGCGGCGGGATCCACCATGAGGAACGACGCGAGCTCCTCGATCGTCGCAACGCCGGGTGTCTCGACCTCCTCGGGTCGATCCAGCCTTGCGGGAAACTCGGGTGCCCGAGGCACGCCCCGTGCGATCTCGAGGTCGGCCGCGTAGTCGCAGGCCTCGCAGGTGACGAGGGTGTTCTCGCCCGAGCCGGACGGCGCCAGGTAGTCGATCGACTCGGTGCCGCCCATCATCCCGGACTCGGCCTGGACGCCGACCACCTCGAGCTCGCAGCGATCGAAGATCCGCTCGTATGCGCCCGCGTGCTTCCGAAAGCTGACGTCGAGTCCTTCTTCGTCACGATCAAACGAGTACGCGTCCTTCATGATGACCTCGCGAACCCGTAGCAGGCCCCCACGCGGGCGGGCCTCGTCGCGGTTCTTGACCGAGAAGTGATAGAGGATCTGCGGCAGCTGGCGGTAGCTTTGCAGCTCGCGTGCGTGGAAGGTGACCGTCTCTTCGTGCGTCATCGGCAGTACGAACGCCCGACCCGCCCGATCCTCGAGGTGGAACACCTCGGGAATCGAGATGCGTCCGGACTGCTCCCACAGCTCCGCGGGCGTCAGGACTGGCATCAGCAGCTCCTGCCCCCCAATTGCGTCCATCTCCACACGGACGATCTGCACGATCTTCTGGTGTGTGCGCCAACCGGCGGGTAGGAACGTCCAGATTCCGGCGCCGACCTGGCGGATCAAGCCCGCCCGGACGAGGAGCTTGTGCGAGACCGCCTCGGCATCTGCGGGATCGTCACGCAAGGTCGGGAGGAAGAGCTCGGACTGGCGCTGGAGCATGAGCGCCGAAGGCTAATGGAACGTCGTGGCCGGTGATCCGGTTCGTTGCCCGCGCGGGCGATAGCTCAGCGGTCGATGCGGATGAAGCCGCTGACCCGGGTCGTCTCGCCGTCGTCCTTCGCCTGGAGAATGAAGGAGTCGATTCGTTCCACGACCTCGCGTGCTTCGGCAGGGATCGAGTCGGCGCCCGCAAGTCCCTCCGCGAAAGGAATCATTCCGTCGATATCGACATAGACGAACCCGTTTGTCCGCTCGCCGAGCTCGACGCGCTCGGCGGCCGACTTGAACCCGTCGCTGTCGGCGAGCTTCGCCCCACCGCCGCGGAAGGTCGCGACCGCGTTCGTCCCCGTCGTTACGATCACGGTGTCATCGTCGAGGCGGGCGTAGGTCACCGTCAGCTGCTCGGTGACCAGCTTCGACACGGCGACCCCGCCCTCGCTTCCCGCCGTTACCGGAGCGTCGAGGCCTTCGGCGATCTTGCGCACCAGCGTGTCAACGGTCTTCCATGCCCCCGCCGGATCGGGCGGGGAAAGCACGAGCGTGAGCTCCGGGAACGAGGCACCGCTGTCGCGGACGTAGAGGACGCCTTCGCCGGAGAGAGCGCCGATCACGCCGTCGAGCGAGATACCGACCGCCTCCTCGATCTGCTTCGAGACCTCGTCGAGGTCGACGCGGTCTTGCAGACGATCGAGTACACCCTGTGTGCCCCCGAACGAGAGCGCCCCGACGGCGTCGGCCGGGACGCGCGCGAACAACACCGGCTCGTACTGGGTCGCGCCCGTACCCGAGGGCGTGTGGATGCCCATCGTCGTAAGCACGCCGTCGTCCTCGGCCGAGACCGCACCGGCGATCCAGTCGAGTCCGAGATCGAGGCTCGTGCCCGACTGCTCGAGCAGCTCATCGAGGTCCCGCGTGAGCGTCGACAGGTCGGCCCAGGCGCGCCCCAGGGCCTCGTCGGGCAGCGCGTTCATCGCGACGGTGAAGCGGCGGTCGGTCTCGAGCGAGCCCCTTCCGAGCGCCGCGCGATACGCGTCGAGGTCGGCCTGTCGCTCTGCCACCGCCGTCCAGCCGTCGACCTCTCCCTGAACGAACTCCTCGTCGGATGATTCGAGCAGCGCGGTCAGCTTGGCGTCGTCATCGGGCTTCGTGAGGGCCACGGGACGCTTGCCCGCGGTGACGACGACCACGACCTCGGGCCCGAGCGCCGGGGCGATGTCGTCCTCCCACGTGAGCCCCTCGTCGGATAGCTCCCGCTGCAACGACTCGAGCAACTGCTCGCGCGCAGTCGGGAAGACCTGGAGCAGGTCGTCCGCCTTCTCCCACTGCGCGGAACCCTCGTCGGTTACCAGCGTGATGTAGGCGACGGCGTCGGCGGGTGCAAGCGACGCCGACTCCGGGATGCCGGCGGTCGTCTCGGCCGCGCCACCGCAGCCCACGGCCAGTGCGCAGAGCACCAGGACGAGTCCCGAGACGACCGTGTAGGCGCGCATCACTGAGCAGGCTATCGACGGCGGTGGCCGTCGGCTTGAGCGATTCAGTCGAGCGGGATCAGGCTGGCCTCTGCCATCGCGAGCGCAGCCGGTTTCGCGAGCTTGAGTCGCTTGGGACGCGGCATCCCGGCCGCAATCCACGCATCGATCTCGGTGAAGAGCTCGTCGATCAGCGTCTCGGACTCGACCTTCTTCAACACGCGGCCGTGCGCGTACACGAAGCCGACGTCTCTCCCTCCTGCGATCCCGAAGTCGGCGTCACCCGCCTCCCCCGGTCCGTTCACCGCGCAGCCCATCACGGCCACCTCGAAAGCTTCCGGGTACTCCTTCAGCCTCTCCTCGACGACGACGGCGAGGCTCTCGACTCCGACGTTGTCCCGCCCGCACGACGGGCAGGCGATCATCACCGGCCCTCGCTCACGGAGCCCGAGCGCCTTGAGGATCTCCCACGCCACCTCGACCTCCCGGACAGGATCAGCCGTGAGCGAGACGCGCAGCGTGTCGCCGATGCCGTCCATCAGCAGCGAGCCCATCCCGACAGCACTCTTGATTCCGCCCGCGAACGGCGTTCCCGCCTCGGTCACGCCGAGATGCAGCGGATACGGCACCTTCGCAGCGAGCATCCGGTACGCGCGGATCATCGTCGGGACGTGCGATGCCTTCACGGAGAGCTTGAAGTCGTGGTACTCGAGCCGCTCGAGGATCTCGATCTGCTCGAGTGCCTCGACGACGAGCGCCTCGGCCGTGTCCCGGCGGGCGAGCTCCTCGAGATGCTTCGGCAAGGACCCGGCGTTCGCGCCGACCCGCATCGAGATGCCCGCGCGTTTCGCAGCGCGCACGACCTCCTCGGTCCTGTCTGGTCCACCGATGTTGCCAGGATTGATTCGGACACACGCGACCCCTGCCTCGATCGCCTTGAGCGCGAGCGATGCGTTGAAGTGGATGTCGGCGATCACCGGGATCGGCGAGAGGCGGACGATCCGAGGCAGCGCAGCTGCATCCTGGAGCTTCGGCACGGCAACGCGGACGAGCTCGCAGCCCGCCGAGACGAGCGTTGCGATCTGGGCCGTCGTCGCCTCGACGTCGTGTGTCTTCGTCAGCGTCATCGACTGGACGACGACGGGTGCGCCGCCTCCGACCGTGACGTCACCGACTCGGATCGAACGCTCGCTCGGCACAGCGCTATCTTGCCTGTGCTTGTCTGCGAGCGTGTATGCCGCCCCCGCGGCACACACGCCGCAAGGTATCCCGCTACGCGGGCAGATCCCTGAAGCCGGCACGCTTCGCGGCCGGGAAGCCCACGCGTTTCCTTCGATGCATCCGAGGGGTCACCGTGTTACGAAGTGAGCTGCCACGATGCGCGGGTGCCGACCGACCCGCCGGTCACGACCTGGCGGCTGCGTGCCCCGCCGCTCGACCACCCGTACGACCTCTGGGCTGCCGGCGCCGACCTCGAGCCGGGAACGATTCTCGCGGCCTACAGGCTCGGTCTCTTCCCGATGCCGCTCGCTGCGACCACGATCGGTTGGTGGTCTCCTGCCGAGCGCGGCAT
>JBPCLB010000269.1:0-2674 GCA_051003695.1 Gaiella sp. | reverse complement strand
CGATCTCGCCGTGGACGACCAGCACCCAGGCTCGCTCCCGCACCTCGTGCTCGCCGAGCTCCTGACCTGGATCGAGCCCGAGCAGCACAGCCCGCGAGTCCTCCGAGAAGAGAACGACCGGGGACGTTCGTCCGCCCGGCGTGTCGATCTCGTGCAGGTTCCAGCTGCGCATCGAGCGGTCAATCTATCGCGGTCCGTCGACGGCGGTCGGAACGCTCGGCCGCCGCGTCTCAGGCAGCCGTCGAAGCCCGCGGAACGGCCGGATCACGCGCTCGCCGGACGATCTTTCGACGAGCACGTTGCGTGGTCCTCGGCCGGCCCACCTGGCGATGACCCGCACGGGTTCTCCCCGCTCGAGATACAGGCGCCCGATCACGGGAACTCGCCGAGCCCACAGGTCGTCACCGTGCGAAGGCCTGCCTCGCCGCGTCGTCGAACGACGTCAGCTCGAACGGGACGAGCGCCTGAAGCCGCTCCTCGTGCGCAATCGTCGGATTCTTCAGCCCTTCGATCAGCGGGCGAGCGACCGAAGCGTTGACGGGAGTAACGAGGTGGAGCCAGAGCGACGACAGCCGGGGAGTCAACACGGGCACCTCGAGTAGCCGCAACCGGCGTCCGCGCAGTTTCGCGATCCGCTCGATCATCTGTCGATAGGTCATCACTTCCGAGCCGCCGGCGTCGAAGCTCTCGCCGAGCGCCGCAGTGTTTCCGCAGACACCGGCGAGGTAACGGCTGACGTCGTCGATCGCGATCGGCTGCGTGGGCGTCGAGACCCACCTCGGCGTGATCATCGCCGGGAGCCGATCGACGAGCGCGACGATCGTCTCGAATGCGGCGCTGCCCTTGCCGACGATCATCGCGGCACGCAACATCGTGACCGGGACGGATCCCCCGGCCAGGCGCTCGCCGGTCTCGCGCCGGCTGCGGAGATGCGGCGACGCGCTTTCGTCGTTGTCGCCGAGCCCGCCGAGATAGACGATCTGGCGCACGCCGGCGTGCTCGGACGCGGTCGCCACGTTCTCCGCCGCGACGCGATCCTGCTGCTCGAAGTCGCGCGAGCCGAGCGAGTGCACGAGGTAGTAGACGACCTCCGCGCCATCGACTGCGCGTGCGACGTCGTCGGCGGAGCTCGCGTCACCCTCGACCCAGCGGATCCCCGGCTCGACCTCGCGGGCAGAGCGCGACACGGCGACGAGCTCGTGCTCGACCGTCAGACGCGGGAGCAAGGCACGGCCGACGAAACCTGTCGCGCCGAGGACGGCGATCTTCACGGTTCTGCCCTCGAGACGAGGAGGTCGAAGTAGTGGCGGCTGACGGCTGCGTGGAGCGGACTCTGGCCCTTCGCGTAGAGCGCACCCGTCCACCAGGGCGCGCCGGCACGTGCCGCGAGGCGGGGCAGGTACTCCTCGACGTGGACACTCAACTCGATGTGGTCGTCGGCGTGCCGTTGCTCGAGCATCACCGACCCCCCGGCGCGTAACGCGAGCAGGCCGCCCTCGATCGCGTATCGGCATGTGACGAGCTCCTCGGAGGAGGCGACCTCCGGCGGGCCGAACGAGAGCAGGCTCGCACCGCCCAGCAGCGTGAGCCGCCCGCCGTCGTCTCTCCAGCGCGCGCGAACCACCCCGCGAGTGCAGCGACCGACCGCCTGCCAGTAGGCGATCCCGAGCCAGCGGGCACCAGATTGGGAGCTCTCGACGACCGGCCGAGCCACGCGAACGCGCTGCGTCGACTCGAACGCTCCGGAGTCGAGCACCCGCTCGGTCGTCTCCCAGCCCTCGAGCACGAGGTCAAGGTAGTCGGCGCGGACTATGCCCGTGCCGACCTACCGAATCCGTCGTCGACGCCGGATCCATCGGGCCTGTGCCGGAGCTGTCCGGACTACAGTCGCCCCGCATCGAGGCGGATCGTCCAGTGGTCGATCGTGTCGAGCCGGAGGTGGGTCTCGTGCCACGGGTCGCGGGCGAGCCTCGCGCGGACGGCATCCTCCGACTCGGCCTCGACGACGAGCACCACCCGCTGCTCGTCGGCGAGCGGCCCACCCAGGACGACGAAACCCGAGTCGGCGAGACCGTCCATGAACGACGCGTGCGCCCTCCAGCCGGACTGCCCCTCGAGCGGTCGGGACGGATCCCACCGAGGCCCTGAGCGGCGGAGCACGACGTGGAAGATCGCCACGCTCGGATTCTGCCCGACCGAGTCGCGTGACCTGGCGATAGCCATCGACCTCGACGTGTATCCCCACATCGTCGTGGGGCGAGACCGACCTCGCGCTCAACACCACGATCGTCTCCGTCACGACCGCCGGCCTCGATCTCGACCAGACGACTGGCGTTCTGTCCGGCAGGGCGTTGAAGATTGGATCGTTCAATCAGGGTCTGGGTGCTGGAGATCCGGAGACGATCATCTCAAGGTCGTTCACGATCGAATTCGCGGAGTAGCGCCCGCTGACACCCGACTCAGGGCGAGCCTCGAGCCTGGCCGCTAGTCGAGCCCGGAGAGCCTCAGGATGAGCGCGAGCGATGATGGAGGCCCCGGCCAGTGCTCCTTGATGAGCTCTGGATTCTTGCGCGTGACACGGCGCAAGACGAGCGCGACGACCACGGCGTCGTCGAGCTGCCCCGCGAGCGGGACGAAGTCGGGGATCAGATCGAAGGGCATCGCAAGGTAAGGG
>JBPCLB010000268.1:0-3940 GCA_051003695.1 Gaiella sp. | reverse complement strand
CTCTTCGACATAGTCTGCTCCTCGTTCCGCGCGCAGGCGCGTGGTCGTGTCCTGAAGGATTCGCTGGGCGTCCCGCGGTATGTCGGCCACCGATACCCCTTCGTCGCGCAGCCGGGCAACGACTTCTCGTCTGACTCCAGAGACACCTTCGTGAAATGTACTGGACGCGTCGCGGACCTGCCCGTGCGCAGCTACCCGCTCAGTGATTGGACGGCGGCGCGCTCGATCAAGCGTCACGTGAACTAGCATCGAGACGCGGATGCGGATCGGAATCCTGACCGGCGGCGGCGACTGCCCCGGGCTGAACGCCGTGATCAGGGCGGTGGCCCGGCAGTCCTTCTCCTCCGGACACGAGGTGATCGGCGTCCGCGACGGCTGGCGCGGCCTCGTCGACGGTGTGATCGAGCCGCTGGGGCCACGCGAGATTTCGGGCCTGCTGCCTCGCGGCGGCACGATTCTCGGCACGACGCGGACGAATCCCTATCGCGTCGAAGGCGGAGTCGAGCATGTGCTCGAGGTGTTCGCGCGGGAGGGCCTCGACGCCCTCGTCGCCGTCGGGGGCGAGGACACGCTCGGGGTCGCGGCGCGGCTGTACGACGAGCATGCGTTTCCGGTCGTCGGCGTCCCGAAGACGATCGACAACGACCTCTCCGCGACCGATTACACCTTCGGATTCGACACCGCGGTCGCGATCGCGACCGAGGCGATCGACCGGCTCCACACGACGGCAGAGTCGCACAACCGCGTGATGGTCGTCGAGGTGATGGGCCGACACACGGGCTGGATTGCCGTGATGAGCGGGATCGCGGGCGGCGCGGACGTGATCCTGATCCCCGAGGCGCCGCTCACGGTGGAGCAGGCATGCGCCGAGATCGAGCGACGGCACGAGCGTGGCAAGGACTTCTCGATCGTCGTCGTGAGCGAGGGGTACGAGCTGTCATACGAGAGTGGCGAGTCGAAGCTCGTCGCCGGTGATGCCCGCTCCACCGACCAGTTCGGGCATGTCGCGCTCGGCGGGGTCGGGGACGTGCTCGCAAAGGAAATCGAGACGCGAACGGGCTACGAGACGCGCGTCACGGTGCTCGGCCACGTCCAGCGCGGTGGCACGCCGACGGCGCGTGACCGGGTGCTCGCGACGCGCTTCGGCCTGAAGGCCGCCGAGCTCGTCACCCAAGGTCGCTTTGGGCGGATGGCGGCGCTCCAGGGTGACCGGATCGTCGACGTCTCGCTCGCGGAGGCGACCGCCGAGCTGAAGACTGTGCCACCGGAGTGGTACGCCGTCGCGCGTGCGTTCTTCGGGTGATTGCCCTACCCGAGCAGCAAGGCGTCGGTCGGCGCGTAGCTGTCGGTCAGGAGCGGTACGTCGCCGAGGGGGATCGGTCGCAACCAGCGGTCGCGGGCAGCGTTCGCGAGGTCGGGTGCCTTCGGCGCCCGCGCGCGCCTCGTCTCGTCCCATGAGGCGGCCAGACGCCGTCGCGTGGGTGAGGCCCGCTCGGTGCCGACGAAGATGATGTTCCGGATGTCGTCGGGTCGCCGGTCGGACGGGCCGTCGAAGACGGGGTGCAGCTCCACGGTGGGGAAGACGGCGCGGTAGGTCTTCACGAGGGCGCGGGTGAGCTTCGACTGATCGCCCGAGATCGCTCCGATCACGTTCGTGGCGACGACACCGCCGGGCCGGAGGCGCGTCCGGAGACGCTCGACGAACTCGAGGGTCGTGAGGTGAAACGGGACGCCGTCGGCGTAGAACGCGTCGACCATGATCACGTCCCATTGCCGGTCGGTGCGATCGAGGTACCGGCGGCCGTCTCCGACCTCGACGGGCAGGCGCGGGTCGTCGGGCAGCGCGAACCAGCGTCGCGCCGCAGTAACCACCTCGGGATCGAGCTCGACGGTGGTCACCTCGACGTCGCGGAAGTCGCGCCACAGCCGTTTCTGCACCGCCGCGCCACCGAGCCCGATCACGAGGATCCGAGTCGCCGACGGGTTGTAGGCGAGACCTAGCTGGAGATAGTCGCTGTAGGCGAACCGCGTGCGGACGGGATCGTCGAGCCACATCCCGCTTTGGAACGAGCTGTCGAACCGAAGGTAGCGAGACTCGCCGTCCTCCACGACGAGCAGCCGGTGGTATCGCGTCTCCCGCGCCTCCCTGACGGTGAAGCCGGTGGCGAGCTGCTCGACCGAAGCGGCGTCGAGCTTGCGAGGCGTGCGATCCTCACGCTGGCGGACGATGGGCGAGTAGTTGCGCGCCGCGGAACCCTCCAGCCGCCCTCCTGTCTCCGGCGCGAGCGCGACGACCGCGAGCGCCGACGCACCGGCAGCGACGACGAGCGCCACCGCCGGCAGCACGAGCTTCTCGGCTGCGGCGACGATCCCCGATGCGGCAAGCAGACCCACGCTCCCGACGGCGAGCACCTGGTCGGTGCCGTAGCTCGGGACGAGCCAGAAAGCGGTCGCGAAGGTGCCGAAGATGCTGCCGATCGTGCTGATCGAGAACAGCCGTCCGGCGGTGCGACCAAGGCGGTCGAGCGAGCGGGCCGCGAGCCGCACGGCGATCGGTGATGCGGAGGCGAGCACGATGCTCGCGGGTCCGAACAGCGCAACGGAGGCGAGGAGAGGGTCGAGCCTCGGCCCGGGGTCCCAGGCGGTGATCCACTCGAGCACGCGTCCGTCGACGAGCGGAATGGCGAGCACGAGCATGGCCCCGACAGCAAGCGAGCCGATCAGCAGCCACGGGGTGGGCCAGCGATCGGCGAGCACGCCCCCCGCGGCGTAGCCTGTCGCGAGACCGGCGAGCACGACGCCGATGAGCGAGCCCCAGACGTACAACGAGCTGCCGAATGTCGGTGCGAGCACGCGGCTCGCGGCGATCTCGACGCCAAGCAGCACCGCCCCGGAGAGGAACACCGCAGCAGGGAGCGCGAACGCGCGAAGACGGCTCGGGTCGGCGCTCAAGACTGCAAACGATAGATGCGCACCCAAGGCCCGGAGAGCCCCGGATCGTCTGTCGTCGCCGCAAACGCGAGCTTCGCGGAGCGGGCGAGCTCGCGATAGAACGCGGCAGCGAGCGGATAGCGCTCGGGGTGCGGGGCGACACGGTCGGCGACCGCCCCGGTGACGAGCACCCAGCGGACTCCTGCGTGCTCGAGCACGCGGAGCGAGCGGCGGGGATCCTCCGCGCGGCCCGGGCCAGGGAGCCGAAGTCGAAGCGCGTTGCGGTTCGGCAGGGGGACGGTGGATGGATCGGCGGCGATCAGGTCGCTGCGCGGAATCTCGGACTCGATCCACGCGCTCGCACGAAGCCGCGTGTCGGCTCCAGTCAGTCTGCGGGTCTCCCCGAGCGACCAGGCGAGTGGGACGAGCAGGAGCGCGAGGGAGACGGGGACGAGCACCCGGATGCTGCCTGCGAGTACCCCGAGGACGGGCACGAGGGGAAGCACGTAACGATCGAAGTGTGCGTCGAGCGGCATCAGCGAGAGCCAGTAGACAACAACGAACGAGACCAGAACGACGTCGGTGCGTGACCGTCGCCGGGCGACGACGAGGATGGCGACGCCGGCGATCAGGAGCAGAGGCCCGAGGGCGCCCCACAGGCGGTCGAGAAAGGCGAGCGGAGTCGGAGGATCGTCCTCGAATCCGAGCCAGCCAGCCTGGCCGAGGTGCTGAACCCGGCGGATGTCGGCCCAGGCGGCGCCTGCGTGAACGAGGACGAAGGGGCTCGTGAGTGCGAAGCCTGCGAGCGCCAGTCCGGCGGCCTCGAGCAGACTGCGCCAGGCACGCCACGACGCGACGACGAGGGGCGCGACGAGGAGGGCACCGGGATACTTGGCCGAGGCTGTCAGTCCGAGTGCGAAGCCCGCCCACGCGATCCTGCCGGAGACGAGCAGCGCAAGGGTGGCGCACACGCCGAGCATGAGCAGCGTGTCGGTGACCGCCATCCGCG
>JBPCLB010000267.1:0-10043 GCA_051003695.1 Gaiella sp. | reverse complement strand
CAACTACACCGCGCGCGGCACGGGCGCGACGGTGATCGACCGGTTTCGCGCGCGCGCCGGCAAGGCGCTCGCCGGCAGCCGCCAACAGCTCCTGAACGTGCCACAGCCGTACGCGAACCACAATGGCGGGCACCTCGTGTTCGGCCCGGACGGCAAGCTCTGGGTCGGGCTCGGCGACGGGGGCGCCGGTGGTGATCCCGAGAACCGTGCCCAGGATCCCTCGACCCTCCTCGGGAAGCTCTTTCGCTTGGATGTTCGCAAGCAAGCGCCGCAGCCCGAGCTCGTCGCCGTCGGCCTTCGGAATCCGTGGCGGTACGCCTTCGACCAGCGCACAGGCGATCTCTGGATCGGCGACGTGGGCCAGGGTGCAATCGAGGAGATCAGCGTGCTCCGCGGTGGCACGAGCGGTCTCGTCAACTTCGGCTGGGACGTCTACGAGGGCAACTCGCGATTCGAGGACAAGGAGCTCGGGCCTGGCAGGCTGGTTCAGCCGATCGCCCAGTACACGCACGCCGACGGCTGCTCGGTCACGGGTGGGTACGTGTACCGGGGGTCAGCGGTTCCCCGGCTCGCGGGCCGGTACGTGTACGGGGACTACTGCAGCGGCAAGATCTGGAGCCTGCCCGTGCGAGGCGGCGCACCGCGGGTCGAGCCTGTCGAAGTGCCGAGCCTGGTCTCGTTCGGCGTCGACCTGCGTGGCGAGCTCTACGCTGTCTCGCAGAGCGGGACGATCTTCCGGTTCGCGCGCTGAACGACCGAGGATCGGATGGATCCGGCCCCTACCCGGCCCGGCGCCGAACCTGCGGGCTCTGCCCGAGCGCCGCGTAGGCGAGCGCGTTGAGCGACTCGTTGAGGGCTCGGATCTCGCGGCTCACCTGCGTCACCGCATGACCGGCCTCGAGGTGAGCTTCGATGCGCTCGAGCCGGGCAGCGATGCGGTCGAGACGCTCGAGCAGCGCGTCGAACTGGCGGTCGCCGACCTCACGATGTTCCATGGCTCCATTCTACGAGGCGCGGCAGACGAGTTCCTCCCTCGTCACCGCGAGCTCTGCGTCGTCACCGAATCGGCACCGGAGTCGCTCGAGGGCACCTGATCCGGTCTCGAGCACCTCGACACGCCGCGTGGCCCCGAGTTGCGCCAGCGCGACCCGGGCAAGCTCGAGCGGCGCATCGGTGAAGACCCCGACACGCGTCTTGCGCGCGGCGAGCGTCCGCAGAGCCGCGCTCGCCTCGGCGGTGGGGCGCAGATAGACGGGTGCATGATCCTCGGCGAACCGCTCGAGCAAAATTCTCCAGTTGCCCGCGCCCGCGGAATCCAGCTCGACGGCGGCCGCGCCCCGATCGAGCGGCAGGCGCGAGACGTCACAACCCAACACGCGCGCAGCGCTCTCCAGCCAGGCATCCCACAAGGGTCGTGTGGCACCGAGCGTCCCGTCGAGATCTAGGAGCAGCGCGCTCACGGTCGACCTCCGCGGTGGGGGGAGGCGCGGAAGAGAATGAGCGCGACGATTCCGAGCGCGACGCCGACGGCGTCGATCGCCACGTCGAGTGGAACGCCGCGGCGTCCTTCGACGAACGACTGGTGTAGCTCGTCGGTGGCCGCATACGCAACACCGAGTGTCCACGCCCAACCGATCGCGCCGCACGCTCTGAGGAGCAGCAGGCCGAGCGCCGCGTACTCGGCGACGTGCGCGAGCTTGCGGAGGACGAGATCCCAGGTCCCGAGACCGCTGCCAAGGCTGGGGACCGACGAAAAGCCGAAGATCACCGCAGCCCAACCGAGCGCGAGCAGCCAGGCCGCCAAGCCGGGAGCGCGGAACGCACGAAGTGCATGGGCGAGCATCGGACCTCAGCATGGTAGGCTCGCGCGACACGGAGTCGGTGAGGGAACCCGGTGCAAATCCGGGACGGTCCCGCCGCTGTAAGGGGAGACGCTCTTCCGCCACGACGCCACTGGCAGCCCGCGAGGGCGACGCCGGGAAGGCGGCGGGAGAGGGAGCCCCGAGTCAGAAGACCTGCCGTCTCCACACATACATCGGACCCCTCGCGGAAGGGAGGATTCGTTGCTGCATCGTTTCGTTCTCCTGGTGACGGCACTTGCCGTCTCCTGTGTCGTCGCCGGACCCGGTGCCGGGCTCGCGGCGACCACGTTCCCGGTTACGATCACGACTCCGGCCGGCAAGGTCACCGTCGCGAAGTCTCCGAGGAGGATCGTCTCGCTCTCCGCGACAGCGACCGAGACGCTCTTCGCGATCGGGGCCGGCGCTCAGGTGGTCGCGGTCGACGAGCAGTCGGACTTCCCGAAGACCGCACCGAAGACGGCGCTGTCGGGGTTCACGCCGAACGTCGAGTCGATCGCGGCGTACCGGCCCGATCTCGTCGTCATCTCTTACGACCCGAAGGGCCTCTCTGACGCCCTCCGCACGCTCGGCATCGTCGTCGTGCACCACGACGGGGCGAAGACGCTGCGCGGCGCCTACCAGCAGATCCGGCAACTCGGCATGATCACCGGTCGTACCGAGGCATCCGTGTCACTCGTCGCGCGCATGAAGCGGCAGATCGCGCGGGTCGTCGCGACTACCAAGAGGCGGGGCGCAGGGTTGTCCGTGTACCACGAGCTCACCCCCGACTTCTACTCGGCGACCTCGAGCACCTTCGTGGGGCGGGTGTATGCGATGTTCGGATTGCGTAATGTCGCGGACGCCGCCGACTCCGCCGGCTTCGGATACCCCCAGCTCTCGGCCGAGTACCTGATCGCGTCGAGCCCCGACGTGATCGTCCTGGCAGACTCCGTCTGCTGTGGGCAGACGCCGTCGTCGGTCGCATCGCGGCCGGGCTGGAGTCGCATCGCCGGCGTTCGCTCCGGCTCGATCGTCGTCGTCGACGACTCGATCGCATCCCGTTGGGGACCTCGCCTGGTGAACTTCTTCCGGGCGGTCTCCACCGCGATCACACGGTTGCAGGGCTAGGCACGCACGGTGGAAGCCGCGTCCGTCCGGCCCCGGAGCCTCTCGTCGCGAGGGCTTCCTCCGGTGTGGGTCTGGGCGGGCGCGGTCTTCCTCCTCGTCTCGGTGGTCGTCGGAATCCTCGTCGGCCCGATCGAGATCGGCGCCGCCGACGCGCTTCGCTCGCTCGGCGCGAGGCTCAACCTGCCGGGCGTCGAGTCGACGCTCGGGCAGACGGAGGAGACGATTCTCTGGGAGCTTCGCGTTCCGCGCGTCGTCCTCGCTGCACTGGTCGGAGCCACTCTCGCGCTCGCCGGCGCCACCTACCAGGGCGTGTTCCGGAATCCGCTGGCCGATCCATACCTGCTCGGCGTCGCCGCCGGTGCCGGCCTCGGAGCGACCGTCGCGATTGCCTATCTGCCGCGGGCGTTGCGCGGCCAGGAGCTGCTCCCTCCGCTCGCCTTCGCGGGCGGGTCGGTTGCGGTGGTGTTGACCTATGCGATCGGGCGCTCCGTCGGGCGGGAACGGGACGCCGCAACGCTCGTGCTGGCCGGCGTCACGGTCGCGTCGTTCTTCACCGCGTTGCAGTCGTTCGTGCAGCAGCGAAACAGCGACACCCTGCAGGAGGTCTACTCCTGGATCCTCGGGAGTCTGCCGAGCTCCGGGTGGGGCGACGTGCTGCTGATCCTTCCCTACGTGACGGTGGCCGCCGTGGTGATCCTCGTCCACCGGCGAGTCCTCGACGTGCTCAGCGTGGGCGACGACGAGGCTGCGAGCTTGGGGGTGAACGTGCGGCGGGCGCGACTCGTGCTCGTCGTCGCGGCGACGGTGGGGACAGGCGCCGCCGTCTCGGTCACCGGATTGATCGGCTTCGTGGGGATCATCGTGCCCCACGCGATCAGGCTCGTGGTCGGCGCGAACTACCGCGCGCTGCTACCGCTCTCGATCGTCGTCGGCGCGGGGTTCCTCGTCTTGGCCGACGTCGTCGCACGGACGGCGCTCGCCCCTGCCGAGCTGCCGATCGGGATCGTGACGGCGTTCGTGGGGGCGCCGTTCTTCGCGCTCGTTCTGCGCACGGGTCGCGGCCGCGGATGAGCGCGATCGCGCTCGAGCGGGTGTCGGTCTCGTACGGGCGGGGACCCGTCGTCAGCGAGATCGACCTGGACGTCGGCGAAGGATCCTGGGTCGCGCTGATCGGGCCGAACGGCGCGGGCAAGACCACGCTGCTGCGCGCGATCGCGCGGCTCGTCTCGTTCACAGGGGAGATCCGTCTGCGCCGGAGGGCGAGCGGCTCGTTCTCCCGGCGCGAGCTGGCGCAACTCGTGGCCGTCGTCCCGCAGCAACCTTCGACGCCACCGTGGCTCACCGTCTCGGAGTACGTGCTGCTCGGACGCACCCCATACCTCGGCGCGTTCGAGCAAGAGGGACGCCGAGATCGGGAGGCTGCGGCCCGCGCGCTCGAGCGCCTCGATCTGCTCGAGTTCGCCGATCGACGGCTGGGAACCCTGAGCGGCGGCGAGCTTCAACGGGCGGTCGTGGCTCGTGCGCTCGCGCAGGAGGCCTCGATCGTGCTGCTCGACGAGCCGACTGCGGCGCTCGACATCGGCCACCAGCAACAGGCGCTGGAGCTGCTCGACACTCTGCGTCGAGAGTCGGGGCTCACGTTCGTCGCCGCGATGCACGACCTGACGCTCGCGGCGCAGTACGCCAACCGAATGGTGCTTCTCGATCGTGGCCGGATCGTCGCCGACGGCGCGCCTGCCGACGTCCTCGACCAGGGGTTACTCGAACGCCACTACGACGCGTCGATTCAGGTGCTGGAGTTGGACGGGCGGATCGCGGTCGTCCCTCGCCGACCTGAACTATCGTGAGAGGTTCAGCGGGGATCACGTGTCGCGCCGCCAGCGAAAGGCGGTGGCAAAGGGCCGGTAGCCGAGCCGTCGGTTGATCGCGAGCATCGGTGCGTTCGTGTCGTCGTTGAAAGCGATCGCATGAGTGATTCCCGCGGTGGCCGCCTTGGCGAGCGTGTGGTGCTTACAGAGACCGGCAAGACCACGACCGCGATATTCGCGGAGGGTCGCGGCGAAGCCGCTGACCGCGCGACCCGCATCGGGATCGACGAGGAGCATCGACATCGAGACCGCCTTCCCGTCTGCGACCGCAACCGTCCCCAGGTCGTAGTCGTAATCGGGGTCGCTCCAGATGTCGTCGAGCCAGAGCTCGAATGTCATCCCCCGAGAAGTCGACGTCACCCGGCTCGTCGAGGCCGCCGGCGAGGTCGAGCTCGTAGATCGGAGTCGGGTCGTCGAGCCAGTTCGCCGCCGGGTGGAGCCGAATCCCTGCCGGGGGGTCGGGCGGCGAAGGGAGCGCCCGCGGATCGGTCGCCGAGAGTGCGTCCGAGGACGTCTTCTCGAATCCACGCTGCTCGGCAAACGTGACCGAGGGGGAGTGGTCGAGCGTGAAGGTCGTCGTCGCTTGGGCTCCGATCCCGTCGAGGTGCGGCTCGACGACCTCCCACAACGCCGTGCCGATGCCCTGGCCGCGATGATCCGGATGCACCCGGACGGAGCAGAAAGCACGACCCGGGTCGGCCGAGAGCACGTCGAGCGCGGCAACGGCGTAGCCGACGATCACGTGGTCTCGCTCGACCTTCCACTGCGCGCGTCGGGCGCTCTCCGGAAGCACACGCATGCGATGCACCACGCCGCGGATCGAGTTGAGCTGATGCGGAGAGACCAGACTGACGAGGGCGGCAATACCTGCGGCATCGTCGGTCGTGGCCGGTGCGATCACGCGCGAAAGCTACCCGCGGGGAATGCCGGCGGAGGCCCGCGCTAGCATCGGAGAGTGACGGTCACTCCCCACGACGAGCTGCTCGCCGACCTCAATTCGGCCCAACGGGAGGCCGTGCTCCATGTCGACGGGCCCCTGCTCGTGGTCGCCGGGGCTGGGTCGGGTAAGACGCGTGTGCTCACTCATCGCGTCGCGCACCTGATCCGCGCGCACGGGGTGAAGCCGAACGAGATCCTGGCGATCACCTTCACGAACAAGGCCGCGGGGGAGATGCGGGAGCGGCTGGAGCGAATGCTCGGCGGAATGGCCCGTGCGATCTGGATCCTCACGTTCCACGCCGCCTGCGGGCGGATGCTGCGCAGGGAGGCCGAGCGGCTCGGTTACCGCTCCACGTTCACGATCTACGACCAGGCCGACCAGGTGCGGCTCGTCAAGGCCTGTCTCGAGCAACTCGGCAAGGACCCCAAGCGCTTCACGCCGCGGGGCATCCACCACCAGATCTCGAACGCCAAGAACCAGCTCGTCTCACCCGACGAGTACCAGAAGCGCGTCTCGTCCTTCTGGGATCAGACCGTGGCGGAGGTCTACGGTCTCTACCAGCGCCGCCTCGCCGCCTCGAACGCCGTCGACTTCGACGACATGCTGATGCTCACGGTCGAGGTGCTCGAGCGGTTTCCCGATGCCCGTGAGCACTGGCAGCACGCGTTCCGTTACGTCCTCGTCGACGAGTACCAGGACACGAACCACGCGCAGTACCGATTCCTCCAGCTGGTTGCGGGTGAGCATCAGAATTTGATGACAGTTGGCGATCCCGATCAATCGGTGTACGCGTTCAGAGGCGCCGATATCCGCAACATCCTCGACTTCGAGCGCGACTTCCCCGGCGCGCAGTCGATCGCGCTCGAGCAGAACTACCGTTCCACGAACGCGATCCTCGGCGCGGCCAATGCCGTGATCGAGCACAACCGGGATCGCAAGCCGAAGAGCCTGTACTCGGAGCTCGGCGAGGGCGAGCCGGTCGAGGTGATCGAGGTCGAGGACGAGCACGCCGAGGCGCGGTTCGTCGCCGCCGAGATCGCCGGTCTGATCGAGCGGGGCTGGTCGGCGAACGAAGTGGCCGTCTTCTATCGCACGAACGCGCAGTCACGCGTGCTCGAGGACGTGCTCGTGCGCCAGCAGATTCCCTACCAGGTGATCGGCGGCCCGCGCTTCTACGAGCGCGCCGAGATCAAGGACACCGTCGCCTATCTCCAGGTGCTCGACAATCCCTCCGATGCGGTCTCGCTGATGCGCATCGCGAACAGACCGCGGCGCGGGATCGGCGACACGTCGCTCCAGCGCCTCGTCACGCATGCCGAGTCATTGGGGATCTCGCTCTTCGAGGCGATGGCCGATCCGGCCGCGGCCGGAATCGGGACGGCCGGAATCAAGGCAGTGCGCGGTTTCCACACCCTGATGCTGTCGCTGCAGGCCGCGGCCCAGGAGCTCGCGGTCGACGAGCTCGTCGAGGCCGTGCTCAGCCGCACGGGGACGATCGACGCGCTCGAGGCCGACCGGACGATCGAGGCCCGCGGCCGGATCGAGAACCTCGAGGAGCTCGTCGGGGTTGCCCAGGAGTTCCGGGCAGAGCGTGAGGAGCCGACGCTCTCGAGCTTCTTGCAGGAGATCTCGCTCGTCTCGGATCAGGACGGAATCGCCGCCGGCGAGGCGCAGGTGACGCTGATGACGATCCACAACGCGAAGGGTCTGGAGTACCGCGGCGTCTACCTGATCGGGATGGAGGAGGGCCTCTTTCCGCACTCGCGCTCGATCGAGGACAACGAGATCGAGGAGGAGCGCCGACTCGCGTACGTCGGGATGACGCGCGCGATGGAACGGCTCGTGCTCACGCACGCGAGTGCACGATCGCTGTACGGCCGACGCGAGTACAACCTGGCCTCGCGATTCCTCGACGAGCTTCCCGCGACCGTAACGCGTGAGCGGCTGCGTCCGACGTCCTGGTCGGGGTACGCGTCCTCGCCGCGTCAACTTCAGCCCCGAGAGGCACGCGAGCTTCCGTCGCTTGCCACGGGCGATTCGGTGAGGCACGGGTCGCTGGGCGAGGGCGTGGTCACCCAGCTGGAGGCGGGCGGGGTCGTCACCGTGCGTTTCGCCGCGGACGGCAGCGAGCGGCGTCTGATGCTCGAGTACGCACCGCTGCAGAAGCTGTAGCGGCGAGGCATGTCTTGCCGGCTGGGGGTCGCTGGGGTCTGACCCTCGGGTCTGCCACCGATCGGCGACCTGTCCGTAGGATCGCCGGATGTCGTACCGCGTGCGCACGATCCGCGATACCGACGAGCTCCGTCGGGCACTTGGCGCGATCGGGCACTACTTCGGCTGGGAGCCGAGCGACGAGGACGCCACACGCTTCGCGACGCTTCTACCGCTCGACCGAGTGCAGGTCGTCACCGACGGCGGGTCGATCGTCGCAGCCGCCGGAGTATTTCCCTTCGAGCTGACGCTGCCGGCAGGCCCAGCGCCCTGTGCGGGAGTCAGCATCGTGGGTGTCCTCCCTTCGCACCGGCGCCGCGGGCTGCTCCGGCGAATGATGGCGACGCAACTTCGCGACGTCCGCGAGCGAGAGGAGCCGGTCGCCGCGCTCTGGGCCTCGGAGGAGACGATCTACGGTCGCTTCGGCTACGGCCTCGCGTCGATGTCGCTCGTGATCGATGCAGATCGGCACGCAACCGGCGTCCGCGACGTCTCGCGATCGGGCGAGGTTCGGCTCGTCGATCACGACGAGGCTGCACGCATCTTTCCGAGGCTCTACGACCGGGTTCGCAAGCGATCCCCCGGATTCGTCTCCCGTTCGGCCGGCTGGTGGGACGCGAAGCAGCTCAGCGACCGGCCGGATCGGCGTCGCGGCGCGGGGCCACTCGTCCGGGCACTGCTGGAGCGGGACGGGCGCGCAGTCGGGTACGCGCTGTACAGGATCGCGCAGGAGGGCTCTACCGAGGACGATTGGCAGAAGACCGTCAAGGTCGTCGAGGCATTCGGTGTCGACGACTCGGCGACGCACGAGCTCTGGCGATTCCTCTTCTCGATCGACTGGACCGACCGCGTCGCCGCGTTCGGCCTTCCGGTTGACCACTCACTGCTGCTGGTCGTCGATCGCGTCAACAAGCTGCGAGCCAAGCTCTACGACGGACTCTGGTTGAGACCGGTCAGCGTTCCGGACGCACTGGCCGCCCGCGGTGTCTCGGGTGACGGGCGGGTGACGCTCGAGGTGACCTCCGACCCGCTCTTCGCCGACAACGTCGGCACCTGGACGCTCGAGGGCCGCGTGGCGAAGCGAGCCTCGCGACGACCGGACGCGCGGCTCGACGTCCAGGCGCTGGGCGCGCTCCTGCTCGGTGGCTTCTCGTTCGCTCAACTCGAGCGCGCCGGGCGCGTCGAGGAAGGCACCCGGGGCGGGCTGTCGCGCGCGGACGTGCTCTTCCGCGTCGATCGGGCGCCGTCGTGTCCGGAGATCTTTTGATCGCGATTGTGGGTATGCACGAGAGATGACCGCATTCGAGGAAACCATCGAGGTCCCCCGGACGCTGGACGAGGCGTTCGCCTACGTCGCAGACTTCACGACCGCGGCCGAGTGGGATCCGGGGATCACGAGCTCTCGGCGCCTCGACAGCGGTCCGGTCCGGGTTGGCTCGGAGTTCGACGTGGTCGCGTCGTTCCGCGACAAGGAGACGCCGTTTCGCTACGTCGTCCGCGAGCTCGAGCCCGAACGGAGGATCGTGATCCACGGCGACGGTGAGAAGGCGACCTCCGACGACACGATTACCTTCGAATCGACACCCGGCGGGACGCGCATCATCTATCGGGCCGAGCTGAAGTTGAAGGGCTTCCTGCGCGTCGCCGAGCCGTTCCTCGCGGGGACGTTCTCGAGGATGGGGCGCGAGGCGCTCGCCGGGCTTCGCGAGCAGCTGAGCACGCCGGCCGCTTAGCGCCTCGTCCAGGCACTTCGCCGAGCGCGGGGTGGTCGACGGGGTCGGGCGCGTGCGCCTGACCCCGTGCGCCTACAGCCAGACTTCCGTGGAGCCCCGTCAGTTCTGCGCGCGCCCGTTCGAGTGCCCTTCGCGGCCCGTGGAGTTGTGCGCCGGGTCCCGCTAGACTCCTATTCCTCCGGGCGCTTAGCTCAGTTGGGAGAGCACCAGCTCGACAAGCTGGGGGTCACTGGTTCGAGCCCAGTAGCGCCCACCTCAGAAAACCCTATACGCAAGCCGTTTTATGATCGATAGACGCCCCGGATGACGGGGCGTCTTCCGT
>JBPCLB010000266.1:0-3247 GCA_051003695.1 Gaiella sp. | reverse complement strand
GCACTGTGAGCACCGCACAGCAGCTGAGAGCACTGTTCGACGAGCGGATCGTCGTGCTCGACGGCGCCTGGGGCACGATGATCCAGGCTGCGGGGCTTGCGCCCGAGGACTACCGCGGCGAGCGCTTCGCCGGGCACCAGCGTGACCTGAACGGCGATCCGGACGTGCTCGCGCTGACGCGACCCGACATCGTCCGCGGGATCCACGACGCCTATCTCGCAGCGGGCGCGGATGTGACCACGACGAACACGTTCACGGCGACCTCGATCGGCCAGGCCGACTACGGGCTCGAGGGCGCCGTGCGGGAGCTGAACGTCGCGGCGGCCAGGATCGCGCGAGCGGCGTGCGACGCCGCGGCGACACCTGAGCGTAGGCGCTTCGTCGCCGGGTCCCTAGGCCCGCTGAACGTGACCCTCAGCCTGTCGCCCCGCGTCGACGATCCGACCTACCGGGCAGTCAGGTTCGACGACGTCGTCGCCGCGTATGCGGAGCAGATCGAGGGGCTCGTCGAGGGAGGGGTCGACCTGCTGATCGTGGAGACGATCTTCGACACGCTCAACGCCAAGGCGGCGATCGCAGCCGCGAAAGACGTCGCGCCGGATGTTCCGTTGATCCTCTCGGTCACGATCGTCGACCGCAGCGGGCGCACGCTTTCCGGTCAGACCGTCGACGCGTGGTGGGTCTCGGTCGAGCACGCCGATCCGCTCGCGGTCGGCATCAACTGCTCCCTCGGTGGAACCGAGATGCGCCCGTTCCTCGCCGAGCTCGCCGCCGTCGCCTCGGTTCCGGTCGTGTGTTATCCGAACGCGGGGCTGCCCAATCCGTTCGGGGGCTACGACGAGACGGCCGAGACGACCTCTGCGCTGCTGCGCGGATTCGCCGAGGACGGGCTCGTCAACGGCGTCGGCGGCTGCTGCGGGACGACGCCAGAGCATATTGCGCAGATTGCAAGAGCCGTGCACCATCTCCCGCCGCGGGCGATCCCGGCGCCGAGCCGGCGACCGCGCTTCAGCGGTCTCGAGCCGCTGATCGTCGACGAGGACGCGACGTTCGTGGTCGTCGGCGAACGGACCAACGTGACCGGCTCGGCGGTCTTCAGACGGCTGATCGAGGACAACGCCTGGCAGGGCGCGCTCGCTGTCGCGCTCGACCAGGTACGCGGCGGCGCGAACCTGATCGACGTCAACATGGATGCCGACCTGCTCGACGGCGTCGAGGCGATGACGCGCTTCCTCGACCTGCTGGCGACCGAGCCCGAGGCCGCGCGCCTGCCCGTGATGGTCGACAGCTCTCGCTGGGAAGTCGTGCAGGCCGGGCTCAAGTGCCTCCAGGGCAAGGGTGTCGTGAACTCGATCTCGCTCAAGGAGGGTGAGGCGGACTTTCTCGACAAAGCTCGGGAAGTGCGTCGGTACGGCGCCGCGGCCGTCGTGATGGCCTTCGACGAGCGAGGCCAGGCCGACACCGTCGACCGCAAGGTCGAGATCCTCGGGCGGGCGTACGACCTCCTCCTCGAGCACGCCGGGTTCGCGTCGACCGACATCGTGCTCGACCCGAACGTGCTTGCCGTCGCGACCGGGATCGAGGAGCACGATCTCTTCGCGAAGGCGTTCATCGACGTCGTACCGCTGCTACGAGAGCGCTGCCCCGGTGCGCTCGTCTCCGGCGGGATCTCGAACCTGTCGTTCGCCTTCCGCGGGACCGACGCTGTGCGCGAGGCGGTGCACTCCGCGTTTCTCTTCCACGCGATCCCCGCCGGCCTCGACATGGGGATCGTCAACGCCGGGCGCCTGCCGGTGTACGACGATGTCCCACAGGAGCTGCTGGAGCACGTCGAGGACGTGATCCTCGCCCGGCGTCCGGATGCGACGGAGCGGCTGCTCACGCTCGCCGAGCGCTACAGCGGGCGAGGGATCCAACGCGAGGACGATCTCTCCTGGCGAGACGCCTCGGTCGCCGACCGGCTGTCGTACGCGCTCGTTCACGGAGTGGTCGACTTCATCGAGGAAGACGCCGAGGAGGCCAGAGCCGCCCTGCCGCGCGCACTCGACGTGATCGAAGGGCCGCTGATGGACGGGATGAAGATCGTCGGCGACCTGTTCGGCGACGGCAAGCTGTTCCTGCCGCAGGTGGTGAAGAGTGCCCGCGCGATGAAGCGGGCAGTCGCCTATCTCGAGCCGTTCATGGAGACCGAGCAATCGGGCCAAGCCCGTTCGGCCGGCAAGCTCGTACTCGCGACGGTCAAGGGCGACGTGCACGACATCGGCAAGAACATCGTCGGCGTCGTGCTCGGTTGCAACTCGTACGAGGTCGTCGATCTCGGCGTGATGGTGCACATGGACACGATCATCGACACCGCCGTGCGCGAAGGCGCCGACGCGATCGGGCTCAGTGGGCTGATCACGCCGTCGCTCGACGAGATGGTCAACGTGGCGCGCGAGCTCGAGCGGCGAGGACTCGAGTTGCCGCTGCTGATCGGTGGCGCGACGACATCGCGGCAGCACACGGCGGTGAGGATCGCGCCGGAGTACTCACGCCCGACTGTCCACGTGCTCGATGCCTCGCGTGTCGTCGGCGTCGTTTCCGACCTCTTCGATCCCGTGCGGCTCGCGGAGCTCGATCGCGAGAATCGAAGCGAGCAGGAGCGACTCCGCACGCTCCATGCCGGCGCCCGTGCGAAACCTCTGCTGTCGCTCGAGGTGGCACGCGCGAATCACGCGCGGATCGAATGGGAACAGGCAGATCTCGCGGCGCCCCCGTTCGTCGGCACACGGCCCGTTTCCCCTTCGCTTGCCGAGCTGCGACCGCTGATCGACTGGACGTTCTTCTTCCACGCGTGGGAGCTGAAGGGTCGGTTTCCCGCGATCCTCGACGATCCGGTCAAGGGCGCTGCCGCCCGAGATCTCTACGCCGCGGCAACCCACCTCCTGGACGAGCTCGAGGCGAACGCCTCGCTCACGCCCCGAGGGGTGTACGGCTTCTGGGCGGCTGCGGTCGAGGGGGACGACATCGTCCTCGACACCGGCATGCGATTTCCGATGTTGCGCCAGCAAGCAGCGCACGGCGACTCCCGACCGAACCGCTCGCTCGCGGACTTCGTCGCGCCCGCAAGGACCGGCTTGCGCGATCACGTCGGCGGCTTTGCGGTCGGGATCCACGGGGCAGACGAGCTTGCGAGTCGATCCGAGGCAGCCGGCGACGACTATACGGCGATCATGGTGAAGGCGCTCGCGGATCGTCTCGCGGAAGC
>JBPCLB010000265.1:0-6330 GCA_051003695.1 Gaiella sp. | reverse complement strand
TCGACAACCTGGAGACAGGCTCGCTCGCCAACATCGAGCACCTCCGCGACGAGGGGTTCGCCTTCGTTCCGCACGATCTCACGCGACATCTCGAGATCGCAGAGCCCGTCGACTTCGTGTACCACCTCGCGAGCCCGGCGAGCCCGATCGACTACCTTCGGCTCCCACTGCAAACCCTGAAGGTCGGCTCGCAGGGCACGCACAACGCGCTCGGGCTCGCGAAGGTCAAGCGCGCGCGGCTCCTCCTCGCCTCGACGAGCGAGGTGTACGGCGATCCGCAGGTGCACCCGCAACCCGAGACCTACTGGGGCCACGTCAATCCGATCGGCCCGCGCGGCGTCTACGACGAGGCCAAGCGCTACGCCGAGGCGCTGACGATGGCCTACCACCGGCAGCAGGGCGTCGATACCGCAATCGTTCGCATCTTCAATACTTTTGGACCGCGAATGAGGCCGCACGACGGCCGTGCGATCCCGACCTTTCTCAGGCAGGCGCTGGAGGAGAAGCCGCTCACCGTTTTCGGGACCGGGAGCCAGACGCAGAGCTTCTGTTACGTCGATGACCTGATCCGTGGATTGATCCTGCTTGCCGAATCGGGCGAGCACTTCCCGGTGAATATCGGCAATCCGATCGAGAAGACGTTGCTCGAGCTCGCGGAAGCGGTGATCCGTGTCACCGGCACCTCGAGTGCGATCGTGTACGAGGCTCTACCGATCGACGACCCGCAGGTGAGGCAGCCCGACATCACCCGCGCGCGCCAGTTGCTCCGGTGGGAACCGGAGGTGGAACTCGACGACGGTCTCGCGCGGACACTGCGGTCGCTGGGCAGAGAACCCGCGGCCGCGGCCTGAGCGTCAGATCGGCCGCGGGCCAGGACTCGGATCCGGTTCCGGCAACGGCGCAGGGTCGTCCGGCGGTAGCGGGTCCGGAATGTCCGGGGTGGGCGGCTCGACGATCGGTGGCCCCGGCATCGGGCTCGGGCCCGGCTCGGGAAATGGAGAGGGTGTTGACATACGTCGGGGATACCCAACTCGCACCCGAGTCGAACATTCTCCTGGCAGGATGGAGTTATGGCGAAGGGGTACGCGGAAGGCCCGGCGGCGGAAGAGGCCGAGCGGCGACGTGACGAGCTCGCGGCGGGCGTCTCCGGTGAAGCCACTCGCACGACACGCATCGCCGTCTACGGCTCGACCACCGATGACGCGGACAGGCACTTCCTCGGCTGGGCCGACGAGGTCGATGCCGACGCGCTCTTCGCGTCCGGCGAGGCGTGGGGAATCTCGCTCGTCCGGCGCACGTGACCGCGCGCGGCCCGACGTTGGCGGTGAGCGATAGGCTACGAAAGCTCAAATGGCTGGCAGCGGCAAGCGCGTCGAGCAGCTCGACCGGGTAATCATCCGGTTCGCCGGCGACTCCGGCGACGGGATGCAGCTCACGGGTGACCGATTCACGAGCGAGACGGCCACGCTCGGCAACGACCTCGCGACGCTGCCCGACTTCCCTGCCGAGATCCGCGCACCTGCCGGCTCGCTGCCCGGCGTCTCCGGGTTCCAGGTGCATTTCGCCGACCACGACATCCTCACCCCGGGAGACCAGCCCAACGTGCTCGTTGCGATGAACCCGGCCGCGCTGCGCTCGAACGTCCACGATCTCCCGAAGGGCGGGACGCTGATCGTCAACACCGACGCGTTCAACGACCGCAACCTGCAGAAGGCCGGGTACGCCGGAAACCCCCTGGAGGACGGCTCGCTCGCAGGGTTCCACCTGCACGAGGTCGCGCTGACCTCGATGACGGTCGAGGCTCTGAAGGGCATCGAGGGGATCACCTCGCGCGAGGCCGAACGGTCGAAGAACTTCTGCGCGCTTGGGCTGATGTGCTGGCTCTACCACCGCCCCACCGACGGCACGCTCGCGTTCATCGAGCAGAAGTTCGGCAAGCGACCCGCGATCGCCGAGGCGAATACCCGCGCATTCCGTGCGGGCTACAACTACGGCGAGACGTCGGAGGACTTCGCCGTCTCGTACGAGATCGCGCCGGCCCGTCTCGCGCCCGGCACCTACAGGCAGATCACGGGGTCGATCGCGATCTCCTACGGGCTGATCGCGGCCGCACGGCAGGCGAGGCTCCCGCTCTTTCTCGGCGCCTACCCGATCACACCGGCCTCCGCGATTCTCGAGGAGCTCGCACGCCACAAGTCCTTCGGTGTCACGACGTTCCAGGCCGAGGACGAGATCGCGGCGTGCGGTGCCGCGCTCGGAGCCGCGTTCGGCGGCGCTCTCGGGGTCACGACCTCGGCCGGACCCGGCGTCGTGCTCAAGTCCGAGACGATCGGGCTCGGCGTGATGCTCGAGTTGCCCCTGCTGGTGCTCGACATCCAGCGGGCAGGCCCCTCGACCGGGATGCCGACGAAGCCGGAGCAGACCGACCTGCTGATGGTGCTCTACGGGCGCAACGGTGAAAGCCCTGTGCCCGTCATCGCCGCCTCCAGCCCGGCGCAATGCTTCGATGCTGCGATCGAAGCGGCGCGGATCGCGCTGAAGTATCGGACGCCGGTCTACCTGCTCTCGGACGCCTACCTCGCGAACGGCTCGGAGCCGTGGCTCCTGCCCGACCTCGATGCGCTCCCCGACATCTCGACGCCGTACGCGGCCGCACCGGAGGACGGTAGTCGGTTCCTGCCGTACAAGCGCGATCCGGAGACGCTCGCTCGTCCGTGGGCGATCCCGGGCACGCCCGGTCTCGAGCACCGGATCGTTGGCCTCGAGAAGGCCGACGTGACGGGAGCGATCTCGTACGACGCGGAGAACCACGATCTGATGGTGCGGCTGCGCGCCCAGAAGGTAGCGGGTATCGCAACCGACATCCCGGAGCTTGCGGTGGACGATCCCGACGGCGAGGCGGACACGCTCGTGCTGGGGTGGGGATCGACGTACGGCCCCATCGCCGCCGCGGTGCGGCGCGTGCGACGGGACGGTCGGCGTGTCGCGTGCGCGCATCTGCACTACCTCAACCCGTTCCCGCGGAACACGGGCGAGGTCCTGCGACGATACGAGAAGGTGCTGATCCCCGAGATGAACACCGGCCAGTTGCTCCAGCTCGTGCGGGCTCGCTATCTGGTCGACGCCGTCGGCTACAACCGCGTGCGCGGGCTGCCGTTTCGCTCGAGCGAGCTCGCCGAGGCGATCACGGCGTTGGTGGAGCAATGAGCGACCTGATCCAGCTCTCGGGAAAGGACTTCAAGTCGGATCAGGAGGTGCGCTGGTGCCCCGGCTGCGGCGACTACGCGATCCTGAACGCCGTCCAGGGCTTTATGCCCGAGCTCGGCCTCCGGCGCGAGAACATCGTCTTCGTCTCGGGGATCGGCTGCGCGGCGCGCTTTCCCTACTACATGGAGACCTGCGGGGTGCACTCGATCCACGGGCGCCCGCCCGCGATCGCGACCGGGCTCGCGACTGCGCGCCCCGACCTCTCGGTGTGGGTGATCGGGGGCGACGGCGACATGCTCTCGATCGGTGGCAACCACCTGATCCACGCGCTGCGCCGCAACGTCGACCTCACGATCCTGATGCTCAACAACGAGATCTACGGCTTGACCAAGGGTCAGTACTCGCCCACCTCCGAACGCGGCAGGGTGACGAAGTCGACGCCGATGGGCTCCGTCGACCAGCCCTTCAACCCGCTCTCGGTCGCGATCGGGGCCGAGGCGACCTTCGTGGCGCGCGCGATCGACACCGACAAGAAGGAGCTGACGGAGGTGCTGCGAGCCGCGGCTGCGCACCGCGGGGCCTCGTTCGTCGAGGTGTTCCAGAACTGCAACATCTACAACGACGGCGCCTTCGACTTCGTGCGCGAGGAGAAGGAGAACCGGATCTACTTGCGGGCGGGCGAGGAGATCCGATGGGGCGACCGCGGAATCCGGCAGCGCTCCGACGGGACGGCAGAGGTGGTCGACGCGGAGGAGGGAGGACTGCTCGTACACGACCCCTCCCGAACCGAGCCGAGCGTCGCCTTCGCGCTCTCGCGCTTGACCCATGAGACGATCGGGGCGACGCCAGTCGGTGTGTTCCGCAACGTCGACCGGCCGGTGTACGACGAAGAGGTAGCGGCGCAGATCCGTAAGGCGAAGGACGAGCGGGGTGAGGGCGACCTTTTCGCCCTTCTCCACTCCGCCGACACCTGGCACGTCTCCTGACGCCACAGGCCGCGAGAATTCGCGCATGTCGCTAGGCGGCGGGGTCACGCACGCGTGCCTGACCCCGCGATCTGTGACATGTCGTCCCGGGTCGGGTGCCGGTCACCAGATGCCGTGGCGCTCGAGCACGGCGTCGCACGTCGGCCCCGCTCTGCACGCCGGCCTCGCGGGACGAATTCTCGGGACGAAACAGGCCGCGGGCACCGCACGCCCGGAATACCGCGGCGGCGGCGGGGTCACGACCGTGCGGTGATGACCGCGGCCTGCTCGCAGCCTACATCGGGATTCCGTCGATGTGAAGCTGCGGCAGGGTCAGGCTTGGCTCGTGCGGTCGATCCCGCGCAGGGCGAACGCGGCCCACACCGCGGCGCCGACACCGACGACGCCCGAGACCGAGAACGCGAGCGGCGTGCCTCCGACCTCTGCCAGCAACCCGGCGACGAGCCCTCCGACTGGCGTCAAGCCGGCGAACGCGAACAGGTAGAGGCTGATCACGCGCCCACGAAGCTGGGCGGGCGCGGCGAGCTGTACCAGTGAGTTCGCGCTCGCCGTGAAGAGCGTGAAGCACAGCCCGAGCGCGAAGAGCACGACCATTGCGGAGCCGACGCTGCGGACGCCGGCAAGCAGTAGCAGGAGGGCGCCGAAGCCGAAAGTCCCGCAGAGGAACGTGCGGATCGTGACGGTGTGGAGGGACGCGGTCACGAGCGCCCCGACCACGGCCCCGGCGCCGAACACCGCCGCGAGGAGACCGAAGGTCTCGGCGCCAACCCGCAGCGTGTCGGAGGCGAGCAGCGGAACGAGCACATGGAAGTTGAATCCGACTGCGCTGAGAATCGTGACGACCGTGAGCACCACGCGCGTCGGGCGGGACGAGCGCGCCCAGCGCACGCCTTCGCGAATCCCGGCCACGACGCCGAGCGAGATGTCTCGGTCGACGGGAACGAGCTCGCTCTGACGGAGACGCTGGAGCGCGAGCAGCACGGCGAGGAAGCTGAACGCGTTGACGACGAAGCAGAGCCCCGTGCCGACGGCGGCGATCAGGAGTCCCGCGAGCGCCGGGCCGATCACGCGAGAGGCGTTGAAGAGGCCCGAGTTGAGCGCGACGGCATTCGGGAGCCCTCGTGGCCCGACCATCTGGTAGGTCAGCGTCTGTCTGCCAGGTGCGTCCAGCGCCAGCGTCACGCCGCCGAGTGCAGCGAGCACATAGACGACGGGCAGTGAGGCGACGCCGAGGAGCGTGGCCGCGGCGAGCGCGATCGAGACGATCATCGCCGCTGCCTGCGACGCGATCACGAGCCGCCGCGTGTCGAACCGGTCGACGACCACGCCGGCGACGAGGCCGAGGACGGTAAAGGGCAGGAAGCGGCAGAACGCGAGCGCACCGACTGCGAGCGGCGACCCAGAGAGCTCGATCACGAGCCAGGCGAGGGCCGTGTTCTGCATCCACGAGCCGGCGACCGAGACGATCTGGCCGGCGAAGAACAGCCGGTAGTTCCGATGCTCGTGCAGGGAACGGAACGTGCGGCCACGCGCCAACGCGAACGCCGTCAAGCCGGATCCCTGGCGGACAGCCGGTGCAGCGCCGGCAGGGCTCTGGCGATTCCGTCGAGCTCGTCGGCATCGAGCCGGGAGAGACGCTCGGCGAGCCAGGTCGTGCGACGGCTCCTCACCCGGCGCAGGAGCTTGTTGCCCTCAGGTGTCAGCCGGAGCCCGACCCGTCGCCGGTCGTCGGTTGCGCGGACGCGCTCGAGGAGGCCGAGCCGCTCGAGCCGATCGACGTGGCCCGACAGCGACGGAGCAGAGATCCCTTCCTCCGCTGCCAGCTCGCGCAGGCTCGTTCCCGGGCGTCCGCGGACGAGCCAGAGCAGTGTCACCTGGCGCGACGTCACCCCCAGCTGCTCGGTTTCCTTGCGCAGCTCGCGGGCCAGGCGGAGCAGCGCAGGGCGCAAGTCGTCGGCGAGCCCGATCGTCGTATGCGTAGCCTCACGAATCATTCGTGAGACGAACTATATCTGACGCACTCGATGCAAACCGCGCAGCGATAGCCGAAGGTGTCAGGCGCAAACGCCCGACACCTAGTGCGGCGTCTCATAACGTCTCACCCGAAACCCGTGTAGGTGCCGGACCTGTCCGGCGC
>JBPCLB010000264.1:0-13983 GCA_051003695.1 Gaiella sp. | reverse complement strand
TCGACGGCCTTCTGCGCCGCCTCGAGCATCGTCGGCTCGACGGAGAGGTTGGCCGGTGCCGCGTCGCGGAGGATCCGGCGTCCTTCCTCGGCGTTCGTCCCGTCGAGGCGGACGACGATCGGCAGCTCGAGACCCATCTCGCCGAGTGCCTGGAGGATTCCCTTTGCGACCTCGTCGCAGCGCGTGATGCCACCGAAGATGTTGAAGAAGATCGCCTTCACCTGCGGGTCCCGCGTGATCACCGACAGCGCGTCGACCACACCCTGAGCGTCTCCCCCGCCGCCGAGATCGCAGAAGTTCGCGGGACGACCGCCTGCGAAGGTGACGACGTCGACCGTCGACATCGTCAGACCGGCGCCGTTGCCGAGCACCCCGACCTCACCGTCGAGCTTGACGTAGGTGACGCCCTTCTCGCGCGCTAGCGCCTCCAGCGGGTCGGCCGCGGCGAGATCGCGCATCTCTGCCACATCGGGGTGCCGGTAGAGCGCGTTGTCGTCGACACTGAACTTCGAATCGAGCGCTCTCACCTCGCCTGCGGGGGTGACGATCAACGGATTGATCTCGCAGAGCATCGCGTCGAAGCGGGTGAAGGCGTCGTAGAGCTTGCTGATGATCGCAGCGATCTGCTTCTGCTCGGACGCGTCTGTGAGACCCGCTCCGTAGATCAGTCTGCGTGCCTGCCACGGGCGAAACCCCTCGAGCGGGTCGACATGTAACCGGACGAGGGCATCGGGGCTTTCCTCTGCGACCTGCTCGATCTCGACCCCACCCTGCGTCGTGAAGATGAAGAGCGGCATGCGTGCGCCGCGGTCGAATGTCAGCGAAAGGTAGTACTCCTTGGCGATGTCGGAGGCCTTCTCGACCCAGAGCTTGCGAACCACGTGCCCGCGGATGTCGAGCCCGAGGATCGCCTTGGCATGCTCCTCAGCCTCGCCGGGGCTCGTCGCGAGCTTGATCCCGCCGGCTTTGCCCCGGCCACCGGTCAGCACTTGCGCCTTCACCACGACCGGACAGCCGAGCTGCTGCGCTGCCTCGCGCGCTTCGAGCGGATTTGCCGCCAGTCGGCCGTCCGAGACCGGAATTCCGACCCGCCGGAACAGCTCCTTGCCCTGGTACTCGTACAGATCCATGGGCGGCGAGCCTAGCGAATGCCCGCCGCGACCATGACGCCGACGCGCGGCGTCCTGGCGCTCGCCGTGCTCGCCCTGATTGCGGCCGGTTGTGGCTCACAGGCCCCGAACGGGCCGTCTCCGGTCGCCGCCCAGCAGCAAGACGTCAAACTCGACTGGGTCGAGCGGTTTCCCGAGGCGGGTCCTGCGCTCGTCTTCACCGCCACCGCGTTCTCCGTCACCGGCCGCGGCTGGGAGGCGGCCGTCGCGATCGAGAACGAGACCGGGATCGGCTGGGAGCTCGGCAGCGACTCCCTTTCCGTCGGGCAGGCGTTCGGCGTGATGCTCTTCGAGACGGGAGTACTCGGCGAGGTCGAGCGCCGGAACGCCGACGGCGAGCTTCCGGGGATTCGCGCCGGCCGCACGTTCGTGCCCGCGCTGCCGCTCACGCTGGCTCCGGGCGAAAGCTGGCGGGGAACGGTGTCGGCGCCCGGGTCGCTGGCGTCGGGTCGCCACGTCCGGCTCGTGTTCGGAATCCTCACAGCGGTTGGAGAGCCACCGGAAGGGCTACAGAGTCAGGTCGTCTGGATCACCGACCACTCGTATCGTCTGCGCTAGCGATGTCGCGGAGCGACCACTAGAGCTCCTGCGCGGTGGGGCGGACGAGGATCTCGTTGACATCAACGTGCGGTGGCTGCTCGAGGGCGTACAGCACGGCGCGAGCGACGTCCTCGGGGTCGAGCGGGGCGTCGAGCGGAACCTTCGCGAAAAACGGTGTGTCGACCATTCCCGGCGCGATCAGAGTCACTCGCACGCCCGTGCCACTCAGCTCCAGCCGTGCAGCCTCACCGATCGCGTGGACGGCGTGCTTGGTCGCGGAGTACAGCGAGCCGACGATCGGACGGCGGCCCGCGACCGATCCGGTCAACAAGAGATGCCCACGGGCTTCCTTCAGCAACGGAAGCGTGGCGCGAACGGTGAGCGCTGCGCCGTACACGTTCGTCAGCACCATCGCCTTCCAGTGCTCGGGTGTCGACGCAAGGAAGCTCCGGTCGCCACCGAAGCCCGCATTTGCCCAGGCCGCGTCGAGCCGCCCGAACCGATCGATGGTCGCGTCGACGAATGCTCGTTGCTCGTCCCACTCGGTGACGTCGCAGCGGAAGGCGAGGGCGCGCTCGCGTCCCAGCTCGTGCTCGAGCGAGTCGAGCTTGTCGCGTGACCGCGCGCCGAGCGCCACGCGCCACCCCGCGGACACCGCGGCCCGTGCAGTGGCCTCGCCGATCCCGGACGAGCCGCCGGTGATCAGAAGCACGCGCGCGCCACTCGTCGTCATCGCTCGAGTGTAGGCGGGACGCGCCCTCGACGACTCCTCTACCTCAGCGTTGCCTCGAGTCGATCACCGAGCATCCGTCGTAGCGCGGGCTCGGCGCCGAGCCGTTCGGCGAGTGCGCGATACTCGCCGGCGAGCTGCGCGACAACCCGCGGCGGCCGGCTCGTGCGAGTCGCACGAAGCAGGACGTTCTTCGCGGTGTGCTCGAGCGGGACGAACTCGACCACGTGAACCTCGTAGCCGCAGAGAGCGAGCAATTGCGCCCGCATGGCGTCGGTCGCCTCGGCCGCGAAGCGCTCCTGGAGGATCCCGTGACGGAGCAGCGGGCGTAGCGGAGCGTCGTCGATCCGGCGCAACAACTCGTGGTGGCAGCAAGGGACGGCGAGGATCACGCTGGCGTCGAGTCGGACGGCCCGATCGAGCGCGGCGTCCGTTGCCGTATCGCAGGCGTGCAAGCTGACGACGAGCTCTGCCCCCTCGCCCGACCACGTTGCGATGTCGCCGACGGCGAACCGGAGCCCCTCGGCGCCGAGGCGCCGGGCGAGCGCCTCGCACTCGGCGACCACCTCTGCCTTGAGATCGAGTCCAACCAGCTCGACCTCGCGGCCGTGGATCACCGTCAGTAGATGGTGAAGGGCGAATGTCAGCGTCGAGCGGCCGGAACCGAAGTCCAGTACGCGGAGACGACCCGGCGGCAAGGCCGGGAGCACATCTTCGACGAGCTCGCAGAAGCGGTTGACCTGACGGAACTTGTCCTGTCGCGACGAGCGCACGCGTCCGTCGCGGGTCATGACGCCGAGCTCGACGAGAAACGGAATCGGCGTTCCCTCGGCGAGCACGCGCCGCTTCTGCCGGTCATGGCTGCGGCGGATCTCCAGGCGACTCGGTGGCCGTCGCAGGACGGTCGTGCCCTTGCCACCGCTCAACACCTGGAAGTCGGCTTCGGGTGAGCGAAGCAGACCCTGTCGGTACGCGCCACCCAGCAGGTGCTCGAGCCGGCGCGCAGTCTCGTCCGGGGTCAGAATCTCGTCCTCCGTACGAGCCTGGTGATGATGACGCCAGCGGTAGCGCCCGTCGAGCGGGTCGACGGTCACCCTCGCGGCGCGCCCCGGGTCACCTTTCACCGGCTTGCTCAGGGTCGCTCCCGCGAGCAAGTCGTCGGCCACGAGTCGAAGCACGAGCTGTGAGAGCTCGTCGCGTCCGAGAAACGTCATTCGTCGGGTGCTGCGACAACGCAGAGGAGCTGGCCGTTCGTGACGGCATCGCCCGGGCCGACGCCGAGCTGACGCACGGTCCCGGCGCGCGGCGCGGCGATCTCGTTCTCCATCTTCATCGCTTCGACGACCGCGACGACCTGGCCCGGCTCGACGTGGTCGCCCTCCGCGACCGGGACCTTGAGCACGGTGCCCTGCATCGGGCTGACGACCGCCCCCGTTCCAGCGGATCCGAGCTCGGCGGCGCGACCTCGCCGGCGGCGGGCGAGCTCTACCCACGGGGGCTCGGTCGTGTGGAGGCGCACCTCGTGCGCGCGGCCGTCGATCTCCACCGCCACGAGCCGTGGCTGCGTCGGAAACGCACCGTCCGAGACCCTTCGTACACTTGTTGCCTCTTGAGAGAACGATGGCGACAACTCCTCGACACGACGCGCAAGCTCCTCCGACTCGACGACGCCATGGCACGTCGTGCCCGCGACGAAGCACGGATGCTCGAGCAACGCGCGGTGAAATCCGAGCAGTGTTGGAGGGCCCTCGATCGTGAACTCGGAAAGCGCACGCAGCATGCGTCGGCGCGCCCGCTCGCGATCGACGTCGTGCACGACGAGCTTCGCGATCAGCGGGTCGTACAAGCCGCTGATCTCGTCCCCCACCTCGATCCCGGAATCGACGCGTACCCCAGGCCCCGCAGGCTCCCTGTATGCCGTGATCGGCCCGGGTGCAGGGAGGAAACCGCTGGCGACGTCCTCGGCGTTGATCCGGCACTCGATCGCATGTCCGCGCAAGCTGACGTCTTCCTGCCGGACGGACAGCGGCTCGCCCGCCGCGACGAGCACTTGCTCGCGGATGAGATCGAGACCGGTGACGAGCTCCGTGACGGTGTGCTCGACCTGGATCCTGGTGTTCATCTCCATGAAGAAATAGTCGCCGCCCTCGGTCAGCAACCCCTCGATCGTTCCGGCGGAGCGGTATCCGGCGGCCCGAGCGGCGTCGACCGCAATCGCCCCGATCCGCTCTCGCAGCTGCGCGTCGACTGCGGGGGAGGGCGTCTCCTCGACGAGCTTCTGATGCCGACGCTGGATCGTGCAGTCCCGCTAGCCGAGGTGGATCACGTTGCCGTGTCCATCCGCGAGCACCTGCACCTCGACGTGGCGGGGATCCTCAAGAAACCGCTCGACGTAGACCGATCCGTCGGAGAAGTACTTCTCCCCCTGGCGCCGCGCGGCCTCGAACGCACGAGCTGCCTCCGCAGGCTCGCGAACGAGCTCCATTCCCTTGCCACCGCCACCCGCAGCTGCCTTGATGATCACGGGGTAGCCGATCTCGGCACCGAGGCTCAATACCTCTTCCGCCGTGGCAACGGGCTCGGTGGCGCCCGGAACGATCGGCACACCGGCAGCACGCATTGCCGTCCGGGCGGCGGTCTTCGAGCCCATCAGCTCGATCGCCGCCGGGGGTGGGCCGATCCACGTCAATCCGGCGGACTCCACGATTCGCGCAAACGCGGCGTTCTCGGCAAGAAAGCCGTAGCCGGGGTGGATCGCCTCCGCACCCGCACGCAGAGCCGTCTCGACGACGACCTCGGCACGCAAGTAGCTCTCGCTCGCAGGCCCGGGCCCGATCAGGTACGCCTCGTCCGAGACCCTCACATGACGTGCGCGCCGATCGGCTTCGGAGTACACGGCGACACAGCCGATCCCGAGCTCGCGCAGTGTTCTGAAGATCCGTACTGCGATCTCACCCCGGTTCGCGACGAGCACCTTGCGGAACGGAGGTTGGCTGGAGAGCGGCATCGCCCGCGTATTCTCCTCGACGGTGACCCTTCCCGACCAGCTGACCCTCTCGCGCGTGCTCGCGGTGCCGGTGGTCGCCACGCTCTTCGCCTGGGAGTTCGCGGATCACGCCTACTGGGCGACCGCTGTGTTCTCCCTCGCGATGGCAACCGATCAGGTCGACGGGTGGCTCGCCCGCCGCCGCAACCAGACCTCGCTCTTCGGCGCATTGCTCGACCCGATCGCAGACAAGGTGCTCGTGCTGGTCGCTCTCGTGATGCTGGTCGCCGAGGGGGTTGCGCCCGCGTGGATGGTCGCCGCGATCGTTGCGCGCGAGATCGTGATCTCGGGCTTGCGGCTCGCGGCGATCGAGCGGACTGTCGTGATCGCTGCTCGCGACCTCGGGAAGCTGAAGACCTGGGCGCAGGCGGTCGCGGTCACGGTGGGGGGTCTGGCCGCAGGGGGCGCGTGGGACGACGAGGTCGCCTGGTGGACGCTGCTCGTCGCGACGATTCTGACCTGGGTCTCGGCGCTCGATTACGGGCGCGTGGCGCCGCGGCTGCTGCGCGGCACCACCGCGACCGGTCCAGGCGACCGCTCGACGCCCTCGGACAGCGCAGCCAGGCGCCACGGAGCGGTGTAGGCCGCCTCCGCGCGCCCAGTCACGAGGCTCTCGTCGTGTGCCAGCACCGCAAGCCTGCCGGTGAGTTCGACGCCAGGGTCGGGATCGAGCACGAGCTCCATCGGAGCAGGCTACGCGTCGACCGCGCTCACCGAGGAAACACTCTCACGGCTGTTGCCTTGAACGAGGCCGTGACCACGAGACCTGGGTGCAGACCCAACCGCTCGGCCGATGAGACCGTGATCTCCGCGACGAACGGCCCGATTCCCACGCGAGCCCGGTTTCCCATCCGCGCGATCGAGGAGACGGGAGCCGTGACGTGGTTCAGACGTGAGTCGGCCTCCGCGCCCAGACCGATAGCGACGTCCCACGGGTAGACGGCGACGTTCACGGGGCCGGTCGCCGGATCCGTGCTCCAGACGGTCTGCCCTCCGTCCAGCACGATCTGCGTCAGTGCGTCCCGGCCCCCGACCGCCTGACCGGTGAGCAGCATCGCACCGGTGAAGGTGGCCACGAACGGATCGGTTGGAGCAGCCACGAGCTCCGCAGGCGTTCCGGATTGGAGGATGGCACCTCGACTGATCACGCCGACACGGCTCGCGAGGGTCGCAGCGTCCTCGAAGTCGTGCGTTACGAGGACTGTTGGCAGAGCTAGCGCGTCCAGCAGCTCGCGCAACTCCGCGCGGATCCCGGCTCTCGTGTGGGTGTCGAGCGCAGACAGGGGCTCGTCCAGCAGCAGAATCGCCGGCTCGCGCGCCAGGGCGCGCGCGAGCGCGACACGCTGGCGCTCGCCTCCCGAAAGCTCGCGCACGTTCGCCCGCGCGAGGTGGTCGATCCGAAAGCGCTCGAGCAGGGCGGCCACGCCCGCTCCGTTGCGGGCGCCGAAGCGCACGTTGCCGAGCACGTCGAGATGGGGAAAGAGCGCGTACTCTTGAAACAGGTATCCGACCCGCCGGTGCTCGGGCAACTTGTCGATGCCACGCTCGGTGTCGAGCAGCACCGTCTCGTCGATCGCGACAAATCCCGTTTGCGGACGAAGCAGCCCGGCGACGACGCGGAGGACGGTCGTCTTGCCGGCGCCGGAGGGCCCGACGAGCGCGAGCGTCTCGCCGCTCGCAACCGTCAGCTCGGCGGCCGCGTCGAAGCTGCGAAGGGGGTGAGTGAAGCGGACTCGGAGCGCCATCGGGTCATCAGCTTGACGGAGAAGAGGACGACCGCGCTGATCACGATCAGCAGGGCGCTGATTGCGAGCGCGACCTCGAAGTCGATGTCGAACTGTTCGTAGATCGCAAGCGAAAGGGTCTGCGTCACTCCCTGCAGCGACCCGGCGAACATGATCGTCGCGCCGAACTCGCCGATCCCGCGCGCAAAGGCCAGCGCGGCCCCGGCACCGAGACCTCCGCCGGCAAGAGGGAGCATGATGCGGAGGAAGACACCACCGGGACCTGCGCCGAGCGTGCGTGCGGCCGCGGGCAACGTCGGATCCACTCCCTCGAAGGCCGCCACTGCCGTGCGGAGGTAGAACGGGCTCGCGACGAACGCAACGGCGAGGATCACGGCGACCTTGGTGAAGGCGATGTCCACGCCCAGCGCCGTCACCGTCTCCCCGAGGAGGCCGACCCGGCCGAACACGACGAGCAGACCGATCCCTGCGACCGCGGGTGGCAGCACCAGGGGCAGCTCGACCAGCGTGACCACGACGTCCCTCAAGCCGCCGCGACGCGTCGAGATCCAGTAGGCGGCCGGGGTGCCGAAGCCGAGGAGCAGCGCCATCGCGATGGCGTTCGTCTCCGCGGTGACGACGATCGCGTCGAGCGCGGCGCTGCTTCCCAGCGCGGAGAACAGCTCGCCAGGCGGGACGCGCAGAAAGACCGCGACGACCGGCAGCAGGAGGAAGAGGAGCACGGCGCCCGTCGCAAGGCCGAGCGCCGTGCGGAAGAGCCGGTCTACGACGATGCCTTCGGTAGCGGGAGGAACCCGGCTTCCCTGAGAGCCGCCTGCCCCTTCGCCGAGAGGAGTGTCTTGATCCATTCCTGCGCCGCCGTCTTGTTCGAGGATTTCGAGACGACGGCGATCTCGTAGCGTACGCGCGGTTGCGCCCACGCGGGAATGCGGATCACGGTCACCAGGTCGCTCACCGCACGTGCGTCGGTCGCGTAGACGAAACCCGCGTCCCCTTGCCCGAGCGCGACCTTGCCCGTCACGGCCTTGACGTCGGACTCCTGGCTGACGACCTTCGACAGCACCGTGGCGAGCCCCATCTTGCGCAGCACGGTCCGCGTGTACGCGCCGACGGGCACCGCGACCCCCGCGACGACGAGCTTGGCGGGTTTGCGCCGGAGGTCGTAGATCGACTGGAGCCCTGCGGGATTCGATCTCGGCACGATCAGCACGAGCCGATTCGACGTGAACGTGACGGGCTTGTCGACGAGACCGGCTGTGTAGAGACGCTGCGTATTGAGCGGCGCGGCCGACGCGAAGACGTCCGCCGGGGCACCGTTCCTGATCTGCGTCTCGAGGGTGTTCGATGCTCCGAAGCTGTACCGCTGCGTTCGGTCGTAGGTCTTGAACACCTCGGTCAGCGACGCAGCCGCGTAGATCGTCAACGGATCCGCCTGAGTACGAGCCGAAGCACCGGTGGCAAGGACCGAGGCAGCGGCCAGCGCGCACGCGACCAGACCGATGGCCGTTCGGTTTCTCATCAGGACATCCTCATGGTCCCTACTAGCCCAGGTATCGCTCGAGCGCCGCGCTTGCGGCCTCGAGGTCGACGGCGGCGGGAAACGGCTCGGCGTCGACGCGACCGGAGAGCGCCGCACACCCACCGATCTGCTCCCCGAGGCTCACGGCGAGACTTGCGTAGAGCACGCGGTAGCTCGGCTCGACCACCGAGGCAGACGCGGTCTGATACGCGCCGAGCAAAGGCCGGAGCACGGCAACGCCCGTCGTCACGATCGCAGCTCCGCTGGCAAAGGCATTCGCAGCGAACGCGAACTCGAAATCGTCCCTGCTCGGCGCAACTTGGCCTGCGCCGACGAGCAGGTCGCCGAGCGCCTTCGCATGCTGTGCAGCGGCTGTGCGGCCACGACGCAGGGTTTGCAGCTGCCGACCGCCGAACTTCCTGGCCTCGATCGCCCTCGCATAGAAATCCTGAGCCAGGAGCTCCGCCGAGACTCCGAAGTTCGCATAGGCCAACTCGTCGTCTGTCGCTGCCCTCGCTGTCGCGAGCCACGGGGCGGCGACAGCCGCAGCGGTGACGCCGGCCGTGCTGACGAGAAAACGTCGTCGATTCATACGCCCCTCTTCCCGAACGCCGCGAACAGCGAGAACGTAACACACCAGTAGATATTGATTGACTACCAGGGGTATGGTGCCTGGCTGAAGCCAGGCACCATGTCCCCGAATGCCTCGGTGGAGTCGACACGTTCGGAGGTGCCTGGCCCGAGCCAGGCACCAGCGATGAGTCGTCCGGCCCGCACGGAGCCGTCGCTCCCCGAATGGGCGGCTCTCGGTCTGCTCCACGAGCGACCGACGCACGGGTGGGCGATCGCGCAGGCGCTCGGCCCGGCGGGCGAGATCGGGCGCATCTACTCGTGTACCCGCTCCCTGGCGTATCGCGCCCTCCGGCAGCTACGCGAGGCCGGCCTCGTGGAGGCGCGTGGAACGACGGGGAGCGACGAAGGCCCCGCGCGCACGACACTGGCCGCGACGCGCCGTGGACGCCGTGCGTTCGTTCGGTGGCGAGGAGCCGTCGTCGAGCACGTTCGGGATCTGCGTTCGGAGTTGATGCTGAAGCTGCTGTTCCACGACAGGGCGGGGCTCGATCCCGCGCCGCTGCTCCGCGAGCAGGCGGCGCTGCTCGCGCGTACCGAGCGTTCCCTCGAACGCCAGCTGGCAACGACGTCCGGATTCGCCAGAACGCTCGCGCTGTGGCGTCTGACGGCGGGTCGCGCCGCCCTCTCGTTCGTGGAGGGGCTGCTCGACAGCCGCACCGTCGCGCCCGTCGTCTACCGGCCGATCGGGTACGTCGTATCGCCGCATGCGAGCCTCGACGGCATGCCCCTGCAACCGATCGCCGACAGAGGAGATCCCTCGCGGATCGAGGTCTTCGAGCCGCACAGAGGCTGCCTCGCGGATCTCGAAGACGTCTCGCACGTCTGGGTGCTCGCTCATCTGCACGAGTCGCTCGGCTGGGAGCCGAAGGTGCCGGCGTTCCTCGACGACACCTCACACGGGACGTTCGCGACGCGATCACCTCGCCGCCCCAATCCGATCGGTCTGTCGCTCACCCAGATCGTCTCGGTGGAGCCGGCGGCGGTGATCGTCGAGGGACTCGACCTTCTCACCGACTCGCCGGTGCTCGATCTCAAGCCTTTCGTGCCGCTGTTCGACACGCCTCCGGGGGTCGTCCGAACGGGCTGGTTCGACGGCCGAGCGGAGCGCGTCTTCGAGCGCACCTCGGACGAACGCTTCGCCACTCGCAGCCGCCGTCTCTAACGGTCTGGCGCGGGCCGCCGCAAGCGGGCGTCGACGCAGAGCCTTCGGCCAGAGCTCGGTCGAGCTCGCCGGAAAGCGCAAGCCAGTCGACTGCGCTGCCATCCGTGGCGCCATCGTGCACCCGTCCTCTCGCGTCGGGCGATTCCTGGACTCGCGCACGCGAGCGCTCTCGCCAACCAGTGTTGACGGCGCGCCACTCTCGCGAGATGGTGGCCCGGTGGACTATCTGACGCGGTACGCGGAACTCGCCGTCCGCGTCGGGGTCAACCTTCGAGCGGGGCAAACGCTGTTCGTGATCGGGGAGCCCGAGCACGCGCCGCTCGTCCGGGCGGTCGCCGAAGCGGGTTGGGCAGCTGGCGCCGGCGATGTTCAATGCGTGTACCTCGACGAACATGTCCGCCGGCTGCACGCGATCAATGCGGCTGAGGAGCTGCTCGATCGCACTCCCGGCTGGCTCGAGACTGCTGCGCTTGCCACCGACGGGATCGCGCTCGTGCAGACGTTGGGTGACGCCGACCCCAACTTGTTCGCAGACGTCGACCCTTCGCGCGCGGCCCGCGCGGAGCCACGGCGTCTGCGGGAAATCACCACCGACCTCGTCTCGCGCCTGGCAACCGCGTGGACGATCATCGCGTGCCCGACCGACGGATGGGCCGCGAGCCTTTTCGGCGAGCCGGACACCGCTCGCCTCTGGAAAGAGATCGCCGCCGTCACGCGCCTGGATGTCACCGATCCAGTCGCTGCCTGGCGCGTGCACATCGCAGCATTGCAGGAACGCGCGCACCTGCTGAACGAGCGGTCGCTGACAGCGGTGCAGTTCCGCGGTCCCGGCACTGAGCTGAAGGTCGGTCTGCTCGAAGGAGCCCGGTGGCTCGCGGCGAGCTCCCGGACGTCGTGGGGTCAGGAGCACGTCGTGAATCTCCCGACGGAGGAGGTCTACACGACACCTGACCGGACGTTGACGGAGGGCACGGTGAGGATCACCGCGCCGCTGTACTGGTTCGGCTCGGTCGTCGAAGGAGCGTCGCTGCGTTTCGAGTCGGGCCGTGTCGTGGAGGCTCGCGCCGCGCGCGGCGAGGAGTTTTTGCGCACGAAGCTCGCCGAGGATGCAGGCGCACCGTTTCTCGGAGAGGTCGCGCTCGTCGACGTCGGCTCGGCGGTCGGCAAACGTGGTCTCCTGTTTCGCAACGGGCTGCTCGACGAGAACGCGTCGTCGCACATTGCGCTCGGCGCGGGGTACACCAAGCCGGTGGACGGCTCGGCATCGCTCACCAACGACGAGCGCATGGCATCGGGAATCAATGTCTCGTTGATCCACATCGACGTCATGATCGGGGGGCCGGAGGTCGATGTCGACGGCATTCACCGCGACGGCGCTGCGACGCCGATCCTCCGAGCCGGCGTCTGGATGCTGGGCTCGTAGCGGCCGCCTGGCCGCGCCAGCCGGCTCAGGCGCTGCGGCCGAAACGCGTCGCAAGAGCCCTGCCATGAAGACAAGCCAAGACCGCCGCGGCCACGACTTGCCGTGTCTGCCAGACCTCGCCGCTGTCGCAGGCAGCAGGCGACTTCATGGGTCTGCCCGCGCAGCGGGATCATTGCGATCATTGCGGCGTGTGTGCCGCTCGAGCGGCATACGCGGCGCTCGCAGGACAAGCTACAGCGGAATGTTGCCGTGCTTGCGCTTGGGGCTGGGCTCGCGCTTGGTGAGGTGGAACTCGAGGGCGCGGATCAGGGCGGGTCGTGTCCGACGAGGCTCGATCACGTCGTCGACATAGCCGCGCTCCGCAGCTGCGTACGGGTTCGCGAACCGTTCTTTGTAGTCGGCGATCAGCTCGGCGCGGCGGGCTTCGGAATCGTCGACCTCCTCGAGCTCCTTGCGGAAGACGATGTTGACCGCCCCGTCGGGGCCCATTACCGCAACTTCGGCTGTCGGCCAGGCGAGGTTGACGTCGGCACGGATGTGCTTGGAGCTCATCACGTCGTAGGCGCCGCCGTAGGCCTTGCGGGTGATCACGGTGAGTTTCGGCACCGTCGCCTCGGCGTAGGCGTAGAGCAGCTTCGCGCCGTGGCGGATGATTCCCCCCCACTCCTGCTCCGCGCCTGGGAGAAACCCGGGCACGTCGACGAAGGTGACGAGCGGAACGTTGAACGCGTCGCACGTGCGCACAAACCGTGCAGCCTTGACCGACGCGTCGATGTCGAGCACTCCCGCCAACGCGGCCGGTTGGTTACCTACGACCCCGACTGCGTGGCCGCCCAGCCGCGCGAACCCGCAGACGATGTTGGGTGCGAACTCGGGCTGGAGCTCGAGGAAACTCGTCTCGTCCATCACGCGCTCGATCACGTGCTTCATGTCGTACGGACGGTTCGGCGCGTCGGGGATCAACGTATCGAGCTCGACACTCTCGCGGTCGACGGGATCGGCGGGGGCGTGGTACGGGGGCGATTCGAGGTTGTTCTGAGGAAGGAAGGTGAGCAGGTAGCGAGCATCCTCGAGCACCGCCTCCTCGTCGGACGCGACGAGGTGAGCAACACCTGACCGGCTCGCGTGCGTGTGCGCGCCGCCGAGCTCCTCGAAGCTCACTTCCTCGCCCGTGACCGTCTTCACGACGTCGGGCCCGGTGATGAACATGTACGAGGTGCCCTCCGCCATCAGGACGAAGTCGGTGATTGCCGGCGAGTAGACAGCACCACCCGCGCACGGGCCTAGCACGAGCGAGATCTGTGGCACCACACCGGACGCCTGGACATTGCGCCAGAAGATCTCGGCGTACCCGGCGAGCGAGACAACGCCCTCCTGGATGCGGGCGCCACCCGAGTCGTTGATCCCGACCACAGGACAGCCGACCTTCACGGCCATGTCCATCACCTTGCAGATCTTCTCGGCGAACACCTCCGAGAGCGATCCTCCGAACACGGTGAAGTCCTGCGAGAACACACAGACGGGACGTCCGAACACCGTCCCGTACCCCGTCACGACCGCATCGCCCCAGGGCCTGGTCTCGGCCATCCCGAACTCCGTCTCTCGGTGCCGGACGAAGCGGTCGAGCTCGACGAACGAACCCGGATCGAGCAACCGCTCGAGCCGTTCGCGCGCCAGTAGCTTGCCGCGCTCGCGCTGGCGCTCGACGGCCTTCTCCGTGCCCGCATGCGCTACCTCCTCACCGAGCTCGGCGAGCCAGCTGAGCTTCGCCTCGGTCGTCTCGTGTCTCGCCGACATTGGCGCGGAGCCTACGCGAGCCGGCGCCCGGAGAGACGAGACCACTACCAAGCGCCTGCCGCTGGGGCCGGGCGGCGAGAGCCGTCCGGGCCCCCAGCTCTATGTGTTACCGCCCGGCTGCGATCGTGCGAGAGAGCGTGGTCGCGTCGTTGCCGGCCGCATCCGCCGCGGTCACGCGCAGCACAGCCTGAGCCGCGACCAGCGAATGCGGTTCAATGC
>JBPCLB010000263.1:0-17916 GCA_051003695.1 Gaiella sp. | reverse complement strand
GGGGGGTGGGTTGCGGAATTGTCGTGATTTGTGGGGTTGCCCCTGTGGGGGCGGCCTTGTGTTTCCCCCCCCACCGACGTGTCAAAGGATCAGCATTGCGTCGCCGAAGCTGTAGAAGCGGTACCGCTCCTCGATCGCGAGGCGATAGAGCGCGCGGGTCTCCTCGACCCCGGCGAAGGCCATTACGAGCGCAAGCAGGGTCGAGCGAGGAAGATGGAAGTTCGTGAGCAGCGCGTCGACGCGCCGGAACTCGAAGTCCGGCACGACGAAGAGCTCGGTGCGGCCCGCGAGCACGCCGCTTCGAGCAACCGTCTCGAGCACACGGACGGTGGTCGTGCCGACGGCGCAGACCCGTTCAGCCGAGCCGATCCGAGACCAGGCTTCGTCACTCACGCAGTAGCGCTCGCCGTGGATCGTGTGGGCGGCGAGCGTCTCCGCACGCAACGGACGGAACGTGTCGAGGCCGACGTGCAACGTGACCCGTTCGACATCGAGCCCCGCCAGGAGCTCGGGCGTGAAATGCAGCCCCGCAGTCGGCGCAGCCGCCGAGCCCGCCTCCTCGGCATACACGGTCTGATAGCGCGCGGGGTCGCCCAATGGCTCTTTGATGTAGGGCGGCAGCGGCGGGTCACCGTCCGGCTCGCCCTCGAGCGAGATGCGCCAGCGACCGTCGCCGAGGTCGTCGAGTAGCACCACAGCCGGCCCGCCGACGAGGCGTTCGCCGACGCGCAGGCGGCGAGACGGTCGTGCAAGCGCCTCCCACGTCTCGTCGCCGACTCGCTCCAGCAGCAGGACCTCGACCGCAGCCCCCGTCTCGCGTCGCAGACGCACACGAGCCGGCACGACCCGTGTGTCGTTCACGACCACGAGCGCGTCCCCCACCTCGTCGGGCAGGTCCGAGAAGACCCGATGCCTGATCGCGCCGCTTCGACGCTCGTAGACGAAGAGCCGTGAGGCATCACGCCGTCGAGCAGGATGTTGGGCGATCAACTCGGCCGGCAGGTCGTAGTCGAGCTCGGACGATCTCATCCGATGCCGAGCGTAACCTTGTCGCCATGGAGCAACACGTGCTGGAACGAGCCAAGCAACGCATCGAAGCTGCACGCGCCGACCGAGGGACGTCGAGTCGGTTCGAGGCCGCCCTGGAGCGCTCCCGCGCCGAGGTCGAGAGCCTCACCCGTACCGCAGCGGAGCTCGAAGCCACTCTGCCCGACCGCGTCACCGCCGCGGTGCAGGACGGGCTCTCGCGCGAGGTCGCAGTGATCACGCGAAGCCTTGCGGAGCTCCGCGGGCTGCTCAATCAGGCGATTCACCGCCTCGAGCGGCTCGAGCAGGAGCTCCTCGCCGAACGGCAGGCCCGGCTCGACGATCTCTCGCTGCTCGTCGACCTCGTCGCGAGCGGCTGGCAAGGCGTCGATGCACGCCTCGAGCGACTCGAGTCGGGTGGAGCCGAAGTCGTACAGCTCCGCGGGGACCGAGAGCACGAGCACGCCGCGATCGCCTGATCCGTCGTGGGCGATGGTGTCGGTCGCTGTAGGGCGAGGCGTGCCTCGCCCTGCAGCTGCGATGCGCCGTGCGCACAGATCGCAAGCGGCAGCAGGACAGACCTTGTGTTGATTCAACACAAGGGCAGGTTCCGGGCCTACGATCCGAGGACGAGCAGCACGGCGCAGCTGCTAGCCCACGCAACGACGGTGGCGAGCATCGGCCAGTCGCCGAGGAGCACATTCTCCGGCTCCTCCCCCGCGCCACGGCGGTGCAACAGCAGGAGGTAGCGGACGATCCCGTAGACGACGAGCGGGATGGTCAACGCGAGCACCCTGGAGTCGCGCGCGACGAGAGTGTAAACGACGTACACACCGATCGTCGCAGTCGCTGCGGCCGCGAGCAGCTGATCGAGCAGCGCGACCGTGTAGCCGTCGAACGCCGGTCGCGCCGCCGCGCCAACCGTTGCCAGCTCGGCTCGCCGCTTGCCGAGAGCGAGCATCAGAGCGAGCAGTCCCGCGCAGACGGGCAGCCAGGGTGAGATTCTGACGTCGACTGCGAGTGCGCCGGCGATCGCGCGGAGCACGAAGAGGCCGGCGATCGAGAGGACGTCGATCAGCGGCACAGCGCGCAGACCGAGGGAGTAGGCCGCTTGCAGTCCCAAGAATGCGACGAGACACGCGACCGAGAGCCGGCCCAGGAGACTCGCAACCACGAGTGCGAGCAGGGCGAGCGACACCGCGAGCACGAGGGCCGATCTGCGGGATAGCTCGCCGCGCGCGATCGGACGGCGCCGTTTGTGCGGATGCAGTCGATCGCGTGCGGCGTCGCGAACGTCGTTCGCGAGGTAGGCGGCGCTCGAGGCCGCACAGTAGGCGACGAACGCGGCCAGCGCTTCGACCCAGCGCTGCGCGTCGCCGAGCTCGGTGGCGAACAGGATTCCGGCGAAGACGAGCAGGTTCTTCGTCCACTGCCGCGGACGCAACGCAACCATCGCGGCGCGTGGCGGCGACCGACGTTGTGGCAGCTCGAGCACGAAAGCGGCGGCGGGCTCGGCCACCGCCGCAGCCTATGTGGTGCGCGACCGCGTCAGCGCGAGGTCAGCGAGGGAGTCGTCGAAGAGACGCCGGCAGCTCCCGCTCGCTTGGCCGGGGAGCGGAGCGGGAGTACGAGCCGGAACACGCTCCCCGGCCCGTCGCTCGCGACCACCTCGACAAATCCACCGAGCGCGTTCGCGAGCTCGCGTGCGATCGGCAGGCCGAGACCCGTCCCCTGCGTGTCCCCCGAGACGAACGGGTTGAAGATCCGCTCGCGCTGAGTGGGATTGACCCCCGGGCCGGAATCGGCGACCTCGACGCGGATCGAGGTACCGGCGCTGCGCAGAGCCAGCGAGATCGAGCCCCCGTCGGGGGTCCAATGGAATGCGTTGGTGAGCAGGTTCGTCACGATCTGGAGGACACGATCGCCGTCGGTGGAGATCGTCGGCGGATCGTCGGCGAGGTCGAGCCGGAAGTCGATCTCGCGACGCCGGGCTTCGTCACCGAACGCACCATAGGCAAGCTCGGCGAGCCGGCCCATGTCGACCTCCTCCGAGTGCACCGTGAACCGGTGAGCCCGGAGCTTGGCGAGGTCGAGGACGTCGCCGACGAGCCGTTCGAGCCGAAGCGCCTCGTTCGCGACGACGTCCAGCGACACGGCGATCAGCTCCGGGTCGTCGACGAGCCCGTCGCGGAGCGCGTCGATGTGGCCCTTGATCGCCGTCAACGGCGTCCGGAGCTCGTGGCTGACCGACATCAAGAACTGGCGCTCACGTTCCTCGGTTGCCCCGAGTCTGGCGGCCATCTCGTTGAAGCGCTCGGACAGCAGCCGGATCTCGTCGTCTCGCGCGGTCTCGGGCACGCGGAATGCGTAGTTCCCGGCCGCGATCTCGTCGGAGGCGCGGGCCAGTGCGAGCACGGGACGGGTGATCCGACGCGACAACCTCCAACCGAGAATCCCGGCGAGCACGGAGCCGACGAGGAAAGCGACGACGAGCCGCTTCGCGAGCGGTAGCCACTGGTCGCGCAGCACCGCCTCGGGCTTTGCGACGACGATCGCGCCCAGCGGCTCGGCATCCGGCTCGAGTCGAAGCGGCTCGGCCACGGCGAGGTAGGTCCTGGCGTCCCCGGGTGCGCGCAACTCGAACGTCGCGACCTCCCCCAGCGCGATCACGGATTCCGGGATCGACGATTCCCCGAGTGGCCTCAGTCCCGAATCCTGGCCCGGGAACGCCGGTGCGCCGACATAGAACAGCCGATCGCCCGTCGCACGCTCGAAGGCGTCCGGAGCGAAGTCGGGCGCATCGGCGCCTTCGTCCACGGCCCGGAGCGCGGCGTTGGCATAGAGCTGCGCGATCCCGGAGGCCTCGCGCCGAAGCTCGTCGAACGACCGCTCGCGCGTGTACCCCTGGAAGAGACGCAACGCGATCGCGGAGGCCACGAAACCGCCGAGGACGATCCCGAGCAGGAAGAACACGGGCAGCCGGAAACGAAGGGAACGCATGACCGAGGGAAGCGTACGCACCGGTGCCGACACCTCACCCGACCCGGCACGGGACGGCCGGATAGATCCGACCCTACGGCGCGGCTGGTGCGGGATTCCGTTCCGTCGAGACCTTGTAGCCGACGCCCCAGACAGTGACGATCGGTGACGCGTCACCGAGCTTGCGGCGGATCTGGCGAACGTGCACATCTACGGTGCGGGTGTCGCCGGCAAACGTGTAGCCCCACACTCGCTCGAGCAGCTGATCGCGCGTGAGCACGATCCCGCGATGGTCGAGGAGCTCCCAGAGCAGGTCGAACTCTTTCGGCGCGAGCTGGATCTCCGTGTCGCCGACGAGCACCTCGCGGCGACCCGCGTTGATCGACAGGTCACCGTGGCGCAGCTCCTCGCCTTCGTCGATCCGACGATCGGACGTCGAGCGCCGCAGCACGCTCTTCACCCGGGCGACGAGCTCGCGCGGATTGAACGGCTTGGTCAGGTAATCGTCCGCGCCGACCTCGAGCCCGATGATCTTGTCGACGTCCTCGTCGCGGGCCGTCAGCATCAGGATCGGTACGTCCGAGCTCTTGCGCACTCGCCTGCAGATCTCGATCCCGTCCATGTCAGGCAGGTTGAGATCGAGAATGATCAGCGAGGGCATTTCGCTCGCTACCGCGTTGAGGGCGCCTGTGCCACTCGTCACGGCGCGGACGCCGTAGCCGGCGTTCTTCAGGTAGAGCGCGACAAACGACGCGATCGATTGCTCGTCCTCGACGACGAGGATCGTCTGCGTGTTGCTCATTGGCCGGCAGCCTTTGCCGGGACCAATGTGCCGTACGAGATCTGCGCCGTCGAGTGCGGCAACGGCACCGCGTCGTCGTCGCCGACGTTGTAGCTGCCGGCTGCGCCCGCGGCATCCGGGCGACCGTCGAGCGTCACGACCCCGTGGCCCCGTGCGGAGATCGCAATCCCTTCACCCTTGACGACGATCCTGTAGCGACCGCCGGGAACATAGATGTTGATGTCCTTCCCGCGTGTCCAGACGAGCTTGCCACGCGGCACGCCGTTGATCCGCGGGCTCCACTGGTCGAGGGCCGACAGATCGACGATCTGCACGTCACCGCGCTCGATCCGGCCGATCACGACGCCGCTGCCACGCAGCGTGATCGTGCCACGGGCTCCTTCGATCGAGAGCGTCTCGGCCGGGCGCGCCGCGGCCCACCCGACCGAGGCGGCGAGGAAGAGAACGAGCATGGAGACGAGCGCAAGGCGCATACGTGCCAGCAGTATCGGGCCGCGGCGTGCGTTGAGGGTGAGATCCGCGTAAGGAAAGTGTAAGCCGGCGGGGGAGGCACTGACCCACTACCGCGGGGGAAACCACGTTTCCCCCACCGGCGCCCCTTCTTCACACTCCAGTGGGTTCAGCAATGGCGAGGCCTCTCGAGCGAATGAATCGCCCTTCGGACACAACGGAGACGCGAAACGACAGAGAAAACCGAGGCGGATCTGTCCTTCCGGGACTGATCCCCGTCTCCTCGCGACCTGTCGTGAACACCGTCGCGCCTCTCAACGGGCAAGATCGACGCCGTGGACGACATCCTCGAGTTCGGGAAGCTGGTGCTCGTCGGGTCTGCGGGGCTCACGCTCGCGATCGGGGTGCGCGTGGTCGCGGGTCGGCTCTCGATCCCCACCGCCGGACTGCTGCTCGTGGTCGCGGCGATCGCAAGCGATCTCTCCGAACGCGTTGCGGAGATTCTCACGTTCCAGGATGTCCAGCGGATCGCCACGATCGCGCTGGTCGTGATCCTGTTCGAGGGCGGCTCGAAGATCGGCATGCGCCGCTTCCGGCAAGCCGCCGTGCCGATCGTCGTGCTTGGCGTCGTGGGCACGTTTGCCACGGCGGGCCTCGTCGCCGTCGCCGCCCATGTCCTCCTCGATCTGTCGTGGACGATCTCCGGGCTGATCGGCGCCGCTCTCGCACCAACCGATCCCGCGGTGACGTTTTCCGTCCTCGCCGGAAAGGAGATCGAGGGGCGCTCGGGCACGATCCTCGAGGGGGAGTCGGGCTTCAACGATCCGGTCGGGATCGCGCTGATGATCGGTCTGGTCGAGCTCGCAGGCAGCGACGACGGCTCCTTCGGGGACGTGATCGGCGAGTTTCTCCGTGAGATGGCGGTCGGTCTCGCGATCGGGATCGGCGGGGCGCTCGCGCTCGTCTGGGTCGTTCGCCGGGTGGCGCTGCCGGACCGCACGCTCTACCCCCTGGCCGTGATCCTCGTCGTCGGCACGATCTACGGAGCGACGGCGGTGCTCCACGGATCAGGCTTCCTCGCAGTCTTCGTCGCGGGGATCGTCTTCGGAGACCAGGTTTTTCCCGCACGCAGAGCGGTTCGCGTCTTCAACTCCGCACTCACCGATCTCGGGGAGCTCGCCGCGTTCGTTGCGCTGGGTCTGACGATCGACCTCGCCTTCATCGCTGACGAGGGCCTCTGGTGGCGGGGGCTCCTCCTCGCCGTGCTGCTCGGCTTCGTGATCAGGCCGCTCGTCGTCGGGCCGCTCGTCGCGACGATGGAGCTGAGCTGGGGCGAGCGCGGGTTCATCGTCTGGAGCGGGCTCAAGGGGGCGGTCCCGATCCTGCTCGCGTCGCTCGCGGTCACCGGCGGAACCGAGTATGCGGCGGAGCTCTACGGGATCGTGTTCGTCGTCGTGCTGTTCTCGGTCGTGGTGCAAGGCACAGCGGTACCCGCCGTCGCCGAGCGGTTGGGCGTGCCGATCGACGACGATCGAGACGAGGCCCCCGAGCGCATGGAGCGACCCCGTCCGTCGCGACGAAAACCTTGAGCCGCGGTCGAGCCCTTACGCGGCTGCGCTGAGCTGACGCGAACGGAGCCGCAGCAGCTCGACGATGTCGAGCGTCACACGAAACGGGTCGGAGAGCACCTCTCCACCCCCCGAAGGAGATGCCGCGAGGAGCTCGCCGTCGACCTCCGCTACGAGCAGCGGCTCGGGCGGCAAGCGCCTGTCGGTGAGCGCAGCGAGTCTTTCGAGCGCCGGACCGTCGGCCGGGCGGGCGCGGCGGATCGAGATCGGCCCGCGCCCCCCGACCGCGGACGCAACGACGCACGGCAGCCGCTCGGTCACCCGAGATACCGCCGGCGCCGGTCGACCTCGTCGATCCGCGAGTCCCGCCCGGCGAGGACGGCAATCGGGCCGACGAGGAGGAGGAAGACGATCACTGCGATCTCCATACGCTGATCTTTACGGATCACTACTATTAGAGCAAGTCGACATACTGATGATGTCCATTACCACATCTGATCATTGGCTAGGCGTGGAGCTGCGCCACCTCGCTGCGCTGACCGCCGTTGCGAGCGAGGGTTCCTTCGGACGGGCCGCAGACCGGCTCGGCTACACGCAGTCGGCGGTCAGCCAGCAGATCGCCGCGCTCGAGCGGATCGTCGGCGAGCGGCTCGTCGAGCGACCCGGTGGTCCGCGGGCGATCTCGCTGACGGAGGCGGGCAGTCTCTTGGTGCGTCATGCCGAGGCGATCGTCAATCGGCTCGACGCGGCTCGGGCGGACATGACCGCCCTGCGGGCAGGTGAGACGGGCTCGCTCCGCGTCGCGACCTATCAGTCGGTGGGCGCGCGAGTGCTTCCGGCGGTGATGCGCCGCTTCATGGCGGAGTGGCCCGGAATCCAGCTTGGCCTGTCCGAGCCGTCTGCCGACCCGGAGCTGTACGGGCTCGTCGAGCGCGGCGTGCTCGACCTCGCGTTCTGCAGTCTCCCCGTGGCCGAGGGCCCGTTCGAGGCTGTGGAGCTGATGACGGATCCCTACGTGCTCCTCGTACCCTCGGATAGCCCGCTCGCACGGCGCCACAGCGCATCGCTCGCCGACCTCGGCGACCTGGCGCTGATCGGAGCCAATCTGTGCTCGAGCGGCGATGTGATCGACGAGCAACTCCGCGAGCGGGGGTACGCGGTCGAGTATGCGTTTCGGTCGGACGACAACACGACCCTGCAAGGACTTGTCGCGGCCCATTTCGGCGTCGCGCTGATGCCGCTGCTGGCGGTGCCTCTCGGTGACGCCCGCGTCAAGGCACTGAGGCTCGAGCCGCCGATGCCCCGCCGACGGATCGCGGTGGTCTGGCACCGCGACCGGCATCGCACCCCGGCGGCGAAGGCGTTCGTCGAGATCGCTCGGGAAGTCAGCGTCGAGGTCGAGAAGGAACTCCTCGAGCCATGAGCGGCGCCGGCTCTCGTTTGCGACATGTCAGCTGCACGGTAGGCTCAGACCCACGGGTTCGACCCCACGATGTGCGAAACGCGGGTCAGTTCCGCCGGCGCCTCCGCAGCCAAAAGCGGATGAAGTAGACGGGTACGGCAAGCCCGGCCGCGAGGAAGGCCGCCACCCCCCACGCCGTCGCGTGACGGCTGCCGTGCTTGGTCGCGTGCGAGAAGATGCCCGCCGAGATCGCTGCGGCAAGACCGACCGCGATCAAGAACGCAAACGTGTCGCCGCTTCTCACCCCAGCCGACGAGCGCGGACCCGGCGCTACAACCGCTCGATGACCGCTGCGATCGCCTGGCCTTGCCCGATGCACATCGTTGCAAGTCCGTAGCGCGCCTCGCGCCGCTCCAACTCGGCGAGGAGCGTCGCGGTGATCCGCGCGCCCGTCGCGCCGAGCGGGTGGCCGAGCGAGATGCCGCCGCCGTTCGGGTTGACGTCACCTGTCTCCCAGCGCTCGTGCAGCCCCGTGTCGGCGAGGAACTGGAGCACGACCGACGCGAACGCCTCGTTCACCTCGATCACGGCCATGTCGTCCCAGCCGAGTCCCGCCTTCGCGAGCGCACGCTCTGCGGCCGGAGGGTTCCCGTGCAGCATCCGGTACGGATCGACGCCGGCGATCCCGAACGAGACGAAGCGTGCCCGCGGTTGCAGCCCGAGCCGTTCGCAGGCGTCCTCCCCCGCAACGAGCATCGCCGCCGAACCGTCGACGATCGCGCTGGCGTTGCCTGCCGTGACGACCCCGTGCTCGTCGAACACGGTCTTCAGCGCCGCGAGCTTCTCGGCCGACGTGTCGCGCCGCGGATTCTCGTCGACTGCGACGAGGACGGCCGCGCCCGTCGCGCCGACCTCGACCGGAACGATCTCGCGCTCGAAGCGACCCTCATCGGTCGCGGCGAGCGCGCGACGATGCGACTCGAGCGCGAGCGCGTCGTTCTGCTCGCGGCTCTGACCCCACTCCTTCGCGATCACCTCGGCCGAGATTCCCTGCGGGACGATCGGCCAGCGATCGGCGAGCTTCTCGTTGAGTCCGCCCCAACCCTCGGCGCCGAGGTTCGAGCCCATCGGTACGCGCGACATCGATTCGACCCCTGCGGCGACGACGACGTCGAGGTGGCCAGCCTGGATCGCGGCGGCCGCGTTGAATGCCGCTTGCATCGACGAGCCACACTGCCGGTCGACCGTCGTCGCTGCGACCGTCTCCGGCCAGCCCGCCACGAGCGCAGCGACCCGGCCGACGTTCAGCGCCTGCTCTCCGATCTGCGTCACGCACCCCATTTGGACGTCCTCGACCTCGGCCGGATCGAGATCCACGCGTTGGACGAGGCCGTTGAGCGCCGCAGCGGCGAGATCATCCGCGCGCACTCCGGCGAGGACGCCGTTCCGCCTTCCGATCGGCGTGCGGACGGCATCGATGATGAAGGCGTCTCTACTCATCTCGCGACCGTAGCACTCTGCGGGCCGGATCGAGCCGGCCCCTACAATCGCCAGATGACCGACAGGGCGCTGCTCGTCGCCGGCGAGTGGATCGAGACAGGTGAGTGGCTCGAGGTGCGCTCGCCGTACGACGATTCGCTCGCCGGCCGCGTGCCGAAGGCGGGCGCGACCGAGACCCGACGCGCGCTCGATGCCTCCGCGGCAGCCCTCGCCGAGCCGCTGCCCGCGCACAAGCGCGCCGAGATCCTCGTCCGCGTGGCGGGGGCCCTAGGGCGTCGCGCCGACGAGGCTGCGCGACAGATCGTGGCCGAGGCCGGCAAGCCGCTGAAGGCAGCGCGGGTCGAAGTCGCCCGCGCGATGTCGACGTACACGATGGCCGCCGTCGAGGCCCGGAAACTTGCAGGCGAGATGGTGCCGATGGACGCCACCCAGGCAGGCGAGGGAAAGCTCGCCTTCACCGTGCGGCACCCGATCGGGATCGTCGGGGCGATCAGCCCGTTCAACTTCCCGCTCAACCTCGTCGCGCACAAGCTCGCACCCGCGCTCGCCGCCGGTTGTCCGGTCGTCCTCAAGCCCGCGTCCCAGACACCGCTCTCCGCCCTGCTGCTCGCCGAGCTGGAGCACGAGGCAGGGTTGCCACCGGGATGGCTCAACGTGGTCGTCGGCCCCTCGTCCGAGATCGGGGACGTCCTGGTCGAAGACGAGCGCGTGCGGCTGATCACGTTCACCGGCTCCGGCGCGGTCGGCTGGAAGCTGCGCGAGCGCGCACCGCGCAAACGGGTGAACCTCGAGCTCGGAAACGCGACACCCGTGATCGTCGAAGCGGACGCGGACACCGACGACGCTGCCGCGCGGTGCGCAGCGAACGCGTTCTCGTTCGCGGGGCAGAGCTGCATCTCCGTCCAGCGCATCTACGTGCACCGTGACGTCTACGAGTCGTTCACGGCGGCATTTCTGCCCCGGGTCGACGCGCTCGTCGTGGGCGACCCTGCCGACGAGACCACCGACGTTGGCCCGCTGATCTCGCCGGGCGAGCGCGACCGCGTTGTCTCCTGGATCGACGAGGCCCGCGAGGGCGGGGCGACGATCCTCGCGGGTGGTGTCGTCGAGGATGGCCTGCTGAGACCGACGGTTGTGGAACGACCCGCCGCAGACGCGAAACTCGCCTGCGACGAGGCCTTCGGCCCAGTCTGCACGCTCCAGCCGTACGACCGGCTGGACGACGCCATCGCGGCGGCGAACGGAACGCGGTACGGGCTGCAGGCAGGGCTCTTCACGTCGAGCCTCTCCACCGCGCTGCGCGCCGCGGCCGAGCTCGAGTTCGGTGGCATCACAGTGAACGAGGCACCGACGTTCCGTGCCGATCAGATGCCCTACGGAGGCGTCAAGGACTCGGGCAACACACGCGAGGGCCCGGCCTGGGCGGTGCGCGAGATGACCGAGGAACGATTGATCGTCATCCAGCGCTAGCAGCGTGCGGCCGCCGCAAGCGACAGCCCACCTTGAAATCTCCGGGCCGTTCTCCGCGTCAACGGAGAGCGCCCACGCGTGACCTCTATCCTGAACGCGATGCCGCGTTTCAGAAGATCTTCCGCGCCCGCGGCAAGCGATCTGCGGCGCGAACGGCGCGCGCTGCTGCTCCTGCGCGAGGAGCGGCTGCGCGACCTCGGTGGGCTCACGCTGGAGATGTACCGCCGCGACCACTTCAACGAGACCCTCGTCGTCGAACGCTGCGCAGAGCTCGTCTCGCTCGAGGCGAGAATCTCCGAGATCGATGCGCTGGTCTCGGGCGCGCGCGGGCTTCGGCGACGCAAAGGCGCGATCTGCGCCTGTGGGGCCCCGCTGCTGATCGGCGCCCGCTTCTGTCCGAGTTGCGGACGCGAGCTCACAACGGACGAACCCGGCGAGGCTGTCGCGGGGTGAGCACTACCGTCGCCGCCTGCCCGCGCTGCGACACGCGCGTCGCGGTGGGTCAGGAGTACTGCCTCGGCTGCGGTCTGCGGCTCGGGCGCGACCGAGTCGGAGGGGGTGTCGGCAGGACGCCGTTCTCGTGGAGATCGGTCGCCTTGCTCGGCGCGGTTGCGCTTGCCGGAGGCGCGGTCGCGATCGCGGCGACGCGCGATCCCACGAGCACGCGTCAGATCATCACCGCAACGGGCGGTAGTGAGACCGTGCGCGCGCCGGCCGTCGACGCGGCCTCACGTCTCGCGGTGTGGCCTCGGGCGCGAACCGCCTGGACAGTGATCCTCGTCTCGGTGCCGAAGGCCCGAGGCCGCCAGCGCGCCGTCGCGATCGCGCGGCGAGCCCGGGGAAGCGGGCTGACCCGCGTCGGTGTGCTCGACTCGGCCCGCTTCGCCAGCCTCCGTCCCGGCTCCTGGATGGTGTTCGCGGGGGTGTACGAAAGCCAACCCGAGGCCGCCGGGGCGATCAGGCGGGCACGCACGGTGACGCGATCGGCCCGCACGCAACGCATCGTCCCGTGATCCCGCGTTCAGGCGCCTTGCGACCCGGCCTCGACGGACACATGCGAGGGCGCGTGGGGAGCGACGGCTCCGTTCTGTCGTCTCTGAAGACAACTTAAGTAACCGAGTTTGTAACATCGACCCGAAAGCGGCTAGAGTGGACGGCAAGGCGATTCTGGCCGGCGCGCAAGGGCCCGGCCGCGAGGCAACGTCACGGGAGACAGAATCCGGATGGAAGATCATGTCGCGCAGTTGCAGTCCTGCATGTATCAGTACTCGCGGGCGATCTACCGCTCGATCAAGGATTTGATCGACCCGTACGCCGATCACCCGACCCGCCTCGAGTACAGGCGCGTCGTGCTGAGCGAGTGCGAGCAGACGATGGAGCGGCTCGCCGACGATCCGCACTACTTCGCACGCCCGGACCGGGCGCTCTTCCAGGACATCCGCCGCTACTTCCCGATCACCGCGCAGGCGCAGGTCGCCTGGGCCGTGAAAGAGGGAATCTCCGCCGCGGTGAGCTTCATCGAGGCACAGGTCGAAGCGGGGATGTTCGACGGTGGCATCGCCCGCTGCAAGGCCACGACACGCAAGGGCAAAGCCTGTCAGCGCACGCCCCTACCCGGCCGGGATCACTGCCCGTCGCATCAGCATCTCGAACGAACCGCGGTCAAAGCTGCGGTCGCCGCGTAGGCACTTTCGTCCGCCGCCGCGGTCGAAAGTGCTAGGAAACACGGCAGCTCCCGGCAGTTTTCACGCGCAGCGCGGAAAGTGCCCGGGTAGGGTGGCAGCTCGTGTCCCACGACGCTGACAAGCTGATCCGGCAGCTCTCGCTCGTCGCGTTCCTGATGGCCGAGCGGCGCCCGCTCACGGCCCGCGACGTCAAGGGGAACGTCGAGGGCTACTCCGAGATGTCGGACGAGGCTTTCGCGCGCCGCTACTACTCCGATCGCGCGGAGCTCACCGCCCTCGGCGTGCCGCTCACCTCGCAGCGGGACGAGTCCACGGGGGAGGAGCTCTACACACTCCGCTCGGAGCAGTACTTCCTCGACCGTCTCGACCTGGACGACGACGAGCTCGCAGCCCTGCAGACCGCGCTGTACACCCTCGAGGGGAAGTTCGCCTACGCGGAGCCGTTCAGGCTGGCGCTCCAAAATCTCGCGCTGGGGCGTCCGGGATTCGACCATGCACCGACCGACACCGCCGAGCGCGTTCGCGTGACCGCGCCCGATTACTCGCCCGAGCTCGCGGCACGGCTCTCGAAGCTCGAGTCCGCGATCTCGAAGCAGCGCACGATTCAGTTCCGCTACTGGAGCCCGGCGCGAGATCGAGAGACCGAGCGCCGCCTCAACCCGTACGCGCTCCGTCTCGACGAGGGTGTCTGGTACGTCGTCGGTCACGATCTCGAGCGGGACGCGATCCGGACGTTCCGTGTCTCGCGGATCCGCTCGGAGATCCGGTTCGGTACCCGGCGCGAGCGGGACTTCAGGCTCCCGCCCGATTTCGACGTCGATGCACATCGCGTGCCCCGCCCATGGCAGGTCGGGGAGCCGGTCGGCCAAGCGCGGATCGGCGTCCAGGGTGACACGGCGTGGTGGGTGCACAGGACGCTCTCGGACGCCGGCACGCTCGAGGACGGCGTCTTCGAGACGCAGTACGCCGCGCTGCAGCCGCTCGTCGGGTGGATCTTGCGTCAGAACGGACGCGCGATCCCGCTCGAGCCGGCGGCACTTCGTGACGAGGTGGCCGATGCGCTCCGGCTCCTGCGCGAGCGTCACGACGTGGCCGTGCCCGCGCTCGCCCGTGAGCGTCGCGTCGACTCCGGTCGGATCGCTGTCGACCGCCACCTCGCAGGCCCGGTTGCGCCGGAACGCTTCGGCGTGCTCCAGGCGCTCCTCGCCCACCTGCTCACTGCGTGCGGCGACGAGCGCGACGCCGAGCTCGACGCGGTCGAGCTTGCGGAGCGCTTCTCGATCCCGCAGGAGGAGCTGCACGAGCAGCTGTCGATGCTCAATCTCGTCAACTTCGGCGGCGGGTGCTACACCGTCTACGCGGTGATCGACGAGGAGACCGGCCGGGTGCGGATCGACAAGGAGCTCTACGGCGACGTCTTCCGCAGACCCCCGAAGCTCACACCGCTCGAAGCCCGGGCGATCAGGCTTGCGATCGACTACGTCGGCCCGACGATCGCGGCTGAGGCGAACACCCCGCTCGAGCGCGTCCGCCGGAAGCTCGAGGAGACGTTCGGCCAGTTCGAGCTCGCGCAGACACCCGCGCCGAGGATCGCGCTCGCGGAGGAGGATCTCGTGAAGACGCTGTCCATCGGGGCCGATCAGCGGCGGCTGATCGAGATCGAGTATCTCAAAGAGGGCGAGGACGGCCCGGCTACCCGGCTCGTCGAGCCGTACACGATGGAGCGCGAGCTGCCGTTCTGGCGCGTCCATACCTGGGACCGGACGGTCGACGGCCCACGCACCTACCGGCTCGACCGGATGCGATCCGCACGGCTCACCGACGAGACGTTCGAGCCACGAGACGGCTTCGACCCCAACTACCTCAACGAGCCCCGGACGGCCCGGCTCTGGCATTCTCCGGCGATCTCGCGCTGGAAGCTCGAGCGCGGAGCTCGGTCGCTGACCGATCGCTCGGCGCTCTCGGAGCTGACGTTCAAGACAGAGGAGTGGCTGCTGTCGGAGCTGCTCGCGGATCGCGGCGAGACCGTCGTGCTCGAACCGGACGGCATGCGCGCGGCGGTGGCCTCGCGGGCGAAGGAGCTGCAGCGCGAGCTCGGGGTCAGCTCCCGCCGGAAGCGGACGGTAGAACGAGCCTGAAACGCGTCGCTTCGCCAGGCCCCGACGCGAGCTCGAGGCTGCCGCCGTGTGCATCCGCGACCGCTCGGGCGAGCCATAGCCCGTAACCGGTCGAGCCGGCGCCACTGGTTCCCAGCGCGAAGTGGTCGGCGCCGGGCTCGACGCCGGGCCCGTCGTCGGAGACCTCGACCACGACCTCGGTGCCGTCGCTGCGGGCCGCGAGCTCGACGTGCGAACCGTGGCGCAAGCCGTTCGCGATCAGGTTGGCCAGCACCTGCCGCAGCCGGGTCGGGTCGGCGCGCGCGAGCGGACGCCCCCACACGGCGACAGCGACGGACTGGCGCTCGAAACCGGCGACCAGGGATCCCACGTCGACCTGCTCGAGCCGCAGCGAGGTCGGGTCCAGGTCGCCGACGAGACGCTCGATGTCCCGACCCGCTGCGATCGCAAGGCTGACGAGCCGCCGCGCGTCGGCGGACGAGCTCGCGGATGGTGCGGCGAGAGCGAGGGCCGCGAGCGCCGCCACCGGACTCCGGAGCTCGTGGTGGAGCAGCGCGAGATGGTCGAGTGTCGTCACGCGGGGCTCGCGGCGATTCGCTCGAGCGCGCGTTCTGCTACCGCGCGGAGGAGTGAGTCGGGATCGCTCGTCATCGCCCGCGCGAGCTCTGCAGCGTCGGGGTCGCGTGAGTTTCCCAGTGCGACGAGTGCATTGCGCTGCAGCCAGCGTGGATCGTTGCGAGGTACGAACAATCGGTCGAGGCTCTCGTCCAGCTCTTCACCCCGGATCCAGTCGGAGAGCCGAACCGTCGGTCGCGCAGCTGCCGGAAGCGCATCCCCTGCCCGGCGCGCCTCGACGCCGCGGTTCCACGGGCAAACGTCCTGGCAGATGTCGCAGCCGTAGACGCGATCGCCCAGAGCCTGCATGACCGGTTCCGGCATCGGCTCCGCCGTCTGCGTCCAGTACGAGAGGCAGCGCGTCGCATCCAGCACGCCAGGCTCTGAGAGCGCGTCGGTCGGGCAGGCGTCGAGACAGAGGGTGCAGCTGCCGCAGCCGGCGCGCACCGGCGCGGCCGGCTCGATCACGACATCGGTGACGAGCGTCCCGAGGACGACCCAGGAACCGTGGCTGCGCGTGATCAGCATCGTGTTCTTGCCGTAGAAGCCGACACCCGCCCGAGCTGCGGCCTCGCGGTCGACGTGGTCGTTCTCGTCGACGAGCACGCGGTAGCCGCCGCCGATCCTCGCGCCAAGCGCGTCGAGCCGAGATCGCAGCTCCGAGTAGTGATCACGCCAGGCGTATCGCGGCAAGCGGCCCTCCCCCGCTCCGGGCTCGGGACCGTCGACCCAGTAGCAGAGTGCCGCCGCGACGACACTGCGCGCTCCCGGGAGCAGCGTTTCGGGGTGACACGAGACCTCGGGTCGCGCCATCGTGAACCGCATGCGCCCGAAGAGCCCGCGAGCCCGTCGCTCCCGGATGTGTCGTTCCGTCTCCGCGTAGGGAACGGCAGGCGTCGCACCGACGACGTCGATCCCGACGGCGCTCGCGTGCTCACGCAGTTCCTGTGCGGTCATGTGAGAGGATCGTGCCTGTGAAAGCGGTTCGCATCCACGATGACGGCGGGCCCGACGTGCTCCGGATCGAAGACGTACCCGATCCCGAGCCCGGCCCCGGCGAAGTGCTCGTCCGGCTTCGCACGGCCTCGCTGAACCATCTCGACGTCTGGGTCCGCCGAGGTTTGCCATCGGTACCCAAACCCCGCATCCTTGGTGCTGACGGAGCCGGGGTGGTGGAGGCGCTCGGCGAGGGCGTCGACGGTCTCATGCAGGGACAGCGCGTCGTGCTCAACCCGGGTCTCGAGCACGACGACACGATCTCGGTGGTCGGTGAGCACTGCGACGGCACGCACGCCGAGCTGATCGCGATCGCCGCCGAGCAGGTCTTCCCGCTCGACGACGCCCTGTCGTTCGAGGAGGCGGCCGCGTTTCCGCTCGTCTACGAGACCGCCTATCGCATGCTCGTCACCCGGGCGGCCGTGGCGGAGGGAGAATGGGCGCTGATCTGGGGGATCGGCGGCGGTGTCTCGACCGCAGCCTTCGAGATCTGTCGCGCGCTCGGACTCAAGACGATCGTGACCTCGGGCAGCGACGCAAAGCTCGATGTCGCGCGGTCGTGGGGGGCGGACGTCGCGGTCAACCACAGCGACGGGGACGTCGTCGCCGCCGTCAAGGAAGCGACCGGACAGGGTGTGCACGTCGTCGTCGAGTCCGTCGGCGAGGCGACGTGGGCGCGAACGCTCGCCGCGGTCAGGCCGGCCGGGCGGGTGGTCGTGTGCGGCGCGACCACCGGCCCGAACCCGCCTGCGCAGCTCCATCGCTTCTGGTGGAAGCAGCTGACGGTGCTGGGCTCGACGATGGGCACGCGGGAGGACTTCCTCGGCGCCTATGACCTCGTCCGCACCCGCCGCGCACGCATTCACGTCGATCGCGTCTATCCGTTGGCGGAGATCGCAGCAGCGCACGAGCGGCTGGAGGCCGGCGCGCAGCTCGGCAAGATCGTGCTGGCGATCCCTGGCTGACTCGAGGCGGGAGCACGACCCAGTGGAGAGACCTCTGGCGCTCAAGTGGGGGATTCTGCTGCCCGAGCCCGGCTTTCATAATGGGCCTCACGAGTTGTCGGCCAGGAAGCGCCGCCATGTTGCTTCGCCGAGTGTTGCTCCGTATCGGGTATGGAATTCACTCGTCAGTTCGGTGAGTTTCGCTTCGACGCGATCGGCGAAGCTCGACTCGCTCGGTGCGGAATCATCGGCAGCGTCGCTCGCGATCTCCAACAGTTCGTCAAGGCATCCGGCAGTAACCGACCCTCGTTCGAGATGTTGCGCGAGGCGTGAACGAAGCAGTGCGTGGGGTGTCTCGAGCA
>JBPCLB010000262.1:0-3189 GCA_051003695.1 Gaiella sp. | reverse complement strand
CTCAATGGGTACGGGGCGTTGGGCGAGACCGTCGTCGAGCTCTCCGTGACGACAAAGGCGCCCCACGGCTCCGCGAGCTCCCCGTCCTTCGTCAGCCAGAGCTCGTACGTCCTGCCCTCACCAAGCGGTGGCAAGCCGTCGACGTCGAGCCGCATCGGCCAGTTTCCCGCCTCATCCCTCGGCAGCAGCGCGAGCTCCGCCTCTGCACCGCCAGGGCCGCTCATCGTGAGAAGGCGGTCCGTCTGCTCGCCGCCGCCCCCACCAACGAGGTAGCCGACACCGAACAGCACCGCCGCTGCGAGCGCAGCCGCCATGCTCAGCGTGGACCGGTACCGACGGTGGAGGGGGGTGACCGGAGCAGTCGGCTCGAGTGGTGCGACCGCGAGCGAAGGCGGCAGCTCGGCCGGTGGCCCGGCGGCGAGGAGGAGCTCGTGGACGCGCTCGAGTCGTGCGCGCTCCTCGGGCTCGAGATCGTCGCCCACGAGCGACGACAAGGTGCGGTCGGTCATGCGAGCTCCCCGTCGAGCGCGTCGGCGAGCCGAGCGAGCGCGGCGCGCGTTCGGGTCTTCACGGTACCGAGCGGGATGCCCAGATAGGCGGCGATCTCGCTCTGCGAGAGCTCCCCCCAGTAGGCAAGCTCGATCAGCGGCCGCTCGTCCTCCGAGAGTGTTGCGAGTGCGCGGTGAACGCGCCAGGCCGTCCATGCCGTCTCCGCCGCCTCGTCGGGGCCGCGCGAGAGAGTGGGATGGTCCGGCACGTCTGCGGCGACCGGGTCGGGTGAGCGACGGAGGGCGTCGACGACGGTGTTGCGCGCGACCGTGTAGAGCCACGGTGCGCCTGCTCCTTTCGACGAGTCGTACCGTCCCGCCGAGCGCCAAACGGCGGCGAAGGTCTCTTGTACGGCGTCTTCGGCCCGACCGCGGTCGCCGATCCTGCGCAGTGCGATGCCGAGCACCGGACGCGCATAGCGACGGTACAGCTCCTCGAACGCCGCGCGATCGCGGTCGGCCACACGCTGGATCAGGCGTGCGTCGCTCGTCTCGGCTGGCGTCACGAGTCGAATGCTCGCGTGTCGCGGAACCGAGAGCAAGCGCAGTTCGACGCGGAGTGCCGTATCCACATCTCGTTCTACGGCCGCGCCGCTGGTGCGGATTGCAACAGACGCCCGCCGTCGACGATGAGGGTCGTGCCCGTGACGAACGTCGCGCCTGCAAGAAACACGACCGCCCCGGCGATGTCGTCGGCCGATCCGACCCGGCCGAGCACGGTTTCCCGCGCCCTCCGCTCTTCGGTGCCGGGGTCGACGGCAACTGGCCCCGGGGCGACACCCACGACACGGACGTCTGGAGCGAGTGCCTTGGCAAGCACACGCGTCAGCATCGCCTGTGCGGCCTTTGCGGCGCAGTGTGGTGCGAAGGACGGCCACGGTTGGAAAGCGGCGACGTCCTCGATGTTGACGATCGTGCCGCGTGCCGCCCGCAGGTGCGTGGCAGCCGCCTGAGCGAGAAAGAACGTCCCCTTGGCGGTCGCTCCGAACGCGCGGTCGTACGCGTCTTCGGTGACGTCCTCGAAGCTCGCGGGGGCGAACCCCTCGCCGGCCGCGTGCACGAGCAGGTCGAGGCCCCCGAGCTCCGACACGGCACGCTCGACGAGCGTACGTGCCTGCAGGGGAACCGAGACGTCGCCGTCCGCTCGTCCTCGCGCCTCGATCACAGCCCAGCCCTCGTCCCGAAGGCGGGCGGCGACGGCAGCGCCGACCCGCCCGCTCGCTCCGGTGACGAGAGCCTGCTTGAGCTGGGACACCTAACCTGCGGCGTCGAACTTCTCGCCGGCGGCGTCCCAGTTGACAACGTTCCACCAGGCCGCGAGATAGTCGGGCCGGCGGTTTTGGTAGTTGAGGTAGTAGGCGTGCTCCCAGACGTCGATCCCGAGGACAGGGGACTTGCCGTCCATCACGGGCGAATCCTGATTCGGCGTCGAGAGGACGGCGATTCCGGACCCGTCGCGAACGACCCACGACCAGCCGGAGCCAAAACGCTTGACACCGGCGTCGTTGACCTCGGTCTTGAGCTTGTCGAGCCCCCCGAACCGTGTGACCGCAGCTGCGAGCGACCCGGTCGGCTCGGTGGCACCACCCGGCGCCATGAGCTCCCAGAAGAGGGTGTGGTTCGCGTGACCGCCACCGTTGTTGCGAACGGCGGTGCGCTTGTCCTCCGGCACCCGGTCGAGATCGCCGATCAGCTCGTCGATCGCCAGACCCTCGAGACCTGTGCCTTCTAGAGCGGCGTTGAGGTTCGTGACGTACGCCGCGTGATGCTTGTCGTGATGGATCTCCATCGTCCGCGCGTCGATGTGTGGCTCGAGCGCGTCGAAGGCGTAACCGAGATCGGGCACCGTATGGGCCATGTGCTTCTCCTTCGTGAGATCAGTGATGATGCCGCAAGGATATGCTGCCGCCCTTCCCGACCCGCGAAACGTGATGCAGGAGGAGAGATGGCCGGCTTCGAGGTGATCAGTGCGAGACCGCTCGACGCGAGGCTGCTGCAGCTCGACGGAATCTCGCGTGCGACGACCGAGGCGCACCACCGTCTCTATCAGGGCTACGTCGCGAAGCGGAACGAGATCCTCGCACTCCTCGACGACGTCGACCTCGAACAGGCGAATCAGGTCTATTCGGTGCTCCGCTCGCTGAAGCTCGACCTCACCTTCGCGGTTGGCGCGATCAAGAACCACGAGGTGTACTTCGGCCACCTCGGTGGAGAGGGCGGCAACCCGAACGGCATGTTCGGCCGACTCGTCGAGCGCGACTTCGGCTCATTCGATCGCTGGCGCGCGGATCTACGAGCCACCGGGCTCGCGGGGCGAGGTTGGGCCTGGACGGTCTACGATTGGGACGAGAGCCGCCTCCGCAACCTCCTCGGCGACGCCCAGAACACGTATCCGGTGTGGAACGCGACGCCGCTCGTCGCGCTCGACGTGCACGAGCATGCGTACTTCCTCGACTACCAGACCGACCGCGCCTCCTACATCGACGCGTTCTTCGAGAACCTCGACTGGGAGGCCGTCAACGGCTGGATCGACACCTACCGCATCTCCTGACGCCACATGCCGGCAGCCCCTCCCGGGCAGAGGGGGCGGGACGGGTTTCTACACTCCGGGAGGGGGGGGGGGGGGGGGGAAGGGGGGGAA
>JBPCLB010000261.1:0-5614 GCA_051003695.1 Gaiella sp. | reverse complement strand
GGGGAGTTTTCCCGTCGGTCGTGTGTGTGCCTGGGGTGGGGGTCCACCCCCCCCCCCCCCCCCCCCCCACCCCCGGGTTCTAGCCGGGCGTCGGAAGCGGGTCGGGGTCAGGCGCGGGCGCCGCCTTCGACGGCCGCGAGACCGTGTGGGTCTGGTGCTCCGTGCCGTATCCGCCGGGAACCGGGATGTAGAACTCGGGATAGCCCCACATGCCGTGCTCCGAGACGTCGAGGCCGAGCGACTCGACCTCCTCGTCGGTGCGGATCCCGACCGTGACCTTCATCGTGTAGAGCACGAGGAACGATGCGGTGAAGGTGAAGGCGCCGACCGCCACGAGCCCGAGCGCCTGGATGCCGAGCTGATGGAGCCCGCCCCCGTAGAACAGGCCGGCCTTGCCGGTCGCGAGCTTGTCGGCGAGGCTCGGCACGGTCAGGAAGCCGAGCGAGAGCGTTCCCCAGACCCCGGCCATGCCGTGGGCTGCGAGCGCGCCGACGGGATCGTCGATGCCGACCTTCTCGACGAGGAGCGAGCCGAGCACGACGATCACGCCTGCGACGAAGCCGATCAGGATCGCCGCCCAGGGAGCGACGAACGCGCACGCGGCCGTGATCGCGACGAGAGCCGCGATCGCTCCGTTGAGCATCATCGAGAGGTCGGGCTTCTTGATCACGATCCACGAGGTCATGACTGCCCCGAGTACGCCGGACGCCGCCGCGATGTTCGTGTTCAACGCCACGTAGGCGAAGAAGCCGACACCGCCGAAGTCGACCGACAGGGTCGAGCCCGGGTTGAAGCCGAACCAGCCGAACCAGAGAATGATCACACCGAGCGTCGTGAACGCCATGTTGTGACCAGGGATCGGCTGGGGCTTGCCGTCGACGAACTTCCCGAGTCGCGGCCCGAGCAGGAGCGCCCCTGCGAGTCCGGCGAGCGCGCCCTGGTAGTGGACGACGGTCGAGCCTGCGAAGTCCTGCATGCCCTTCGCGAAGAGCCAGCCGTCGGGACTCCAGATCCAGTGCGAGACGAGCGAGTAGATCAGGGTGAACACCGCACCGAAGGCGAAGTAGACCCAGAGCTTCGTCCGTTCTGCCATTGCGCCCCAGACGATCGCGAGCGACACCGCCGCGAACGCGACCTCGAACAGGTAGCCGGCGGCGCCGGGGATCGCCGCGAACCACGAGAACGGCTCGGCGCCGATCGCGACCAGCTCGTCGACCGACGGGACGAAGCCCGATCCGCCGACGATGCCGTTGCCACCGTCGCCGAAGGCGATCCCGAATCCGACGAGGTAGTAGACGATCGAGACGATCGCGAGGATCAGGACGTTCTTCGCCGCGATGTGGCCGACGTTCTTCATCCGGGTCAGACCCGCTTCGAGGAACGCGAAGCCCGCCTGCATGAAGATCACGAGGATCGCCGCGAGGACGACCCAGATCGTGCTGGTTGCGAATGCAAGTTCCTTGGTCGTCATACTCGCTCCACTTCCTCGAGGCTTGCTCCCGTCCGGTTGTGGGTCACTCCCGTCACCGGCGACATCCAGCAGATGCCGTCGCCGTTGACGTGACCCGTTTTCGCGGCATCGACGATCGCGCGCAGCACGTCATCGGCGATCTCGTCGCCGACGACGAACGTCATCAGGGCCTTCGGCAGGAACCGCGACTCGAACACCCGTCCGCGGTACTCGTGGGTGATGCCCTTCTCGCGTCCGTGACCGACGGCCTCGACGACCGTGACGCCGACGTGACCGGTCTCGGCCTCGACCGCCTCCATCACGGTCTCGACGCGGTCGCGCACCACGACTGCTTCGATCTTCATCATCGTCTCGTCACTCCCGCGCTCGCATCGACGATGCGACGTCGCAGTGCGCGGGCGCGCGCAATCGGCGGTGTCCGCGGTGTGTGGTGGCGCGCGCTTCGCCGCACGGCGGCCCTCGCTGCCTGCTCGCCGCCTGCGCTCCTCTCGGTGCCCCTCTCGTTCGCCATCTCTCCTCCGTTGCTCGTCGGACCACGAAAAAAGCCCCACCTCCCCCGCGGGGAGATGAGGCGTCATTGCCTTCGGCCGGGGGCATCGTCGACCCCGCCTGCGCTCAACCATAGAGAACGCAGCCGTGGCATGCAAGCGAACGCCTCCGAGCCGACGGACGCCGTTGACGACCGGGAACCGCGCTTGCTAGGCTCGGCGGGCATGATGCTCCTGCGTTTCTAGGACACCTGTTGCCGCGGCCCGCCCTGCGCGAGCCTTGTTCGGCATGTCCCTGAAAGCCGCTCGAAGGAGCATCGCAATGACCGCAGTCCCGCACGCAGAGCTCGACCCCCGTTCGGACTCGACCGGCCCCGCTGCGGTCGTGGTGCAAGACCTACGCAAGGTCTTCCTGCGCAAGGACAAGAAGGCAGGCCGGTTCCGCAAGCGCGCGGTGCCGGCGCTCGACGGCGTCACGTTCACGATCGAACGTGGTGAGTGCGTCGCGATCCTCGGGCAAAACGGCTCGGGCAAGTCGACACTCGTCAGGCTGCTCTCGACGCTGCTGATTCCCGACGGCGGTAGCGCCTCGATCTTCGGCCACGACGTCACGCGTGAGCAGAAGGCCGTGCAGCGGCTCGTCAATCGCGTCTCGGTCGAGGCGTCGTTCTTCAAGAAGATGTCCGCCTCGGAGAACCTCCACTACGCGTCCCGTTTCTACGGGATGCCGCCTTCGGCGACGCGAGCCGAGATTCCGCGCATTCTCACGAAGGTCGGCTTCCCGGCCGATCGTCGGGGCGAGCCCATGGAGAACCTCTCGCGCGGGATGCAGCAGAAGGTCGCGCTCGCGCGTGCGCTCCTGACCTCACCCGTCCTGCTGCTCCTCGACGAGCCGACGACCGGGCTCGACCCGCGCTCGAAGCGTGAGGTGCAGACGTTCATCGAGGAGGTTCGGCAGAGCCACGACGCGACGATCCTCCTCTGCAGCCACGACATGGTCGAGGCGGACACGCTCGCCGACCGGGTCGGGATCCTCGATCGGGGCAAGCTTCTGTGTCTCGAGCCGTCGGTCGACCTGAAGCGGAGGTACGGAGCGGAGACGCTCGAGGACGCGTTCATGGCTGCGACGGGTCGCGAGTTCGCGGACGAGTTCGACGATGACGACGACCGGGAGGTGTTCGCATGAGAACCGCAGCGAAGCGGAGAGGGAGCCAGGCTGAAGCCAGGCACCCTCGCAGCTTCCTGATGCACGAGCTGATCGGCCTCGCCGGGATCGTCGAGCGCAACGTCTACCTGACGAAGCGATACTTCTTCTGGGATCTCGCGTTCTTCCTCTGGACGTGCGCGAACACGCTCACGATCGTCTTCATCGCGAAGGGGATCGAGGCCACCGGCGGGCAGATCGACGTCCAGCGCACGACCACGACGCTGCTGATCGGAGCGGTCGTCTGGGCGTACCTCGGGATCATCTTCGAGTTTCTCACCGAGACGGTCGCGTGGGAGCGGTGGGAGGGGACGATCGAGTACACCTTCATGGCGCCGCTCTCACGGGCGATGCACCTCGGCGGCTCCGGTGTGTTCGCCGTGATCTACGGGCTGGCGCGGGCGATGCTGCTCTTCGTCGTGGTCGCGTTCTTCTTCGCGCTGGAGATGCCGGACGCGAACTTCCTCGCCGCGCTCGTGATCCTGATGATCGCCTCGATCTCGTTCTTCGGGATCGGGATGATGACCTCGGTGCTGCCGCTGATCTCCCCCGAAAAGGGCGCGCAGCTCGGCTTCATCGCGCAGGGCATGCTGCTCGTCGTCTCGGGCGTCTACTACCCCGTCGACGTTCTGCCGACCTGGATGGAGTGGCTCTCGACGGTTTCGCCGGCAACCTATGCGTTACGGGGGATCCGAGACTCCGTGCTCGACGGGGCGGGCCTCGCGTGGGCAGATGTCTGGCCGCTGCTCGTGATCGGCGTCGCCTCGATCCCGATCGGGCTCTACGTCTTCTCGATCGGCGAGCGGTACGCGAAGAAGCACGGCAAGCTGAAGCGGAGCGGCTAGGGATCTGACATCGTCGAATCCCCAGGAGGCAGGAAACGCGCTCGGGCTTCCAGCTGGGGACGCCTCCACGTGGTAGCATCCCGCGCGTCTTTCGAGGCAATGGGGCCTCGGACGCGGATTCCGCGGCCGGGGCTTTTGTCGTTCTCAAGGAGGAAAACCGACCATGGCGAGACCAAGGACTGCGACGCCGGCGAGCCGCTCGGCGATGGTGAAGAGCAAGGACCGCGCGACGTCGACCGTCGCCTCGCGTCGAGCAGTGCTGAAACGGATCACAGACGAGGACATCGAGCACGTTCTCTTCTGGTTCACCGACCTCGAAGGGCATCTGAAGTCGTTCGCGATCACACCATCGGAGATCCCTGGTGCTCTCGACGACGGGATGGGCTTCGACGGGTCGTCGATCACCGGGTTCAACCGGATCGAGGAGTCCGACATGGTCGCGATTCCGGATCCGGCCACCTTCCAGGTGATGCCGCGGCCGACCGACGAGCACGGGCAGGAGTACGGCTCCAAGGTTGCGCGGATGATCTGCGACGTCGTCAAGCCCGACGGCGTCCCCTACGACGGTGATCCCCGGTACGTGATGCGACAGGCGCTCGAGCGGATGCGCACCCTCGGCTTCGACACCTTCAACGTCGGCCCCGAGCTCGAGTACTTCCTGTTCGAGGACGACAAGGACACGAAGACCCTCGACGAGGGCGGCTACTTCGCGATGACCGTGCAGGACGCGGCGACCGAGGTGCGAAACGACACCATCCACGCGCTCGAGTCGGTCGGGATCCCGATCGAGTACCACCACCACGAGGTCGCACCGTCCCAGCACGAGATCGACATGCGCTACGCGAGCGCGCTCGAGATGGCCGACCACACGATCACGTATCGGTTGATCGTGAAGGAGGTTGCCGCCTGGCACGGCTACTACGCGACGTTCATGCCGAAGCCGCTCTTCGGCGAAAACGGCTCGGGGATGCACACCCACATGTCGCTCTTCACCGGCGGTCGCAACCAGTTCTTCGACGGTAAGGACGAGCACAACCTCTCGAAGGTCGCCAAGGCGTTCATCGCCGGCCTCTTGACCCACGCCCGTGAGATGACCCCGGTGCTCGCCCAGTGGGTCAACTCCTACAAACGACTCGTACCGGGCTACGAGGCGCCGGTCTACGTCGCCTGGTCGCAGCGGAATCGCTCCGCGCTGATCCGGATCCCGCTCTACAAGCCCGGCGCGGAGCAGGCGACGCGAGCAGAGATCCGCTGCCCCGACCCGGCCTGCAACCCGTACCTCGCCTTCGCGGTGCTGCTCCACGCGGGCCTCGAGGGGATCGAGCAAGGGTACGAGCTCCCGGACGAGATGACGACGAATCTCTACCGCCTCTCGGACGAGGAGCGCGAGGAGCAGGGCGTCGACGCGCTTCCCGGCTCGCTCGGCGAGGCGATCGAGGAACTCGCGAAGTCGGATCTGATGCGCCGTGCGCTCGGCGAGCACATCTTCCCGCGCTACGTCGAGCTCAAGCGGCGGGAGTGGGACGAGTACCGCATCCAGGTCAGCGAATGGGAGAAGGAGCGCTACCTCAGCTCGCTGTGATTGTCTGCGGGGTGGGATCCGCTT